>NZ_JAOCFV010000001.1:0-291544 GCF_029842145.1 Stenotrophomonas sp. GD03794
CGAGCATGGGCTCGGCTCTACAGGGGCTACAGGGGCTTGCCCGCGCGACGTGGACAAAGTTTCACCACACTTCGAAACGCCTGCGTGGCAACACTCCCACCCACTTGTCCACATCAAATCCCAACCACTCTCCACGACGGGTGTGGAAAACCTCTAACGGGCATGGACAAAAAACAGCCACGCCCTGAAACGCTTGCCACGTGCGGTTCGCAGGCACTTGTCCACATCAAACCCCCATCGCTTTCCACGCCGCGTGTGGAAAAAAGAACCCGGCACTCCCTTGCCGGGTTCTTCCCGCATCACCAGTTGTACGAAAGACCCAGCTGGGCACCGACATCGCGGAAGCCCATGCCACCGCTCTGCCGGCTCAGTTCACCCCAGCCGCGCCAGCCGCCGGACAGATCCACCTGCACGCCGGCCTTGGCTTCGTAGATGTCGCGCGGCAGCTGCCGCTGCAGCCGCTCGCCGTCCATTGCCAGGCCTGCGCCATTGCCACCGGACCACCAGTTCACCGCTACGTACGGGTGCACCTGGCCCTGCGCCGGGCTCAGCCCACGGCTGTAAAGGCGCAGGCCGAGGCGGGTACTGGTCTCGCCACCACCACGGTCCTCGACCACCGTGCCGTTGGCTTCGACCACGCGGTCGCTGTCATAGCGGCTGTGCACCACCTGCAGCTGGGGTTCCAGATAGACGCCGCGCTGCGCGCTGCGCTGAAGTGGCAGCACATAGCCAGCCTCGGCCGACGCACTCCAGCTGCGGGCGTCATAGCGCTCCTTCTGCAGGCCTTCGCCCTGCACGCTGTTGCGGAAGCGGCCGTATTGCAGCCAGCCATCCACATAGGCGCCGCCCTCCATGCGCGCATCCTGCAGCCAGGTGGCATAGGCACCCACGCTGGTGCCGGTGACCACGCCACGCGCGGTGTAGCCGGTCACCTGCGAGCGGCTGTCATTGCGCGCGCGGCCATGGCCGAGCATCGCACCTGCCTGCAGTTCGCCCGTGCCCCCCACCTCGAAGCGGCGTCCGCCGCCGACCAGCACGCTGCTGGTCTGGCCATCGACCTGGACCTGGCGGTTGCGGTCGTGGCTGTCGGGCTGCGCACTGCGAAGGTGCATCCAGGCCACGCCGTCACTGCTGGCACCGGCCTGGGTGGCGGGATCACCGGCGCGGTCGTGCAGGCTGTGCCGGAACATGCCCAGCGCGGAACTGCGGTTGGCCAGGTAGGCCGCCGGTTCCGGGCGTTCCACCTGCGGGCGCGGCGGATCGATTGGCGGCTCCGGCGGCAACGGCGGATCGATCGGCGGTTCCGGCGGAGCCGGTGGGTCGACCGGAGGCTCTGGCGGCTGTGGCGGGTCGACCGGGGGTTCCGGCGGATCGACCGGCGGCACGTATTCCGAGCGCAGGTACCAGTTGCCATCGTCCGGGGTCGACACGCCGCCCTTGAACAGGAAGTAGTCGTAGGCGCCGGCGACCGCGCGGCCCTGCAGGCTGAACTGTGCATCCGACTGGCCAGCCACGGTGATCAGGCGGATGCCCTCCTGGGTCAGCGCACCGGCGCCGCCGGCATTGCGCACGCTCACGCTGGCGGTGCCGCTGCTGTTGCCGTTGATCACCAGCTGGTCGCCCGCCGATGTGTCGTCGCCCAGCGCGCGGTTGAAGATCCACTGGCCCCCGTTGCCCACGTAGTCGCCGCTGACAGTGACGGTCTTGAAGCCGCCCGCCGCCGGCGCATCGAAGGCGATGGTGCCGGCGTGTTCGAGCGCGCCGACGCTGGAACTGTCACGCACGTTCCACTGGCTGCTGCCATCCAGCGCCAGCTGTGCGACCTGGTAGCCGGAATCGTCGCGCAGCGCACCGCTGAACTGCGTACCGTTGCGCAGCACCATGTGTACGTCAGCCGTTGCGCTGTCCACCACCACGTCGCCGCGCAGCGTACTGGCGTCGGCGCTGAAGTCGATGCGGCTGGTCGCCACGCTGCTGCCATCGGTGAACACGGTGTCGCTGACCCGCAGCAAACGGCCGCTGCCGTCGCCTGCGGTCACGTCGCTGCCATTGACGGTCAATGCGTGGTTGCTGCCCTGCAGCCAGAACGCGGCGCCACTGGCAGTCTCGATGTGGCTGTCATTGAAGGTGGCACGGTTCCAGTACGGGCCGAACGCGGTCAGGTAGGAGCGGTAGGCGCCGCTGTTGCTGCCGGTCATGCGGATGTCCAGGCGATCGGCCTGGGTCAGCCGCGCCGTGTTCATGTGCACGATGCCGAACACGTTCTCGCCGTCGCTGCGGATCGCAACGTTGTCGAGCAGCGCGGTGGCGGTGGAGCCGCCGATGAACACGCCGCCGCCGCCGTTGCCGCGCACGTCGATCACGCTGCCGTTCGCTTCGATGCGGCTGGCGGTGCTGCCGGTGGAACCGGTCACGCGCACGCCGTAGGTCGCATCACCGTGCGTGGTGATCCGGCCACCCTGCACGGTGGCGACGCCACCGGCGATCTCTACGCCGTAGCCGTAGGTGTCGGTCCAGGTATCGATGGTGCTGTTGGTCAGCTGCAGGCGCGACTCGTCGCTGGCCAGCCAGAATCCGGAATAGCCATCGCGTACATCGAACGCGGCGTCGCGGGCGGTCAGCTGGCCCCAGTTGTTGATGTTCACGCCATAGCCGCCGACGGTGTAGAAGCGGCCGCCGTTGATCACCGCGCTGGAATAGGTCTTGCTTGCACTGCTGCCGAGCAGGCGCATGCTGCCACCCACCGAGTGCGCTTCCACGTTCTCCAGCAGCACGCTGCCGCCGCTGCCGATGTCGAACCAGCCGCCGTCCATGTAGGTGTCGTACAGCTCGGCGCGGCTGCCCGCGCCATCGACCGCGATGCCGGCGAGGATGCCGCCGGGGGCGAGGGTGATCCGGCTGTTGCGGATGGTCAGCAGGCCGGCACTCTCGGCGCGCAGGCGCGCGCCGCTGTCGGCACTCATCTGCAGGTTGTCCAGATGCACTTCACTGCCCTTGCCGGAGGCGCCGACCAGAGTGCCGACGCCGCCGGTCATCGCAATGCGGCCACCGGTGTAGCGGATCACGCCTCCGTTGTAGGCCTGCACGCTGGCATAGCCGCTGCCGTTGCGGATGGTATCGATGTCGACATCGCGTGCGTCGATCACGCTGCCGGCACCATTGGCATACAACGCATAGAAGCCCGTGCCGGTTGCTGGTGCGATCGACAGTGTTGCGCCGCGCAGCTGTACCTGGCCGCCATTGGCGGCGGTCACAGCGCTGCCATTGCCGGTCACATTGATCCGGCTGCCGTCGATCAGTGCGTTGCTGCCGGTACCGGTGACGGTGAGTGCGAAACTGCCCGCGCTGTGATTGAGGACATCATCTGCGCCAAGCTGCAGGCTGTCACCGTCACTGACCTGCAGCGGGCCGGTGAGCTCTGTCGCATATGCAGGCAACGCCGCCCACAATGCGGTGGCCAGCAGGCTGGGGATGAGGGGCACGCGCGTGGCGCGCGCGCACCCGGACGCACGGCGCTGCCGTGTGGGGGAGGCATTCATGCTGATGGACTTCCTGTGGCAGGGCGCAGCGAGGCTGCGTGGACTGACGCGGCGACGCCGCGTCGCTGCGGAAGCCACATGTGACGGCGCCGGGAGGCGCCATCAGGCTTCCGTCCCCCAGGGTGATGCAGCGACAACCGGCAGGCGCACCATGGCGGGATGTGTCCAGCCTAGAAATCGGCGCTGTCCGATGGAATCAGGCGTTTCCTAAAGCCATTGCAGGCCCCCGTGCAGAGCCTGCGGGGTTCAGCCGGGAGTGGGCCTCAGGCGAACAGCGAGACCTGCAGGCAGTACTCGATCAGTGCCTGGTCGCTGTCCACGCCGAGCTTGCGCATCGCGCTGATCTTCTGCGTGCTGACCGTCTTGGCACTGCGCTGCAGCTGGCGCGCGATGTCGCGCACGCTCATGCCGCCGGTGAACAGCCGGATCACTTCCAGTTCGCGTGGCGACAGGCGTGCACGTACTCCATCGGCATCAGCGGGTTCGCTGGCGGCCACCGGGAGCAGTCCCGGGGGCCGGTAGATGCGGTCGGCCAGCACGACGCGCAGGGCCTGCACCAGGCTGCCCAGTCCATGGCTCTTGAGCACCACGCCGCCCGCGCCCGCTGCATACATCGCGGCCACCAGCGAGGGGTTGGAGACCATCGTCAGCACCAGCAGGCGCGTGTCCGGGTAGCTGCGGCGCAGGAACGAGATCAGCTTGATGCCATCACCGAGCTGGTCGCTACCGGGCATGCTGTAGTCGGTGATCACCGCCTGTGGCCGGGTCTGCGTCATCAGTTCGATCAGTCTGGCCGGGTCGGCGGCTTCGCCAACGATTTCCAGATCCAGTTCGCCGGCCAGCACATCGCGGATGCCGGCAAGCACGATCGGGTGGTCGTCGGCGATGAGGATCCGTGTGGTCATGGCAGGGTCGAGTCGTCAGGGAGGGAAGGGGGCGGGGCATCGGGCAGAAGATCCAACAGCCGCAGCAGCCTGCGCTGGAAACCGTTCAACGGTCCGGCCAGCTCGGCCAGCCCGTCGCCGCGTGCGATGCATTGCTCGATCTGCAGGCCACTGTCCACCAGCGCAGGCGCGCCAACGATGACCAGTGCGCCGCGGATGCGGTGCAGCACCTGTGCTACGTCTCCGGCGTCGGCTGCCGCGATGGTCTCACGCAGGCGGTCCAGATCGGCATGCATGGTCTGTACGAACAGTGCCCGCATCTTCGCGGGTACCTGCAGCGGAGGGTCGTGGTCGGTCGCTGTACTGGGTGCCGGGGCGTCCGCAGGTGGCGACGCTGCTGCGTCCCCGCTGCTGATCCGGCTCAGCAGGCGTTGCAGTGCTTCAAGCGTGATCGGCTTGACCAGCACACCCTGCATGCCGGCCTCCCTGCAGCGCTGTCGTTCGGCGGGATCGGCATTGGCAGTGGCGCCGTGGATCGGCACATCGGCCCCGCGCGCCCGAAGTGCGCGGGACAGCCCGTAGCCATCCAGCCCGGGCATGTTCAGATCGGTCAGCACCAGCCCGAACACACCCTGCTGCCAGTAGCCCAATGCTTCATTGCCATTGCTGGCGACCACGGCACGGCAACCCAGCTGTTCCAGCTGGTCGCGCAGGATCGCCTGGTTGATCGGATTGTCCTCGGCCACCAGGACCTGCAGGCCAAAGCGGCGCGTTGCCGGCAGTCGACCTTCGGCGCTGGCCGCCAACGGCTGGCCGCTGGCAGTCGCCAGTGCGGCCACAATGGCATCGAGGCGATGCAGGCCCACTTGCCAGCTGCCGTTGATCAGCTGCGCGCGCGCGCCTCCATCACGGCAGGCGAGCACGCGCGCACCGCCATTCCATGCCGGTGGTTCACCGTCCAGTACCAGGTCGAGCAGTACCGTCGCCGGTGGCAGGTGTAGCGTGATGTCCTCCCGGTAGACGCTGGCGGTCGCACCACGTTGCTGCAGTCGTTCGCACAGGGATTGCACCAGTTCACGCGCACTACCCCGGACCTGCACCTGCAGGTTTGCGGGCAGCCTTGGCTGGGGCGACTGCAGAGGGTCTGGCAGCGCCGGTGGCAGCGGCAGTTCAATACTGAAGCTGCTGCCCAGGCCACTCTCGCTCACCACGCGTAATTGACCTTCCATCAGTGCCGCGAGGTGGGCGCAGATGGCCAGTCCCAGCCCGGTTCCACGCATCGCATCGGTGCCTGGGTTGGCTTGGAAGAACGGTTCGAACAGATGGGACTGGTGCTCGCTGGCGATACCGATGCCGGTATCGGTCACCTGCCATTGCAACCAGCAGCGTTCCTCCTCCCAGCGTGCCGAGACGCGCACGACCACGCGGCCACTGTCGGTGAACTTCAGTGCATTGCTGATCAGGTTGTTGAGTATCTGGCGGATCCGAGCTGCATCGCCGCACACCGAAGTCGGTATGTCCGCATCGATGCAGGCATAGAACTGCAATCCCTTGTTCGCGGCCGCAGCGGCGTAGGAATCCAGCGCGTCTTCGCTCAGGCGCACTGGATCGAATGGGCTGGGCTCAAGGCTCAGTTGGCCGGCCTCGGCCTTGCTCACGTCAAGAATGTCGCTGATCAGTTGCATCAGCGTCGAGGACGAGCGCTGGATCGTGGCCAGGTAATCCTGCTGCTTCGCATCCAGTGGCGTCAGGCCCAGCAGTTCAAGCGTGCCGAGCACGCCGTACAGCGGGGTGCGGATCTCGTGGCTCATCGTCGCCAGGAACTGGCTCTTGGCCCGGTTGGCCTGGTCGGCGGCGCGCCGCGCCTGCTGCAGCACCTGCTCGGCTTCGTGCTGGCTGCTGAGATCGATGAACAGGCACAGTACTGCCGGCTCGCCGCGATAGCGTGCCGGTGTCGCCTTCACCAGCAGATGGCGGCCATCCGGTGTGGCGTAGGCCAGGCCATCGCCGAGCGTGGTGCCTCCTGCGGCGAGCACGCTGCGCCGCCATGGACCGTACCAGCCTCCCGCATGGTGATCTTCGCCCAGCCAGTTGCGGGCCAGGGCGTTGTCCAGCAAGACAGTCCCATCGGTGCGTCGCAGCAGGCACAGCCCGATCGGCGCGTTGTCCAGGATGGTGCGGCTGAAGGCTTCACTTTCCAGCAGGCGTGCATGGTTGCTGCGCAGTGGCTCGATGACCGAACGTCGATACGCACGCAGCACCAGCGTGCCACCCAGTGCCAGCAGCAGCGCAACCACCGTTGCCCCCAGCAATGGACCCTGTGGATGCTGCAGGACCTGCTGCCAGCTGACGTGGTAGACCGCCAGCCACCCTCGATCACTGCGCATGAGGAATTTCAGGCCGGCGATGCCGGCCTGCCAGGAGGTTCCCGCATTGCTGGCGTCGGTGGCATCGCCCAGCAGCGGTCGGCCATCGGGAGTGAACAACGACAGTTGCTGGAACACCGGCACACCCAGAACCTGCCGGTAGTCATCGACCCGCGCCGGATCGAGCAGGCAGGCCAGCGCCGCCAGTGAGCTGTCGCTGCTCTCGCCCCACAGGCGTGCATCCTGTGGGGCATGGGCGATGGCCAGCAGGCGGGTCTGTCCATCGCGCCACGGCACTGCGACCCAGGCGATACTGCCGCGCTGCAGGGCGGGCTGGCTGCGCATTGCCCGGTGGATTGCCGCGATCGCCGGGCGCAGGTGGTGCGGACTGTTCTGGCTCGCATCCGCACCGGACATCTGTACGGGTGCCAGCAGGCCGCGCGTGCCCTGTCCATCGACCAGCAGGCAGTGTGGTGGGGGATAGTGCGAAGCCGACCAGAACGTTCCGTAGAAGCGCAGGAAACGATCACCCAGCTCGGTCGGCGGTCGGGACGCCGCGCCGTCGCCCTCGTTGCCGATCAGCACGAAATTGGCGAACAAGGGTCCGCGCTGCAGTTCAACGCTGGCATCCGGCACCGGCTGGCCGCGCGCACCGACATCATGCAGTCGCCATTGGCGAAGGAACCTTTCCTGTTCGAGCAGGGTTCCATCCAGTCGGCGGAAGTGGTATTCGATCTTGCTGCGCTCTTCGTTCAACAGCTGGGTGCCGGTGGACAACAGCAATCCGGCCTGCAGGGTGGCCAGCACCACCACGCCGATCAGCAGTGCGTGGACGCGCAGGGAGCGGCGAGCGAGTCGGCGTACGGGAGCGGCCTCGGCCGGCATGGCAGGTCTCGGAGCAAGGGGCGGTCAGTGGCACTGTATGGCGCCCGGCGGGCGCCCGGTTCTGCTGCACAGACAGGATCGTCAATGCCACTTGATGGATCCGTGAAGCCGATGTGCAGCCGGCTTCAACGCAGGATGACCGGATGGACGTCGTCCATGCGCGGTGCCTCCTCGTCCAGCAGGCGAGTGAACTCATCTGACGGCAGCGCTTGCGAGATCAGGAATCCCTGCACCTGGCTGCAGCCGAGCCGGCGCAGTGCCGCCAGGTCGGCATCGCTTTCCACGCCTTCGGCCACGATGGTCAGGCCCAACTGGTTGGCCAGCGCGATGATGGTCGACAGCGTCAGATGCAGGGCCGGATCACGGGCACAACCGCTGACCAGTGCGCGATCGATCTTGACCTCGGTGAACGGCGTGTTGACCAGGTTGTGGACCGAACTCAGGCCCTGCCCGAAGTCGTCCTGTGCCAGGCCGAAGCCCTTCATGCGCAGGCGGCACGCCCCGGCATAGAAATCACTGACATGGCGTGTGGTGCTGTTCTCCATCAGCTCGAAACACAGTTCGCCAGGTGTGCCGCCCAGTGCCAGGGTCATCGCAAGCAGTTCATCGGGCAGGTCGGACTGCTCCAGCAGGTGCGGCGGCAGGTTGATGGAAACCGGTACCCGGAAGCCCTGCTTGCGCCAGCGGGCCTGCGCTTTGATGCTGGCCTTGAGCATCATCCGCAACAGTTCGCCCTCCAGCCCGTGGCGGCATATCGCTGGCAGGAAGCTGCCGGCGGCCAGCGTTCCCTGCAGCGGATGGCGCCAGCGCACCAGTGCTTCAGCCGCAACGACGCGCCCGGACTGCAGTGACTTCTTCGGCTGGAACCAGGCCGTGAGGCTGCCGTCGGCCATCGCCTGACGCAATTGCTGGACGTCGGGTTCGGCGAGTAGCGTACTGCGTGCCGGAGCGGCGTCCGCCGACGGACGTGACTGTGCCAGTGCTTCAAACAGAGCGTCGACGTCGGCGGCGGCAACCGGCTTGGACAGCAGGCCGATCACCTCCAGCCCGAGCGATTCGGCCATCAGGCGTGCCGAGGTCATCATGCGCCGGGACGCCGCGCTGACAACGGCAAGGCGTGGTGGGCGCGGTTGGGCGGCCAGCGCCTGGATGAACTGGATGCCGTCCTATCCCGGCATCAGCAGGTCGCTCACCACCAGATCGTAGGCTTGGCAGGCGCAGAGTGCGATCGCCGCTTCCACGTCCTCGCAGGCATCGACCTGCACCCCGTCGCTGCTGCCGAACAGATTGGCGAGGTAGCCTCGCTGGAAGGGCTGGTCTTCCAGGATCAGGATGCGCTGGGTCATGCGGGATCTCCTTGGCGCAGGACGGTGATCGCCTTGCGCAGGCGGGCGATGTCGATGGGCTTGCTCAGGTAGCCCTGCATGCCACTGGCCAGGCAGCGCTCGCGTTCTTCGGCCGTGGCATTTGCGGTGGCGCCGATCACCGGCACCCGGTTGCCGTCATCGCGCAGCTGTCGGGCCAATGCATGGCCATCCATACGCGGCATGTTGATGTCGGTCACCACCAGATCGAAGGCCTGCTCGCGGCACCGCTGCAGCGCGTCCATGCCGTCCTGGGCCAGTTCCACCTCGCAGCCGAGGGTGCGCAGCTGCTCGGCCAGGATCACCCGGTTGATTGGATTGTCTTCCACCGCCAGCACGCGCAGGTCCAACGGCATGTGCGGTGCCGCACTCCTGGTTTCCGGCAGTGCTGCCCGCTGTTGCTGGAGGCTGGCCAGAGCATTGCCGATCGCGGTCATGCCATGCAGGGTCACCACCAGGCTGCCATCGGCCGACACCATCGGCAGGTCACCGCCGTCGATGGAGGCCACGACCCGTGGGCCCGTCCATGCCAGTGGTGTGCTGGCTTCGCCGTCCATCAGGATCGCACCGTCATGGTCAAGCAGGGACGGATCACCCAGCAGGGGCTGGGCGTTGGCACCCCAGCGCTGCAGCCAGCCGCAGGCGCTGTCGACCAGTTCGCGGTCGCGGCCACGCACAAGGATCGGAGGTTCCGGCTGCAGCCGCGGACCATCGTCGGCCGCCGCCAGCACCGGCAGCGGCAGGCGAACGCTGAAGCTGCTGCCCAGCCCCGGTTCGCTGACCACCTGCAGTTCGCCGCTCATCAGGCGCACCAGCCGGTCGCTGATGGAAAGGCCGAGCCCGGTGCCCTGTGCACTGGCGGCGCCGCGGACCTGGCGGAACGGCTCGAACAGCCGCGCCTGTTCCTCGGCGGCGATACCTATGCCGGTGTCGGTGACCTGCCACGCCAGCACACTGGACTCACCTTCGCGCTGTACCTGGCGCACCCGCAGCACCACGCGGCCATGCTCGGTGAACTTGATCGCGTTGCTGAGCAGGTTGCCAAGGACCTGGCGGATGCGGTCGGCATCTCCCAGGACGCGCGTCGGCAGGCACGGGTCGGTGCAGACCAGGATCTGCAGGCCCTTGCAGGTGGCTGCTGCGGCAAAGCTGCGCAACACGCTTTCGGTCAGTTCGCGCGGCGAGAATGCGCTCGGCTCCAGGCTCAGCTGGCCCGACTCGATCTTGGAGACATCCAGCACATCGCTGATCAGCTGCAGCAGCACCGATGACGAACTTTCGATGGTACGCAGGTACTGCGACTGCCGCGCATCCAGCGTGGTATGGCCCAGCAGTTCCAGCGTGCCCAGCACGCCGTACAGTGGGGTGCGGATTTCATGGCTCATGGTGGCCAGGAACGCGCTCTTGGCCTGGTTGGCCGCATCGGCGGCCTGGCGTGCCGATGACAACGCTGCCTGCGCCTGGCGGTGCCGGGAAATGTCATGGAAGACGCACAGCAGCACGTCATCGCCCTGGTAGCGGCAAGCGGCGTGCAGCACCTGCAGCTGGCGACCATCGCGGGTGGTGAACTCCAGTCCACGTCCGCGCTCGCCAGCATGCCCGCGCCAGGGCGCCTGCCAGTCGCTGTGTTCACCTTCTTCGCCCAGCCAGTCGCGCAGCAGCTGGTTGGAGAGCAGCAACTGGCGGTCGCTGCGGCGCAGGACGCAGATGCCGACCGGCGCCATGTCGATCACCGTCGAGCTGAAATCCAGGTTCTCCAGCAGGCGACGGTGCTGCTGCAGTGCCGGCTGGATCAGCTGGCGGTCGACACGATGCCGCAGCAGGCGCAGTGCGAAGCCGGCCAGCAGCAGCAACAGCGTGCAGATCAGAAGAGGCACTGCCAGATCACCCAGCAGCAGCTGCGGCGGCAGGTGGTAGACCAGCCGCCAGCCGTCATTGCCGACACTCTTCACCAGCGCCACGCCGCGCGGCAGACCGCTGCTCCACAAGGTGCCGAAGCTGTCGTCCTGGCGTTCCCGAAGTGTCTTCCAGCCAGCGCTGTCCAGCCGGGGGGCCTGGCTCGACAGCGCAGGCTGTCCGCCACGATCGAGCAACGCATAGCCGCCGATGCCCTGGCCATCGATCATGCTTGCCGCTGCTGCACCATCGAGCAGCAGCAACAGCCACTGCGTCGGGTGGGGTCCGGCCTGCACCGGCCGGGCCAGTGCAACGCCGCTGTCCCCTGGGCGCAGCCAGTACACCGGGGCGTCGCCCTCAAGGCTGCCGCTGCGCGCCTGCAGCGCACGCAGCGAAGGCAGGTGCGCCAGGTCGACGTCGACCTCGCCGCCGGCCAGCCAATGCGCGCCCTCTGCATCGACCAGCATCAGGTACGTCTGCAGCGCCTGCAGCGTGTGTTCGGCGCGCGTCGACAGCAGCAGTCGCTGACCGGGCTGGCCGCCAGCACCATCCAGCGGCACCTGGCGCATGCCTTCGCTGTCTGCCGCAGGTGCATCCAGGTTACCGGTCAGCACCGAATCACCCAGGTACCGCAGCAGCGCTTCGCGCTGGTCGAAATAGATCTGTGCCTTGTAGGCCGCTGCATTCATCTCGCGGCGATGGGTCGAGATGTCCTCGGTGAACGCTGCGAGCAGGTAGAAGCCGGCCGCGGCGGCCAGGCAGATGAAAACACTCACGGTCAGGCAGCGCAGCAGCACCGACGCGGTGGTCGATGGCACGGCCTGCTGCAGCGAAGGGCGAGGGAAGCGGAACATGCAACGATGCTAGGGAGCGGTGCGGACGGCGCGGAATCAGCCGTTTCCTAAAATCTCCCGCGGGCCAGCCGCGCTGTCGCATGTGCGCGGGAACCGTTCAGGCGGCGGAAAAGAAGAACCCCCGCCGAAGCGGGGGTCTCCTGTATCGACGTTGGGCGGGAGCTTACAGCGCGCTGCCACCGAACTTGTGGGTGTACTGCAGGTTGATGGTGCGGCCGACGCTGTCGAACCAGGACACGTCGTAGTACGGATACGCGGTGTAGGTGGCGTCCTTCGGCGGCATCTTGTTGAACACGTTGACCACCGACAGCGACAGGCGCGAGTGGTCGTCGAAGCGGTACTGCAGCGACGCGTTGTAGCGGTAGGTTGCCTTGATGTACGGGCTGTCACCGCTGTCCCAGTCGAAGGTCTGGCCGTAGCTGTCATAGGTTGGCAGCTTGCCAAGTCGTGAACCGTAGACTGTCGCCGACCACGCAGCCTTCTCCCAGGTCACGCTCAGGCTGGTTTTGGTGCGTGGAATATCGAAACCGCTGTTGACCGCGAACTGATCTTCGATGGGGTCGCCGGGGTAGCGCTGGAAGTCGTGCTTCTTCACCCAGGTGTGGGTGCCGTTGAGGATGAAGTCGCCGATACCGGTCTGCAGGCGGTAACGCAAGCCGATGTCGATGCCGGAGGTGGATTCGCGGGCGACGTTGATCGGGGCGACACGCACGCCGTACAGGCGGCCATCACTGGTGCGGGTGATGCGGTCGAGCGCGTCCACGCAGGTCGGCGAGTTGATGTCGGCACTGCCGAGGCGGCAGTTCGCTTCGCTGGCCAGGATCGTGCGCACGTCCATGTCCTGCACCTGCTTGCGCATGTCGATGTCGAACCAGTCCACCGACAGATCCAGGCCGATTGCCGGCGACCAGACGAAGCCGGCACTCCACGAGGTGCTGGTTTCCGGGTCGAGCTGGCGATTGCCGGTGCGGCTGCGGATGATGCTGACGTCTTCGTCGCATTCGGTGCCATTGGCGCGACAGTCGTACAGATCCACTACGTCAGTCTCGTCGTTGCCCGGGCCGGCGAACACGTAGTGCAGGTCCGGTGCGCGGAACGCGGTGCCATACGAACCGCGGACCAGAAGCGTGTCGATCGGGCGCCATTCCAGGCCGCCGCTCCAGGTTGCCTTGCCGATGGTGTGGCCGGAATAACGGTACTGGTCGTAGCGGCCTGCCACGCTCAGGTTGACCGTCTCGTGCAGGGGCATGCGCAGTTCGGCCGCTGTGGCCCAGCGGTTGCGCGAACCGTTGCCGTCCGAATCCTTCCAGCTGTAGTAGTAGTACTGGGTCGCCAGCGGATCGGGATTGAGCGAGTACGCCTGCTGGCCCACTTCCACGGTCGCGGCGAAGCCGGCATCCCCCCCCGGCAGGCCGAACAGCGCGGAATTGGTCAGCGTTAACGCAGCCGTTTCGGTGCGCGACTTCGGGGTGTAGGTGGTGCGCGCTGCGATCGAATCGTACTCGGCGCGGGTCAGCGGCCGGTACAGGCGTGACGGGTCGGCATTGAAAATCGGGAATACGTTGCCTTCATCATCGGTGTAATCGCCCAACTGCGGGCCCAGGAACAGGTCATTGGCTTTGGCGGCGATGATCTTCGCCCAGCTGATCCGCGACTGGTACTGCGAATGGCTCAGCGCGGCCTCGTAGTCCCAGTTGCCGGTCAGATTGCCCTTGAAGCCAGTGGTCACGCTGAAGGTCTTCTGCGTGCTGCGCACCATGCCGTTGCGCAGACCGCCCATTTCCTCCGGCGAAAACTGGCGGTTCCAGGATTCGATCTGTTGATCGGCCTCCGTGCTGGCAATGTTTCTGAAATAGCCCGCTTCATTGCCGTCTGAGCTCATGTAGCCCCAGGACGTCACATCGCGCATCAGCGACATCGTGTGATAACCCAGCTGCACGTCGGCGAACCACTGCTGGCCGTTGTCGAAGTCGTAGCTCAGCGAGGCGTAGCCATTGGCGCCGCGGCGCTTGCTGAGGATGGTGCCGTAGCCGATTGACGTATCGCTGCCACAGTACCAGCCGGAGCGCGGCCGGTAGGCGTGGTAAGTACTGCCCTGGTTCTGCCCGGCGAGCGCTTCGCAGGTCGCTGCGCCTGGGTCCAGGTAGGCGTCGTTGTAGTCCGTGCGCAGATAGGCGCGACGAGCGGCACGCGTACGTTCAGTCGGTGCGTCCTGGGTCGAATCCTGGATGTCGCGCTCATAGGCCCACAGCGGGGTCTGCGACTGCAGCTCGACGCTGTACACGGCGTTGAAGTTGCCGCGGCTGAAGCCACTGGCCAGGCTCATGTCGAACGACTCGCCACCGCCTTCGCTGGTGGTGCCCATGCGCATGTCGACGGTGGTGCCGTCGGCCTTCTTCTTCAGGATGAAGTTGACCACGCCGGCGATCGCGTCCGAACCGTAGATGGCCGAGGCACTGCCGGTCAGCACTTCGATGCGCTCGATCATGCCCAGCGGGATGTTGGAGACGTCGGTGAAGTTGCTGCGGCCCTTGAACGGCATCGGGAAGTCGGCGATGCGGCGGCCATTGACCAGTACCAGCGTGTGGTTCGGGCCGAGGCCGCGCAGGTCCACCTGCTGGGCGCCCGGCGAGAAGTCGGCGCCGCTGGACGACTGCTGGCTCTGGGTCTCACCGCCGTTCTGGGTCATCGACCGCAGCACGTCGGGCACGGTGGTGAAGCCGCTGGAGCGGATCTGCTCGGCGCTGATCACCGTGATCGGGGCGGGACCTTCCACCTGGGCGCGCGGAATGCGCGAACCGGTGACCTGCACCGCGTCCAGTTGTTGAACCGAAGAGGAAGCCGGTGCCTGGGCCGCCGCGGAAGCAGCCACGCCCATCAACGCCAGCTGGATCGACCACGCCATCGCCTTTCTACGCATGAGGAATTCTCGGAAATGAAGCCGGCCCGCAGAGGAGGGGCCCTGTCCCCCATTCAGATTTCGGGAATGGGCGCGCGCATTTAACGCCTTTTTTATGTCCTTGACTACTGGGTCTCTATCTGGCAAAGAGTGAAAGCGCTTGCAAGTCGATTTTGTTCAGGGAGATCAAGATGCGACGCCTCCATCGGACCCTGCGTGCCCCCATCGCCTGGCTGGTGCTGCTGGTGTTGGCCGTGCCGTTGGCCGCCCCTGCGCAGGACCTGCAGGGCCCGGGCTTTGCCTACTACGAAGCCGGGGATCTCGACGCACCCCGCCCCGGCCCGCGCGCGCCAGCCATGATGTTGATGGGGGGCGGCGAATGGGTGCCGGAGGCCTTCCAGTGGTGGCTGAAGCAGGCCGGTAACGGCCGCGTGCTGATCCTGCGTGCTTCCGGCAGCGACGAACTGCAGGACCGGTTGTATCGCGAAATCGGCGGTACCACCGCGGTGCAGACCCTGGTGTTCGACAGTCGCCGCGGCGCCGACGATCCGGCCGTGCTGCGCGTGGTTGCCGCAGCCGACGCCATCTTCATTGCCGGCGGCGACCAGTCGCGCTACATCCGTTTCTGGAAGGGCACCGCGCTCAACCGCGCGCTCAACGCCCATGTGCGCGCCGGCAAGCCGATTGCCGGCACCAGCGCCGGGCTGGCCATCCTCGGCGGCTACGCCTATGGCGCCATGGATGGCGGCAGCATCACCTCCGCCGGTGCGCTGGCCGACCCGATGGGCAGTGCAGTGACCATGGACAGCGGCTTCCTGCAGATGCCCTATCTGCAGCGGGTGGTCACCGATACCCACTTCGACAAGCGCGACCGGCTCGGTCGCCTGATCGTGTTCGTGGCGCGTGCCGCACAGGACAGCGGCGACCCGGACATCGTCGGCATCGGCGTCGATGAAGACACCGCGCTGTGCGTGGAGCCGGATGGCCAGGCGCAGGTCTACAGCGCCGACGGCGAGGGCAAGGTCTGGGTGGTCAGCCCGGGCCGTGATGCCGATCGCCTGGTCAAAGGTGAGCCATTGCGCTTCCACGCGGTGCCGGTGACCGTGGTTGCCAGCGGCAGCCGCATGCGGTTGGACGACTTCCAGGCCGACGCGGACTATCAGGCGGTGGCCGACATCAGCGACGGCGAGATTGAAGTCGTCCGCCAATGATCGTCCTTCCCGGTAGTGCCGGCCGCTGGCCGGAAGCCGGTCTGCCCTGATGCAGCCCCTGCCGGCCAGCGGCCGGCACTACCCGTGCAAACCCTTCACTACACCTGCTGGAGACGTATCCGATGAAACTCCGCCTGGCGCTGTCCGCGCTGCTGTCCCTGCCATTGCTGGCCCAGGCCGCTCCGGCGACCTCGCCGTTGCTGGTCATCCACGGTGGCGCCGGCGTCGAGCGCAAGGACCTGTCGCCGGCCGAAGAGAAGGCTGCGCGCGATGCGTTGCGCGCAGCGCTGCTGAAGGGCCATGCCGAACTGGCGGCCGGTCGCCCGGCGCTTGCCGCGGTCACCGCGGCAATCACCGTGCTGGAGGACGATCCGACCTTCAACGCCGGCAAGGGCGCGGTGTTCACCCATGACGGCCACAACGAGCTGGATGCCGCAGTGATGGACGGGGCCACCCAGGCTGCGGGTGCGGTGGCCGGCGTGCAGCGGGTGCGCAATCCGATCCTGCTGGCACAGACCGTGATGCAGAAGTCCAGGCACGTGATGATGGTTGGGCAGGGCGCCGAAGCATTTGCGGTGGAGCAGGGCATTCCCCTGGTGGATCCGTCGTACTTCCGCACCGAGAAGCGCTGGCAGCAGCTGCAGCGCGCGCTGAAGGAAGAAGCCAGTGGCCAGGCGCATGCCGACCTGGAGACCGCAAAGCACTTTGGTACCGTGGGCGCGGTCGCCCTGGACGCACAGGGGCAGCTCGCCGCCGGCACCTCCACGGGCGGCATGACCAACAAGCGCTATGGTCGGGTGGGCGACTCCCCGATCATCGGCGCCGGAACCTGGGCCGACGCGCGCTGTGCGGTCTCGGGCACTGGCTGGGGCGAGTACTACATCCGCACCGCGGCCGCGCACGAGATCTGCGCGCGCATGCGCTACCAGGGGCAGACCCCGGCGCAGGCAGGCAGGGGCGTGATCAACGAGACGATTCCGAAGATGGGCGGCGACGGCGGTGCGATCGTGCTCGCCGCAGACGGCAAAATGGCCGCGCCGTTCAACACCCAGGGCATGTATCGAGGGTGGATTGGCGCCGACGGTGTCCCCCATGTCGCAATTTTCGCCAGCGAGACCCTGCCGGTCCCCGGTCAATAACCTTGCGTATCAATGGGTTTGCGACAACGTGTGAAAAAGATGGAAAAAAGCGTTGACAGCCCCCCGTCCCATCAGCAGAATAAGCGGCTCACCACCACACACCGCAACGCTTCGGCGGCAACGGAATGGGGTGGTAAGGAGGGATACCCAAGCGGCCAACGGGGGCAGACTGTAAATCTGCTGGCTTACGCCTTCGGTGGTTCGAATCCACCTCCCTCCACCAGTTTCACGTTGTGACATTCCCGGCGCGGGAGTAGTTCAATGGTAGAACCTCAGCCTTCCAAGCTGATGGTGCGGGTTCGATTCCCGTCTCCCGCTCCATTGGATGAACTTTGAATCTTATCGAGTTCATGTCATAATGCAAAACTCGGCTCACGTAGCTCAGTCGGTAGAGCACTTCCTTGGTAAGGAAGAGGTCGAAGGTTCGATTCCTTTCGTGAGCACCATCTTAAGCATCACCTCTCAGACGAATTCGAGATAAGCAGCCATGGCCAAGGGTAAGTTCGAGCGCACCAAGCCGCACGTCAACGTCGGCACCATCGGTCACGTCGATCACGGCAAGACCACGCTGACCGCCGCACTGACCAAGATCGGTGCCGAGCGCTTCGGTGGCGAGTTCAAGGATTACTCCTCGATCGACGCCGCGCCGGAAGAAAAGGCGCGTGGTATCACGATCTCGACCGCGCACGTCGAATACGAATCCCCGGTCCGTCACTACGCCCACGTCGATTGCCCGGGCCACGCTGACTACGTCAAGAACATGATTACCGGTGCCGCCCAGATGGACGGCGCGATCCTGGTGTGCTCGGCCGCTGACGGCCCGATGCCGCAGACCCGCGAGCACATCCTGCTGTCGCGTCAGGTCGGCGTGCCGTACATCGTCGTGTTCCTGAACAAGGCCGACATGGTTGACGACGCCGAGCTGCTCGAGCTGGTCGAGATGGAAGTGCGCGAGCTGCTGAGCAAGTACGACTTCCCGGGCGACGACACCCCGATCATCGCTGGTTCGGCCCGTCTGGCGCTGGAAGGCGACCAGAGCGACATCGGCGTGCCGGCCATCCTGAAGCTGGTCGACGCCCTGGACAGCTGGATTCCGGAGCCGGAGCGCGCGATCGACAAGCCGTTCCTGATGCCGGTGGAAGACGTGTTCTCGATCTCGGGTCGCGGCACCGTGGTGACCGGTCGTATCGAGCGCGGCGTGATCAAGGTTGGCGACGAAATCGAAATCGTCGGCATCCGTCCGGTGCAGAAGACCACCGTGACCGGCGTTGAAATGTTCCGCAAGCTGCTGGACCAGGGTCAGGCAGGCGACAACGCTGGCCTGCTGCTGCGCGGCACCAAGCGTGACGACGTCGAGCGTGGCCAGGTCCTGGCCAAGCCGGGTTCGATCAAGCCGCACACCAAGTTCGAAGGCGAAGTCTACGTCCTGTCGAAGGACGAGGGCGGCCGTCACACCCCGTTCTTCAACGGCTACCGTCCGCAGTTCTACTTCCGCACCACCGACATCACCGGCGCAGCTGCTCTGCCGGAAGGCGTCGAAATGGTGATGCCGGGTGACAACGTCAAGATGGTCGTCACCCTGATCAACCCGGTGGCAATGGACGAAGGCCTGCGCTTCGCCATCCGCGAAGGTGGCCGTACCGTCGGCGCCGGCGTGGTCTCGAAGATCATCGAGTAAGCCTGCAGTACCGGTGGTTGCATAGCGCCGCCGGTTACGCGAATGGCGGGCCGGGAACCTCGGTCCGCCTTCGCCGTCTAAGGGAAGGCAAGTTTTCAACGTACGCCAGTAGCTCAATTGGCAGAGCAGCGGTCTCCAAAACCGCAGGTTGGGGGTTCGAGTCCCTCCTGGCGTGCCATCTGCCCACCTTATCCAGCGGCCTGGGCCGCTAAAGCAGACACAGCCGGATGAATAGCAAGATCGAACACTCCAAGGACAACTCCGCCCACGGTGGAGATATCGTCAAGTATGTCGCCGCATCGCTGCTGGTGCTGGCCGGTCTGTTCGTCTGGTTCTGGTTCTCCGCCGACTCTGGTCGCGCCGCCCAGCTGGGTGCGTGGGCAGGTCAGCTGCGTGCGTTGGCGGTCGTGGTCGGTCTGGTTGGCGGTATCGGCGTGTTCATGCTGACCGGCAAGGGGCGCGACACCCGCGAATTCCTCTCCGAGTCGCGCTTTGAACTGCGCAAGGTGGTCTGGCCGACGCGCCAGGAAGCCATCCGCATGACCTGGGTCGTGATCGTCGTGGTGCTCATCCTCAGCCTGCTGCTGGGTGGCTTCGACTTCCTGATCCAGAAACTGACTCAGTGGTTCCTGAGCCGCTAAGGAGAATTGCATGAAGCGTTGGTACGTCGTTCACGCCTATTCGGGCTTCGAGAAGTCGGTGGCGCAGGCTCTGCGTGATCGCATCGTCCGTGACGGCATGGAAGAGCGCTTCGGCGACGTCCTGGTCCCGACCGAAGAAGTGGTCGAGATGCGCGCTGGCCAGAAGCGCCGTTCCGAGCGCAAGTTCTTCCCGGGTTACGTGCTGGTCCAGATCGAGACCCACGAAGAAGCCGGCATTCCGCGCATCGACAACGAAAGCTGGCACCTGGTCAAGGAAACCCCGCGCGTGATGGGCTTCATCGGCGGCACCGCCGATCGTCCGCTGCCGATCGCCGATTCCGAGGCCGAGGCCATCCTGAATCGCGTTCAGGAAGGTGTCGAGAAGCCGCGTCCGAAGGTGCTGTTCGAGCCGGGCCAGATGGTCCGCGTCACCGACGGCCCGTTCAACGATTTCAATGGCGTCGTCGAAGAAGTCAACTACGAGAAGAGCCGTCTGCGCGTCTCGGTGCTGATCTTCGGTCGTGCCACCCCGGTCGAACTCGAGTTCGGCCAGGTCGAAAAGGCCGTCTGACCGGTCTTGTAGAGTCGAGCCATGCTCGACTCCAGGCTCCGGATGGCGGTGCAGTCGAGCATGGCTCGACTCTACAAGGGGAACCGGGCTCTGCCCGGTTTCGTCCGTTTATGTGCCGCTTCAGGCATGTGAAGAAAAAACCTGTTATAGTGCGCGGCTCCCCGCTGGGAAGCCAGTGGGACGAGGCCGCCGCAAGGTGGCCTTCGGCATGATTTCAAAACGCGATGCCGGGACGCGTGATTCCCGGTCCGATGGGGAGCCTGTTGTCGAAAGGCGCTAGCACCCGGAGAGCATACTCATGGCAAAGAAAGTTGTCGGTTACATCAAGCTGCAGGTGAAGGCCGGTCAGGCCAACCCCTCGCCGCCGGTCGGTCCTGCGCTGGGTCAGCGCGGTCTGAACATCATGGAATTCTGCAAGGCGTTCAACGCTGCCACGCAGAAGCTCGAGCCGGGTCTGCCGGTTCCGGTGATCATCACGGCCTACTCGGACCGTACGTTCACCTTCATCACCAAGAGCACCCCGGCCACCACCCTGCTGAAGAAGGCCGCTGGCATCTCGTCGGGCTCCAAGCGCCCGAACACCGAGAAGGTCGGCAAGGTCACCCGTAAGCAGCTGGAAGAGATCGCCAAGGCGAAGGAACCGGATCTGACTGCCGCCGATCTGGACGCCGCCGTGCGTACCATCGCTGGCTCTGCCCGTTCCATGGGCCTCGTGGTGGAGGGTTAATAAGATGGCACAGACCAAGCGTGAGAAGGCCATCAAGGCCGCCGTCGTTCCGGGCAAGGCATACGCCTTCGAGGACGCGATCAACATCCTGAAGAGCGCCACCAAGGCCAAGTTCGTCGAGTCGATCGACGTCGCTGTGCGCCTGGGCGTCGATGCGAAGAAGTCCGACCAGCAGGTCCGTGGCTCCACCGTGCTGCCGGCCGGTACCGGCAAGTCGGTCCGCGTCGCCGTGTTCGCTCCGGCCGGTGCCAAGGCTGACGAAGCCCTGGCCGCTGGCGCCGAAGCCGTCGGTATGGACGATCTGGCCGAGAAGATGCAGGCCGGCGATCTGAACTACGACGTCGTCATCGCGACTCCGGACGCCATGCGCGTCGTCGGTAAGCTGGGCACCGTGCTGGGCCCGCGCGGCCTGATGCCGAACCCGAAGGTCGGCACTGTTTCCCCGAACCCGGGTGAAGCCGTGAAGAACGCCAAGTCGGGTCAGGTCCGTTACCGCACCGACAAGGCCGGCATCATCCACTGCACCATCGGCAAGGCCGACTTCGCCGAAGACGCGCTGAAGTCGAACCTGACCGCGCTGCTGCTGGATCTGATCAAGGCCAAGCCGGCCACCTCGAAGGGCACCTACCTGCAGAAGGTTTCGGTCAGCTCGACGATGGGCCCGGGCGTCACCGTCGACCAGTCGTCGCTGACCCTGAAGTAATTGTTTCAAGCGGTCACGGTACCTTCGGTGCCGTGACCGTGACATTTGAAGGCATCGCTGGCAGTGCATCGCCCGCGGTAGCCGTCAAAGACCGCAGGCGCGGTCGTGGCAATACCGGCGACGGGCACGGAAGCTCGATCTGGCAAGGAGTCGCCGCCGGAGCAGTCATGAGCGCTTAATCGATTCCCCGGAATCACCCTGCGTAGATGGTGCCCTTCTGGAGTTTTTCTGGTTCACGCACGTCTGGGTTTCCCAGGTTGGCCCACTCCAGGTCTAGAACGGCCCACCCCCGGAACATCATCCCGATGTTCCCGGCGTCCAGGACGGATGCCGCACAGGACCGCACACGGCAGGAGCCGTAAGCGGAGTTCAATAGGAGGAGTGCAATGGCTCTCAATCTGTCCCAGAAGCAAGAAGTAGTCGCCGAGCTGGCAGACGTCGCCGCCAAGGCCCACTCCTTGATCGCAGCCGAATACGCTGGCACCACGGTCGCCCAGATGACCGCGATGCGCAAGCAGGCTCGTGAAACCGGTGTTTTCTTGAAGGTTGTCAAGAACACCCTGGCTTCGCGCGCCGTTGAAGGCACCGAGTTCGCAGTCGCCCAGGACCAGATGGTTGGTCCGCTGCTGTACGCGTTCTCGCTCGAGGAGCCCGGCGCTGCCGGTCGCCTGATCAAGGAAGCCGCCAAGGGCAACGACAAGCTGAAGGCTAAGGTCGTCGCCATCGGTGGCGAAGTGTTCCCGGCAAGCCACGTCGACGTGCTGGCCTCGCTGCCGACCCGCGACCAGGCCCTGGCCATGCTGGCCCGCGTCCTGACCGAGCCGGTCACGATGTTTGCCCGCGCCATCAAGGCCGTTGGCGAGAAGCAGGGTGGTGGCGACGTCGCCGCCGACGCTGCCGAGCCGGCCGCCGAGACCGCCTGAGTTTCGACTTACCGTGGTTCCTGACGGAACCTCAACCCAGAAAATCATCCAAAGGTATTTATCATGTCCCTTACCAACGAACAGATCGTCGACGCCATCGCCGAGAAGTCCCTGATGGAAGTGATGGAGCTGGTCAAGGCCATCGAAGAGAAGTTCGGCGTCTCCGCCGCTGCTCCGGTTGCCGTGGCTGCTGCCGCTGGCCCGGCCGCTGCTGTTGAAGAGCAGACCGAGTTCACCGTCACCCTGAAGTCGGCCGGCGACAAGAAGGTCGAAGTCATCAAGGCCGTCCGCGCCATCACCGGCCTGGGCCTGAAGGAAGCGAAGGACCTGGCCGAAGCCGGTGGCGTCCTGAAGGAAGGCGCTTCGAAGGACGACGCCGAGAAGATGAAGAAGGACCTGGAAGCTGCTGGCGCGACTGTCGAAGTCAAGTAAGCAGTTACCTTGCATCGTCACCGATTCACGGCGATGCAGCCAAGGCTGGGGGCGTAAGCCCCCGGCCTTTGGTCGTTGTTGCAAGGTTGTAGATCCACGCCACGCGTGGATGTAACGAGCGGCAAAAAGCCCAACACGGGCTGCGGTCAGACCCCGGCAGGCCAGCGCAGAGCGCGGCAGCGGGGGAGTGGATGCAGACGAGTTGGCAGTTGGAAGTAGCGGGAGAAGGCGTGCTGGTGCCGGCAATACCAGCGACTTCCAACTGACAATTTCAAGTTCCCTTCGGATCGTGGGCGCACGATCCGCACAACAAGGTGGAAGACCTCATGACGTCCTATTCGTTCACCGAAAAAAAGCGTATCCGCAAGGATTTCGGCAAGCAGCGCTCGATTCTCGAAGTGCCGTTCCTGCTCGCCATCCAGGTGGATTCCTATCGTGAATTCCTGCAGGAAAACGTCGATCCGGCCAAGCGCACGGACCACGGCCTGCACGCTGCGCTGAAGTCGGTCTTCCCGATCGCCAGCTACAGCGGCAACGCTGCCCTGGAATACGTCGGCTACAAGCTGGGCGAACCGGTCTTCGACGAGCGTGAGTGCCGCCAGCGTGGCATGAGCTACGGCGCCCCGCTGCGCGTGACCGTGCGCCTGGTGATCTACGACCGTGAGTCGTCGACCAAGGCCATCAAGTACGTGAAGGAGCAGGAGGTCTATCTGGGCGAAATCCCGCTGATGACCGAGAACGGCACCTTCATCGTCAACGGCACCGAGCGCGTCATCGTCTCGCAGCTGCACCGCTCGCCGGGCGTGTTCTTCGATCACGACCGTGGCAAGACCCACAGCTCGGGCAAGCTGCTGTACAGCGCCCGCATCATTCCTTACCGCGGTTCCTGGCTGGACTTCGAGTTCGACCCGAAGGATGCGCTGTTCACCCGTATCGACCGTCGCCGCAAGCTGCCGGTGTCGATTCTGCTGCGCGCGCTCGGCTACAGCAACGAAGAGATGCTGGCCGAGTTCTTCGAGATCAACACCTTCCACATCAACCCGGATGAAGGCGTCCAGCTGGAGCTGGTGCCGGAGCGCCTGCGTGGCGAAACCCTGGGCTTCGACCTCGCCGACGGCGACAAGGTCATCGTGGAAGCCGGCAAGCGCATCACCGCGCGCCACATCAAGCAGCTGGAAGCCTCGGGCATCGCCGCCCTGGCCGTGCCGGACGACTACATCGTCGGCCGCATCCTGTCGCACGACGTGGTCGATGCTTCGACCGGCGAACTGCTGGCCCAGGCCAATGACGAGATCACCGACGAGCAGCTGCAGGCCTTCCGCAAGGCCGGTGTGGATGCCGTGGGCACCCTGTGGGTGAACGATCTGGATCGTGGCCCGTACCTGTCCAACACCCTGCGCATCGACCCGACCAAGACCCAGCTGGAAGCCCTGGTCGAGATCTACCGCATGATGCGTCCGGGCGAGCCGCCGACCAAGGACGCCGCGCAGAACCTGTTCCACAACCTGTTCTTCACCTTCGAGCGCTACGACCTGTCCGCGGTCGGCCGCATGAAGTTCAACCGTCGCGTGGGCCGCAAGGAAACCACCGGCGAAGCCGTGCTGTACGACCGCAAGTACTACGGTGAGCGCAACGACGAAGAGTCCAAGCGCCTGGTTGCCGCCCATGGCGACAGCTCCGACATCCTGGACGTGATCAAGGTCCTGACCGAGATCCGCAACGGTCGCGGCGTGGTCGATGACATCGATCACCTGGGCAACCGTCGCGTGCGTTCGGTCGGCGAAATGGCCGAGAACGTGTTCCGCGTGGGCCTGGTCCGCGTCGAGCGCGCGGTCAAGGAGCGCCTGTCGATGGCCGAGTCGGAAGGCCTGACCCCGCAGGAGCTGATCAACGCCAAGCCGGTCGCCGCTGCCATCAAGGAGTTCTTCGGCTCCTCGCAGCTGTCGCAGTTCATGGACCAGAACAACCCGCTGTCGGAAGTGACCCACAAGCGTCGCGTCTCGGCCCTGGGCCCGGGCGGTCTGACCCGTGAGCGCGCCGGCTTCGAAGTGCGCGACGTGCACCCGACCCATTACGGCCGCGTCTGCACCATCGAAACCCCGGAAGGCCCGAACATCGGCCTGATCAACTCGCTGGCCGTGTACGCCCGCACCAACCAGTACGGTTTCCTCGAGACCCCGTACCGCAAGGTCGTGGACGGCAAGGTCTATGACGAAGTCGAGTTCCTGTCGGCGATCGAAGAAAACGAGTACGTCATTGCGCAGGCCAACGCCCTGACCAATGCCGACAGCGTGCTGACCGAGCAGTTCGTTCCGTGCCGCTTCCAGGGCGAATCGCTGCTGAAGCCGCCGGCGGAAGTCCACTTCATGGACGTCTCGCCGATGCAGACCGTGTCGATCGCGGCCGCGCTGGTTCCGTTCCTGGAGCACGATGACGCCAACCGCGCACTGATGGGCGCCAACATGCAGCGTCAGGCCGTGCCGACCCTGCGTGCGCAGAAGCCGCTGGTCGGTACCGGCATCGAGCGCGCCGTGGCGCGTGACTCCGGTGTGACCGTGAACGCCCGTCGTGGTGGCGAGATCGTGCAGATCGACGCGGCCCGCATCGTGGTCAAGGTCAACGAGGATGAGATCGTTGGCGCCACCGACGCAGGCGTGGACATCTACAACCTGGTCAAGTACACCCGTTCGAACCAGAACACCTGCATCAACCAGCGTCCGCTGGTCCAGGTGGGTGACGTCATCGCCCGCGGCGACGTGCTGGCCGACGGTCCGTCCACCGACATCGGCGAACTGGCCCTGGGCCAGAACATGCTGATCGCGTTCATGCCGTGGAACGGCTACAACTTCGAAGACTCCATCCTGCTCTCCGAGCGTGTGGTGGAAGAGGATCGTTACACCACGATCCACATCGAAGAGCTGACCTGCGTCGCGCGTGACACCAAGCTGGGGCCGGAGGAAATCTCGGCCGACATCCCGAACGTCTCCGAGCAGGCGCTGAACCGCCTGGACGAGAGCGGCGTGGTGTACATCGGTGCGGAAGTCCGCGCCGGCGACATCATGGTCGGCAAGGTCACCCCGAAGGGCGAAAGCCAGCTGACCCCGGAAGAGAAGCTGCTGCGCGCGATCTTCGGCGAGAAGGCTTCGGACGTGAAGGACAGCTCGCTGCGCGTTCCGCCGGGCATGGACGGCACCGTCATCGACGTGCAGGTCTTCACCCGCGACGGCATCGAGAAGGACAAGCGCGCCCGCCAGATCGAAGAGTCTGAAATCAAGCGCGTCAAGAAGGACTTCGACGACCAGTTCCGCATCCTGGAAGCCGCCATCTACATGCGTCTGCGTTCGCAGATCGTGGGCAAGGTGGTCAACGGTGGCGCTGGCCTGAAGAAGGGTGACGTGATCACCGACGCCTTCCTCGACGGCCTGAAGAAGGCTGACTGGTTCGCCCTGCGCATGAAGGACGAGGACGCTTCGGAAGCCATCGAGCGCGCGCAGAAGCAGATCCAGGCGCACGAGAAGGAGTTCGAGCGTCGCTTCGCCGACAAGCGCGGCAAGATCACCGCCGGTGACGACCTCGCCCCGGGCGTGCTGAAGATGGTCAAGGTGTTCCTGGCCGTGAAGCGCCGCATCCAGCCGGGCGACAAGATGGCAGGCCGCCACGGCAACAAGGGTGTGGTCTCCAACGTGGTGCCGGTCGAGGACATGCCGTACATGGCCTCGGGCGAAACCGTGGACATCGTGCTGAACCCGCTGGGCGTGCCGTCGCGTATGAACATCGGCCAGATCCTGGAAGTGCATCTGGGCTGGGCTGCCAAGGGCCTGGGCCGCAAGATCCAGGCGATGATGGAAGCCCAGGCGGCGGTCGCCGACCTGCGCAAGTTCCTGGACGACATCTACAACCACGACGACACCAACGTGGCCAACCGTGTCGACCTGTCGCAGTTCAGCGACGAGGAACTGCTGCGTCTGGCCCGTAACCTCACCGACGGCGTGCCGATGGCCACCCCGGTGTTCGACGGCGCCACCGAAGCGGAAATCAAGCGCATGCTGGAACTGGCCGACCTGCCGAGCAGTGGCCAGACCCAGCTGTACGACGGTCGCACCGGTGAAGCGTTCGATCGCCACACCACCGTGGGTTACATGCACTACCTGAAGCTGAACCACCTGGTCGACGACAAGATGCACGCCCGTTCGACCGGTCCGTACTCGCTCGTCACCCAGCAGCCGCTGGGCGGCAAGGCGCAGTTCGGCGGCCAGCGCTTCGGTGAAATGGAAGTCTGGGCGCTGGAAGCCTACGGCGCGGCCTACACCCTGCAGGAAATGCTGACGGTGAAGTCCGATGACGTGCAGGGCCGCAACCAGATGTACAAGAACATCGTCGACGGTGAGCACGAGATGGTCGCGGGCATGCCGGAATCCTTCAACGTGCTCGTGAAGGAAATCCGCTCGCTGGCCATCAACATGGAACTGGAAGACAACTGATCCATGCCGGCGCGGCGGTCTCCGCCGCCGCGCCGCTGGCAGTCAACTGAAAGCCCATCGACACAGCATTCCTCCTTCTGGAGAACACCATGAAAGACCTGCTCAACCTCTTCAACCAGCAGCGCCAGACGCTGGACTTCGACGCGATCAAGATCGCGCTGGCCTCGCCGGACCTGATCCGTTCGTGGTCCTTCGGCGAAGTGAAGAAGCCGGAAACCATCAATTACCGTACCTTCAAGCCGGAACGCGACGGCCTGTTCTGCGCCGCCATCTTCGGCCCGGTGAAGGACTACGAGTGCCTGTGCGGCAAGTACAAGCGCATGAAGCACCGCGGCGTGGTCTGCGAAAAGTGCGGCACCGAAGTGACCCTGGCCAAGGTGCGTCGTGAGCGCATGGGCCACATCGACCTGGCCTCGCCGGTCGCGCACATCTGGTTCCTGAAGTCGCTGCCGTCGCGCATCGGCCTGATGCTGGACATGACCCTGCGCGACATCGAGCGCGTGCTGTACTTCGAAGCCTACGTGGTGACCGAGCCGGGCCTGACCGCCCTGGAACGCCGCCAGCTGCTGACCGAAGAACAGTACCTGCAGGCCCGCCAGGAGCACGGTGACGACTTCGACGCCGCGATGGGCGCCGAGGCCGTGTACGAACTGCTGCGCACCATCGACCTGCAGTCGGAAATGACCCGCCTGCGCGAGGAAATCGCTGCTACCGGTTCGGAAACCAAGCTCAAGCGCCTCACCAAGCGCATCAAGCTGATCGAAGCCTTCCTGGAATCGGGCAACCGTCCGGAGTGGATGGTCATGACCGTGCTGCCGGTGCTGCCGCCGGACCTGCGTCCGCTGGTTCCGCTGGATGGCGGCCGCTTCGCGACCTCCGACCTGAACGACCTGTACCGCCGCGTCATCAACCGTAACAACCGCCTGCGCCGCCTGCTCGAACTGAGCGCGCCGGACATCATCGTGCGCAATGAAAAGCGCATGCTGCAGGAATCGGTCGATGCGCTGCTGGACAACGGCCGTCGTGGCCGTGCCATCACCGGCACCAACAAGCGCCCGCTGAAGTCGCTGGCCGACATGATCAAGGGCAAGCAGGGTCGCTTCCGCCAGAACCTGCTCGGCAAGCGCGTCGACTACTCGGGCCGTTCGGTCATCGTGGTCGGTCCGTACCTGCGCCTGCACCAGTGCGGCCTGCCGAAGAAGATGGCGCTCGAGCTGTTCAAGCCGTTCGTCTTCGCCAAGCTGCAGCGTCGTGGCCTGGCCACCACCATCAAGGCCGCCAAGAAGCTGGTTGAGCGCGAAGAAGCCGAAGTCTGGGACATCCTGGAAGAGGTCATCCGCGAGCATCCGGTGATGCTGAACCGTGCGCCGACCCTGCACCGTCTGGGCATCCAGGCGTTCGAGCCGGTGCTGATCGAAGGCAAGGCCATCCAGCTGCACCCGCTGGTCTGCACCGCGTTCAACGCCGACTTCGACGGTGACCAGATGGCCGTCCACGTGCCGCTCTCGCTGGAAGCCCAGCTGGAAGCGCGTGCGCTGATGATGTCGACCAACAACATCCTGTCGCCGGCCAACGGCGAGCCGATCATCGTGCCGTCGCAGGACGTCGTGCTGGGTCTGTACTACATGACCCGCTCGCTGGAAAACAAGAAGGGCGAGGGCATGGCCTTCGCCAACATCGCAGAAGTGAAGCGTGCCTACGACAACCGCGTGGTGGAACTGCACGCGCGCGTCAAGGTCCGCATCACCGAGGTGGTGACCGACGAAGACGGCGTCAAGCAGAACAAGACCTCGATCGTGGACACCACGATCGGTCGCGCCCTGCTGGCTGAAATCCTGCCGGAAGGCCTGCCGTTCGCGCTGGCCAACACCGAGCTGACCAAGAAGAACATCAGCCGCCTGATCAACTCCAGCTACCGCCAGCTGGGTCTGAAGGACACGGTCGTGTTCGCCGACAAGCTGATGTACACCGGCTTCGCCTACGCGACCCGCGCCGGCGTCTCGATCGGCATCGACGACATGCTGATCCCGGACGAGAAGAAGGGCATCCTCACCGAGGCCGAAGCCGAAGTGCTGGAAATCCAGGAGCAGTACCAGTCGGGCCTGGTCACCGCCGGCGAGCGCTACAACAAGGTGGTCGACATCTGGTCGCGTACCAACGAGCGCATCGCCAAGGCGATGATGGACACCATCGGTACCGAGAAGGTGGTCAATGCCAAGGGCGAGACCATCGACCAGAAGTCGATGAACTCGCTGTACATCATGGCCGACTCCGGTGCGCGTGGTTCGCAGGCGCAGATCCGTCAGCTGGCCGGCATGCGTGGCCTGATGGCCCGCCCGGACGGCTCGATCATCGAGACGCCCATCAAGGCGAACTTCCGCGAAGGCCTGAACGTGCAGGAGTACTTCAACTCCACCCACGGTGCCCGTAAGGGTCTGGCCGATACCGCGCTGAAGACCGCGAACTCGGGTTACCTGACCCGTCGTCTGGTCGACGTGGCACAGGACGTGGTGATCACCGAGGTAGATTGCGGTACCACCGAAGGCCTGATCATGACCCCGATCGTGGAAGGCGGCGACGTGGTCGAGCCGCTGAAGGACCGCGTGCTGGGTCGCGTGGTTGCCGAGGACGTGTTCCTGCCGGGCAACGACGAAGATCCGATCGTCACCCGCAACACCCTGCTGGACGAAGCCTGGGTTGCCAAGCTGGAAGATGCCGGCGTGCAGACCATCAAGGTCCGCTCGACCATCTCCTGCGAATCGGCCTTCGGCGTCTGCTCGCGCTGCTACGGCCGCGACCTGGCCCGTGGCCACCTGGTCAACATCGGTGAAGCGGTCGGCGTCATCGCCGCCCAGTCCATCGGTGAGCCGGGTACCCAGCTGACCATGCGTACGTTCCACATCGGTGGTGCGGCGTCGCGAGCTGCTGCGGTCGACAACATCACCGTCAAGACCACCGGCTCGGTCAAGTTCAGCAACCTCAAGTCGGTCGAGCACGCCAATGGCTCGCTGGTGGCAGTGTCGCGCTCGGGCGAAATCTCGGTGCTCGATGCCCACGGCCGTGAGCGTGAGCGTTACAAGCTGCCGTACGGTGCGACCATCACGTCCAAGGACGGTGATGCGATCAAGGCTGGCCAGACCGTGGCCAACTGGGATCCGCACAACCACCCGATCGTGTCGGAAGTGGCCGGCTTCATCCGCTTCATCGACTTCGTCGACGGCATCACCGTCATCGAGAAGACCGACGAGCTGACGGGCCTCGCTTCGCGCGAAATCACCGATCCGAAGCGTCGTGGTACCCAGGCCAAGGACCTGCGCCCGATCGTGCGCATCGTTGATGCCAAGGGCAACGACCTGTCGATCCCGGGCACCGACCTGCCGGCGCAGTACCTGCTGCCGCCGCGTTCGATCGTCAACCTGCAGGATGGCGCCCCGGTGGGCGTGGGTGACGTCGTTGCCAAGATCCCGCAGGAAGCGTCGAAGACCCGCGACATCACTGGTGGTCTGCCGCGCGTGGCCGACCTGTTCGAAGCGCGCAAGCCGAAGGATCCGGCGGTGCTGGCCGAGCGTTCGGGCATCATCAGCTTCGGCAAGGACACCAAGGGCAAGCAGCGCCTGATCATCAAGGACACCGATGGTTCGGAGCACGAAGAGCTGATCCCGAAGTACCGCCAGGTCATCGTGTTCGAAGGCGAGCATGTCACCAAGGGTGAAACCATCGTGGACGGCGAGCCGAGCCCGCAGGACATCCTGCGCCTGCTGGGTGTCGAGCCGCTGGCGGCCTATCTGGTGAAGGAAATCCAGGACGTGTACCGCCTGCAGGGCGTGAAGATCAACGACAAGCACATCGAGGTGATCACCCGCCAGATGCTGCGCAAGGTCGAGATCACCGATCAGGGCAGCAGCAAGTTCCTGAACGGCGAACAGGTGGAGCGTCAGCGCGTTATCGAGGAAAATGCGCGCCTGTCGACCCGCAACGAGCTGCCGGCGCACTTCGATCCGGTCCTGCTGGGTATCACCAAGGCGTCGCTGGCGACCGAATCGTTCATCTCGGCCGCTTCGTTCCAGGAAACCACCCGCGTGCTGACCGAAGCGGCCGTCCGCGGCACCTCGGACAACCTGCGTGGCCTGAAGGAAAACGTCATCGTGGGTCGCCTGATTCCGGCCGGTACCGGTCTGGCGTACCACAGCAACCGCCGTCGCGGCGCTTCCGGTCTCACCGAGTCGGAAATGCAGACCCTGGCCGGTACCCCGGCTGCGGTCGAGGCGCCGGTGGTTGAAGCCGAAGCTGAACAGGCGTCGGGCGAAGAATGAGGTATCCGGTCCGGCCGCAAGGCCGGACCACCCCGTCGGTCCATCGATGGGAGTGGGAAAGGGCAGGGAGATCGTCCGCGATCGACCCTGTCAATCTGAACGGGGTACATGGAGGCCCCCCAGTAACGTTCCGGGATCAGGAACGGGCTTGACAGGAGGCGTTTGACTGCTTTCCTGGCAGGTTGCTACAATCGTCTGTCTCAGCAGGCCAGAATTTTGGCCTGCTTTAACATTTCCGCATCTCTGGCCGGATTTCCGGCCACCAATCAGAAGAACCTACTGATGGCGACGATCAACCAGCTGGTCCGCAAGCCGCGGCAAGCGACCACCTACAAGAGTGCCTCGCCGGCGCTCGACAAGTGCCCGCAGCGCCGTGGCGTCTGCACCCGTGTCTACACCACCACTCCGAAGAAGCCGAACTCGGCTCTGCGCAAGGTTGCCAAGGTCCGCCTGACCAACCAGGAAGAAGTGATTTCCTACATCGGTGGTGAAGGCCACAACCTGCAGGAGCACTCCGTGGTCCTGATCCGCGGCGGTCGCGTCAAGGACCTGCCGGGTGTGCGTTACCACACCGTTCGTGGCTCGCTCGACGCCGCCGGCGTTGCCAAGCGTCGCCAGGCCCGTTCCAAGTACGGCGCCAAGCGTCCGAAGGCATAAGGAGAGAGCACTATGTCGCGTAAGGGTAATACTCCGCAGCGTTCCGTCCTGCCCGATCCGAAGCACGGAAGCGAAACCATCGCCCGCTTCATCAACATGGTCATGCAGAGCGGCAAGAAGTCCGTCGCCGAAAAGATCGTGTACGGCGCCATGGACGTGATCACCGAGAAGAACAGCAGCGCCAACGCCATTGAACTGGTGCAGAAGGCTCTGGACAACGTCGCTCCGGCGGTCGAAGTCAAGTCGCGCCGCGTCGGTGGTGCCACCTACCAGGTGCCGGTCGAAGTGCGTTCGTCGCGCAAGATGGCCCTGGCCATGCGCTGGCTGATCGACTCCGCGCGCAAGCGTGGTGAGAACACCATGCCGAAGAAGCTGGCTGCTGAACTGATCGACGCCTCGGAAAACCGTGGCGGCGCCATCAAGAAGCGCGAAGAAACCCACCGCATGGCCGAAGCCAACAAGGCATTCGCCCACTACCGCTGGTGAGTTTGACGGCCTTGTAAAACAGGCAGGGCAGCACCACTTCGGTGCGTGCTGCCTCGCGGTCCCAGAAGGACTGCGCCAATCCGAAGGCCGCCGAAAGGCGGCGTTCGGCCATCCGAAATCCAAGAAATCTGAGAGGCTCCCGTGGCCCGTTCCACTCCCATCGAGCGTTACCGTAACTTCGGCATCATGGCTCACATCGATGCCGGCAAGACCACCACGTCCGAGCGCATCCTGTTCTACACCGGCAAGAGCCACAAGATCGGTGAAGTGCATGACGGCGCCGCCACCATGGACTGGATGGAGCAGGAGCAGGAGCGTGGCATCACGATCCAGTCCGCTGCCACCACCGCGTTCTGGAAGGGCATGGACAAGTCCCTGCCGGAGCACCGCTTCAACATCATCGACACCCCCGGGCACGTCGACTTCACCATCGAAGTGGAGCGCTCGCTGCGCGTGCTCGACGGTGCCGTCTTCGTCCTGTGCGCCGTCGGTGGCGTGCAGCCGCAGTCGGAAACCGTGTGGCGCCAGGCCAACAAGTACCACGTGCCGCGCATCGCGTTCGTCAACAAGATGGACCGCACCGGTGCCAACTTCCAGAAGGTCGTCGGCCAGCTGAAGGCCAAGCTGGGCGCGGTTGCCGTGCCGATGCAGCTGCCGATCGGCGCTGAAGACAACTTCAAGGGCGTTGTCGATCTGCTGAAGATGAAGGCCATCCATTGGGATGAGGCTTCGCAGGGCATGAAGTTCGAATACGGTGACATCCCGGCCGACCTGCAGGGCCCGGCTGAAGAGGCTCGCCAGTTCATGGTCGAGACCGCTGCCGAAGCCAGCGAAGAGCTGATGGAAAAGTACCTGGGCGGCGAAGAGCTGGCCGAGGCTGAAATCATCAACGCGCTGCGTACCCGCACCCTGGCCACCGAGATCGTGCCGATGTACTGCGGCTCGGCCTTCAAGAACAAGGGCGTGCAGGCCATGCTGGACGGCGTGATCCAGCTGCTGCCGTCGCCGGTCGACGTGCCGGACGTGAAGGGCGTGGACGTTGATGACGACACCGTCGAAATGACCCGCAAGTCGGACGACAAGGCTCCGTTCTCGTCGCTGGCCTTCAAGATCATCACCGACCCGTTCGTCGGCGCGCTGACCTTCTTCCGTGTCTACTCGGGCACCCTGAACGGCGGCGACACCGTGCTGAACTCGGTGAAGGGCAAGAAGGAGCGCATCGGCCGCATCCTGCAGATGCACTCGAACAACCGCGAGGAAATCAAGGAAGTTCTGGCCGGTGACATCGCCGCTGCCGTGGGCCTGAAGGACACCACCACCGGTGACACCCTGTGCGCTGTGGACGCCCCGATCATCCTGGAGCGCATGACGTTCCCGGAGCCGGTGATCTCGATGGCCGTCGAGCCGAAGACCAAGTCGGACCAGGAAAAGATGGGTCTGGCCCTGGGCCGTCTGGCGCAGGAAGATCCGTCGTTCCGCGTCAAGACCGACGAAGAATCCGGCCAGACCATCATCTCGGGCATGGGCGAGCTGCACCTGGACATCATCGTCGACCGCCTGAAGCGCGAGTTCAACGTTGAAGCCAACGTCGGCGCGCCGCAGGTGGCCTACCGCGAAACCATCACCCTGGCCGACGTCAAGTCGGACTACAAGCACGCCAAGCAGTCCGGTGGTAAGGGTCAGTACGGTCACGTCGTGATTGAACTGTCGCCGATCACCGCTGCCGACCGTGCCGATCCGAAGCTGGCTCCGGCCATCAAGGACGACTTCCTGTTCATCAACGACATCACCGGCGGCGTGATCCCGAAGGAATTCATTCCGTCGGTTGAAAAGGGTCTGCGCGAAACCATCACCAGCGGTCCGCTGGCTGGCTTCCCGGTCGTGGACGTCAAGGTGAAGCTGGTGTTCGGTTCGTACCACGACGTCGACTCCTCGGAAATGGCGTTCAAGCTGGCTTCGTCGATGGCCTTCAAGCAGGGCTTCGCCAAGGCCAAGCCGGTGCTGCTGGAGCCGATCATGAAGGTCGAGATCGTGACCCCGGAGGATTACCAGGGTGACGTGATGGGCGACGTCAGCCGTCGTCGCGGCGTGCTGCAGGGTTCCGACACCACCGGTGACGGCTCCGCTTCGATCATCAACGCGATGATCCCGCTGGGTGAAATGTTCGGCTACGCCACTGCGCTGCGTTCGCAGACCCAGGGCCGCGCCACCTTCACCATGGAATTCGATCACTACGAGCCGGCTCCGACCAACATCGCCGAAGCCGTCATGAAGAAGGGCTGAGCCTCGCTCAGCCTCTCTTGAAACCACTTACGAACAATCAAGGTATAGAACAATGGCAAAGGGTAAGTTCGAGCGCACCAAGCCGCACGTCAACGTCGGCACCATCGGTCACGTCGATCACGGCAAGACCACGCTGACCGCGGCACTGACCAAGATCGGTGCCGAGCGCTTCGGTGGCGAGTTCAAGGATTACTCCTCGATCGACGCCGCGCCGGAAGAAAAGGCGCGTGGTATCACGATCTCGACCGCGCACGTCGAATACGAATCCCCGGTCCGTCACTACGCCCACGTCGACTGCCCGGGCCATGCTGACTACGTCAAGAACATGATCACCGGTGCCGCCCAGATGGACGGCGCGATCCTGGTGTGCTCGGCCGCTGACGGCCCGATGCCGCAGACCCGCGAGCACATCCTGCTGTCGCGTCAGGTCGGCGTGCCGTACATCGTCGTGTTCCTGAACAAGGCCGACATGGTTGACGACGCCGAGCTGCTCGAGCTGGTCGAGATGGAAGTGCGCGAGCTGCTGAGCAAGTACGACTTCCCGGGCGACGACACCCCGATCATCGCCGGTTCGGCCCGTCTGGCGCTGGAAGGCGACCAGAGCGACATCGGCGTGCCGGCCATCCTGAAGCTGGTCGACGCCCTGGACAGCTGGATTCCGGAGCCGGAGCGCGCGATCGACAAGCCGTTCCTGATGCCGGTGGAAGACGTGTTCTCGATCTCGGGCCGCGGCACCGTGGTGACCGGTCGTATCGAGCGCGGCGTGATCAAGGTTGGCGACGAAATCGAAATCGTCGGCATCCGTCCGGTGCAGAAGACCACCGTGACCGGCGTTGAAATGTTCCGCAAGCTGCTGGACCAGGGTCAGGCAGGCGACAACGCTGGCCTGCTGCTGCGCGGCACCAAGCGCGACGACGTCGAGCGTGGCCAGGTCCTGGCCAAGCCGGGTTCGATCAAGCCGCACACCAAGTTCGAAGGCGAAGTGTACGTTCTGTCGAAGGACGAAGGTGGCCGCCACACCCCGTTCTTCAACGGCTACCGTCCGCAGTTCTACTTCCGTACCACCGACATCACCGGCGCAGCTGCTCTGCCGGAAGGCGTCGAAATGGTGATGCCGGGTGACAACGTCAAGATGGTCGTCACCCTGATCAACCCGGTGGCAATGGACGAAGGCCTGCGCTTCGCCATCCGCGAAGGCGGTCGTACCGTCGGCGCCGGCGTGGTCTCGAAGATCATCGAGTAATCTGGTAGTATCTGCGCCCCGATGTTGCCTGGGTAGGGCATCGGGGCGTATCAAATGGGAAAGCAGGCACAGGATGTGCCTTGTGTTCCCCGGACCAGGAAGGGTCAATGCCATTCAGGCGGCGTCAACAGGCGACTGTTGACAGCTGCCTTGCGTGCCATTATGCTTCTACGTCTGGGCAGGCCGGGTAACTGGTCTGCCTACGTTTTTGAGGTCTATGGAGTGACCTTGGCGGCCTGCAGGACTGTGGGTCGTCCGTATTCAGGAATTTCATGGGACAAAGCAACCCAGAGGCTTTGTCTGTCGCTCTTTTAACGAAGGAACCTACCGCCATGGCGGACCAAAAGATCCGGATCCGGCTGAAAGCGTTCGATCATCGTCTGATCGACCGTTCGGCCAGCGAGATCGTTGAAACGGCAAAGCGGACCGGCGCGCAAGTGCGTGGCCCGATCCCGCTGCCGACCAAGATCGAGCGTTACACCGTTCTCGTTTCCCCGCACGTCGACAAGGACGCGCGTGACCAGTACGAGACCCGCACGCACAAGCGCGTGCTCGATATCGTTGACCCGAATGACAAGACCGTGGACGCGCTGATGAAGCTCGAACTGGCTGCCGGCGTCGACGTTCAGATCAAGCTGACCTGAGGACTACGACCATGACGAAGAAGTATTCGTTGGGCTTCGTGGGCCGCAAGGCCGGCATGAGCCGCGTGTTCACTGAAGATGGCCGCTCCATCCCGGTGACCCTGATCGAAGCAACCCCGAACCGCATCGCGCAGATCAAGACCGTCGAAACCGACGGCTACAGCGCCGTGCAGGTGACCGTCGGCGCGCGTCGCGCTGCCCTGGTCAACAAGCCGGAAGCCGGCCACTTCGCCAAGGCGAAGGTGGAAGCGGGTCGTGGCCTGTGGGAATTCCGCGTTGAAGACGCGCAGCTCGGCGATTTCGCCGTTGGCGGCGAAGTCAAGGCGGACATCTTCGAAGTCGGCCAGATCGTCGACGTCCAGGGTGTCACCAAGGGTAAGGGCTTCCAGGGCACCATCAAGCGCCACAACTTCCGTATGGGCGATGCAACCCACGGTAACTCGCTGTCGCATCGCGCGCCGGGTTCGCTGGGTCAGCGCCAGACCCCGGGTCGCGTTTTCCCGGGCAAGAAGATGTCGGGCCACATGGGCGCGGTGCAGCAGAGCACCCAGAACCTGGAAGTGGTCAAGGTCGACGTCGAGCGCGGTCTGATCGCCGTTCGCGGCGCCGTTCCGGGCGCGGCGGGTGGCGACGTGATCGTCCGTCCGGCGAGCAAGGCATAAGGAGAGATGACGATGGAACTCGTTATCACGGGTAGCAACAACAAGGTCTCGGTCTCCGACGCCGTGTTCGGTCGCGATTTCAGCGAAGATCTGGTCCACCAGGTCGTCGTTGCCTACCGCAACGCCGGTCGCGCCGGCACCAAGGCACAGAAGACTCGCTCCGAAGTGGCTGGTACCACCAAGAAGTCGAAGAAGCAGAAGGGCGGCGGCGCGCGTCATGGCGCACTGACGGCTCCGATCTTCGTCGGCGGCGGTGTCACCTTCGCGGCCAAGCCGCGCAGCTTCGAGCAGAAGGTCAATCGTAAGCAGTACCGTGCCGCCATGTGCGCGATCCTGTCCGAGCTGAACCGTCAGGGCCGTCTGACCATCGTGGAGTCCTTCGACGTCGAAGTGACCAACACGAAGGGTCTGATCGCCAAGCTGGCCGGCCTGGAAGTGGGCAAGCGCCCGCTGATCGTCACCGAAGAAGCGTCCGAGCACCTGTACCTGTCCGCCCGCAATCTGCCGTACGTGCAGGTGCGTGACGTCCAGGGTCTGGATCCGGTCTCGCTGGTGGGTGCCGACACGGTCGTCATCACCGCTGACGCGGTCAAGAAGGTCGAGGAGTGGCTGGCATGAACAGCAACGAAAAAATCTTCAGCGTGCTGCGTGCCCCGCGTGTCTCCGAAAAGACCGCGCGCCTGCAGGAACTCTCCAACCAGTATGTCTTCGAAGTTTCGAACGAAGCCACCAAGGCCGATGTAAAGGCCGCGGTTGAGCAGCTGTTCGACGTCAAGGTCGAAGCCGTCAACGTGGTCAACGTCAAGGGCAAGAACAAGTCCTTCCGTAACCGTGCTGGCCGCCGCGGCGATTGGCGCAAGGCGTACGTTCGCCTGGCCGATGGCCAGTCGATCGATGTAACGGCCAAGGCCTGAGGTACATCCCATGCCATTGATGAAATTCAAGCCCACTTCCCCCGGCCGCCGTTCGGCCGTGCGCGTGGTCACTCCCGACCTGCACAAGGGTGCTCCGCACGCTGCGCTGGTCGAGTCGCAGAGCCGCTCGGGTGGTCGTAACCACCATGGCCGCATCACCGTGCGTCACGTCGGTGGTGGTGCCAAGCAGCACTACCGCATCATCGACTTCAAGCGCAACAAGCTGGGCATCCCGGCGCGCGTGGAACGCATCGAATACGATCCGAACCGCACCGCGCACATCGCTCTGCTGTGCTACGTCGACGGTGAGCGTCGCTACATCATCGCCCCGAAGGGCCTGAAGGCTGGTGATCAGGTGATCGCTGGTTCGGATGCCCCGATCAAGGCCGGCAACACCCTGCCGCTGCGCAACATCCCGGTCGGCACCACCATCCACTGCATCGAACTGAAGCCGGGCAAGGGCGCTCAGATCGCTCGCGCCGCTGGTGCGGCCGTGCAGCTGGTGGCTCGCGAAGGCATCTACGCCACCCTGCGCCTGCGCTCGGGTGAAATGCGTAAGGTTCCGGTCGAGTGCTGCGCCACCATCGGCGAAGTTGGCAACGACGAGCACAGCCTGGAAAAGCTGGGCAAGGCCGGTGCCAAGCGTTGGCGCGGCGTCCGCCCGACCGTTCGTGGTGCTGCCATGAACCCGGTTGACCACCCGCACGGTGGTGGTGAGGCCAAGGCCGGCCAGGGTAACCCGCATCCGGTCACCCCGTGGGGTGTCCCGACCAAGGGTTACAAGACGCGCCATAACAAGCGCACTCAGCAGTTCATCGTCCGCGATCGTAGGGGCTAATCGACCATGGCACGTTCACTCAAGAAGGGCCCGTTCGTCGATCACCACCTCGTCAAGAAGGTGGAGGCCGCTGCGGGCAGCAAGAAGCCGATCAAGACCTGGTCGCGCCGTTCGATGATCCTGCCTGACATGGTAGGCGTCACCATTGCCGTGCATAACGGCAAGAACCACATCCCGGTTCTCGTCAACGAGAACATGGTCGGCCACAAGCTCGGCGAATTTGCCATCACCCGGACCTTCAAGGGTCACGGTGGTGACAAGAAGTCGGGCAAGTAAGGAGAGATGACAATGGAAGCGAAAGCCATCCTGCGCACTGCGCGCATCTCCCCGCAGAAGGCTCGTCTGGTCGCTGACCAGGTGCGCGGTCTGCCGGCCGAGCGTGCGGTCAACCTGCTGAAGTTCTCGGACAAGAAGGCTGCCCACCTGATCAAGAAGGTGGTGGAGTCGGCAATTGCCAACGCCGAAAACAACCAGGGCGCCGACGTCGACGAGCTGAAGGTTCAGACCATCATGGTTGATGAAGGTCCGACCCTGAAGCGTTTCATGGCGCGGGCGAAAGGCCGCGGTACCCGCATCCTCAAGCGCACCAGCCACATCACTGTGGTTGTGGGCGCCGCCAAGTAAGCGGATAAGGAAAAGACCATGGGTCATAAAGTTCATCCGATTGGTATCCGCCTCGGCATTTCCAAGGACTGGAACTCCAAGTGGTACGCCAACAAGGCCGAGTTCGCTGGTTACCTGGCAGCCGACCTGAAAGTGCGCGAAATGCTGCGCAAGAAGCTGGCTCAGGCCGGCATCAGCAAGATCCTGATCGAGCGTCCGGCCAAGACCGCTCGCGTGACGATCCACACCGCCCGTCCGGGCGTGGTGATCGGCAAGCGCGGTGAGGACATCGAGAAGCTGCGCAAGGAAGTGAGCGAGATGATGGGCGTCCCGGCGCACATCAACGTCACCGAAGTGCGCAAGCCGGAACTGGACGCGCAGCTCGTTGCCGAGTCGATCGCCCAGCAGCTGGAGCGTCGCATCATGTTCCGCCGTGCAATGAAGCGCTCGGTCGGCAACGCGATGCGTCTGGGTGCCCTGGGCATCAAGGTCAACGTGGGTGGCCGCCTCAACGGTGCAGAAATCGCCCGTTCGGAGTGGTACCGCGAAGGCCGCGTGCCGCTGCACACCCTGCGTGCCGACATCGACTATGGCTTCGCTGAAGCCAAGACGACCTACGGCATCATCGGCATCAAGGTCTGGATCTACAAGGGCGAGGTCTTCGATTTCTCCCAGGTTGGCCAGGAAAAGCAGGACGACACCCCGTCGCGCAACGATCGTCACGATCGCGGCGACCGTGGTGACCGTCAGCGCCCGGCCCGTGAAGCGAGGTAACGACAATGTTGCAACCCAAGCGAACCAAGTACCGCAAGGTACACAAGGGCCGTAACGATGGCCTGAGCTGGAGCGCCAACGCTGTCAGCTTCGGCGAATTCGGCCTGAAGGCAACCGCACACGGTCAGCTGACCGCGCGCCAGATCGAAGCGGCCCGCCGCTCGATCAGCCGCTACGTCAAGCGCGGCGGCAAGATGTGGATCCGCGTGTTCCCCGACAAGCCCATCACCAAGAAGCCCATCGAAGTCCGAATGGGTTCTGGTAAGGGCAACGTGGAATACTGGGTGGCCCAGATCCAGCCCGGCCGCATGATCTATGAAATCGAGGGTGTTTCCGAGGAAGTGGCTCGCGAGGCGTTCCGCCTGGCCGCCGCCAAGCTCTCGGTCACCACCACTTTCGTGACCCGTACGGTGCGCTGATGGATATCAAAACTCTCCGTGAAAAGTCGGCTGACGAACTCAAGGCCCACCTGATCGACCTGCGTAAGGAACAGTTCTCTGTCCGTATGCAGCAGGTCACCGGCCAGCTGCCGAAGACCCACGACATTCGCCGGGTCCGTCGCGAGATTGCTCGCGTCAAGACCCTGCTCGGCAGCACGAAGTAAGGATGGCCGCTATGAGCGACAATACTGAAAAGAAGACGCTGCGCACGGTCGAAGGCCGTGTCGTCAGCAACAAGATGGACAAGACGGTTACCGTCCTGGTTGAGCGTCAGGTCAAGCACGCGCTGTACGGCAAGTACATCAAGCGCTCGACGAAGCTGCACGCCCACGATGCCGACAACGCCTGCAAGGAAGGCGATGTCGTCCGCGTGACCGAGATTGCTCCGATGTCCAAGACCAAGAACTGGCGCGTGGTGGAAGTCATCACGCGCGCGGCTGAATAAGGAGCTGAATCATGATCCAGATGCAGAGCTACCTTGACGTCGCGGACAATTCGGGTGCCAAGCAGGTGATGTGCTTCAAGGTGCTGGGTGGTTCCAAGCGCCGTTACGCCGGCATCGGCGACATCATCAAGGTCACCGTGAAGGATGCGATTCCGCGCGGCAAGGTCAAGAAGGGTGAGGTGTATGACGCCGTCGTGGTGCGTACCCGCAAGGGTGTGCGTCGCGCCGATGGCTCGCTGATCCGCTTCGACGGCAACGCTGCCGTTCTGCTGAACAGCAAGCAGGAGCCGATCGGTACCCGTATCTTCGGGCCGGTGACCCGTGAACTTCGTTCGGAGAAGTTCATGAAGATCGTCTCGCTCGCTCCCGAAGTGCTGTGAGCGACAGGAGATAATCATGGCTAACCGTATCAAGAAGGGCGACCAGGTTGTCGTCAACGCTGGCAAGGACAAGGGCAAGCAGGGCGAAGTCGTCCGCGTCGACGGCGACCGTGTGGTCGTCGCCAACGTGAACATCGTCAAGCGCCACACCAAGCCGAACCCGCAGGCAGGTGTTGCCGGCGGCGTGGTCGAGCGCGAAGCTTCGATCCATATCTCCAACGTGAATGTTCTGAACCCGGCTTCGGGCAAGGGCGAACGCGTTGGCTTCAAGGTGCTGGAGGATGGACGCAAACTGCGTGTGTTCCGCTCCAGCGGTGAGGCGCTCGACGCCTGAGGAATGAGAAGATGAGTTCCCGTCTCGAAAAGTTCTACAAGGACGAAGTGGTGCCGGCGCTGATGAAGCAGTTCGGCTACACCAATCCGATGGAAGTGCCGAAGCTGGTCAAGGTCACCCTGAACATGGGTGTCGGCGAAGCGGCCACCAACAAGAAGATCCTGGAAAACGCCGTCGGCGACATGACCAAGATTTCCGGCCAGAAGCCGGTTGTCACCAAGTCGCGTGTGTCGGTTGCGTCGTTCAAGATCCGCGATGGTTGGCCGATCGGCTGCAAGACCACGCTGCGTCGCCACAAGATGTACGAGTTCCTGGATCGCCTGATCAACATCTCGCTGCCGCGCGTGCGCGACTTCCGTGGTGTTTCCGGTCGTTCCTTCGACGGCCGCGGCAACTTCAACATGGGTGTGAAGGAGCAGATCATCTTCCCGGAAATCGACTTCGACGCCGTCGACGCGATCCGCGGTATGGATATCGCCATCACCACCACTGCGAAGACCGACGCGGAAGCGAAGGCGCTGCTGGCAGCGTTCAAGTTCCCGTTCCGTAACTGATCTGTCGAGGAAACCGAAATGGCAAAGACCTCCATGGTCAACCGCGACATCAAGCGGGAAAAGCTGGCAAAGAAGTACGCTGAAAAGCGTGCGGCTCTGAAGAAGATCGTGTCCTCCGTGGACGCGACCTACGAAGAGAAGATCGACGCCGCAACCAAGCTGGCCAAGCTGCCGCGCGATTCGTCGCCGAGCCGCCAGCGCAACCGTTGCGAGCTGTCGGGTCGTCCGCGTGGCGTCTACAGCAAGTTCGGCCTGGGCCGTAACAAGCTGCGCGAAGCCACCATGCGTGGCGACGTCCCGGGTCTGCGCAAGGCCAGCTGGTAATCCCAGCCGGCCCTGCGATCAGGAGCCCCTTCGGGGGTTCCTGAACCGGGCAGGGGAGGCGTTCAGCCTTCCCGACGCAAAAAAACCGAAGAGCCCGGCGCAAGCCGGGCTCTTTTGGCGTATACTCCCGCGTCTTGCCCTGTGCAAACAGGGTTGCAGGAGTGGGCTTCCGGCCCGCTGCATCAAGGGACCTGGCCCGTTTCCAGGAGACAACAGATTTTCGCGAAAGCGGATATCGGTGCACTCAAAGGTACTCATATGAGCATGACTGATCCCATCGCCGACCTGCTGGTCCGCATCAAGAATGCGGCCGCGGTTGGCAAGCAGACGGTGAAAGCCCCGTCGTCCAAGATCAAGGTTGCGATCGCCCAGGTCCTGAAGGACGAGGGTTACATCACCGACCTGCGCGTGACCCAGCTGGAAAACAACAAGTCCGAGCTGGAAATCGTGCTGAAGTATTTCGAAGGCAAGCCGGTCATCGCGACCCTGAAGCGCTTCTCGCGTTCGGGCCTGCGCCAGTACCGCGGCAAGAGCGAGCTGCCGAAGGTCATGAACGGCCTGGGTATCTCCATCATTTCCACCTCCAAGGGCATCATGACTGATGCGCAGGCGCGCCAGCTGGGCGTCGGCGGCGAAGTCCTGTGCTTCGTGGCCTAAGGCGAAAGGAGTAGAACTATGTCCCGCGTAGCCAAGAAGCCGATCGACCTGGGTAAGGTTGAACTGAACGTCCAGTCGGACAGCGTCACCGCCAAGGGCCCGAAGGGCTCCCTGTCGCTGGCCAAGCCGGCCGGTATTGCCATCAACGTCGACAACGGCGTTGCCACCCTGAGCACCGAGAACGCCGAGCTGGTCGCACTGACCGGTACCGTGCGTGCGATCCTGGCCAACATGGTCAAGGGCGTGTCCGAAGGCTTCGAGCGCAAGCTGGAGCTGGTCGGCGTGGGTTACCGCGCTGCCATGCAGGGCAAGGACCTGAGCCTGTCGCTGGGCTTCTCGCACCCGGTCGTGTTCGTGGCGCCGGAAGGCATCACCATCACCACCCCGACCCAGACCGAGATCCTGGTCCAGGGCGCTGACAAGCAGGTCGTCGGTGAAGTTGCCGCCAAGATCCGTGCGTTCCGCAAGCCGGAGCCGTACAAGGGCAAGGGCGTGAAGTACTCCGACGAAGTCATCATCCGTAAGGAAGCCAAGAAGGCGTAAGTGCGAGTCCCTCGCAAGAGCCCGCACATCCGTGTGCGGACTCCTCAGGGAAAAGCCCAACCTTCAGCTTTCAAGGAATAATCAAAATGAACAAGAACATCGCCCGCCTGCGTCGCGCCAAGTCGACCCGCGCCCACATCCGTGAGCTCGGCGTCGCCCGCCTGTCGGTGCTGCGCACCGGCCAGCACCTGTACGCCCAGGTCTTCACCGCCGACGGTTCCAAGGTGCTGGCTGCTGCCAACACCACCCAGACCGACGTCATGGAAGGCCTGAAGAACGGCAAGAACGCCGACGCCGCCGCCAAGGTCGGCCGTATCGTCGCTGAGCGCGCCAAGGCCGCCGGCGTCGAGAAGGTTGCCTTCGATCGTTCGGGCTACCGCTACCACGGCCGCATCAAGGCCCTGGCAGAAGCCGCCCGCGAAGCCGGCCTGCAGTTCTAAGGGATAAGGGCAGGGGACCTGTGGTCTCCTGCCCGCCTGCTCGCCAGCCTGAGTGAGGCTGGACGGCGCCACTCTTCTGCAGTGGCCCACCGGAACGACGCGTCACTCCACAACCATAAGCGGCCCCGAGCCGTACATACCCAAACAACCAAGGAATCAACATGGCAGAAGAGCGTCAGCAGCGGGGTCGCGATCGCGACCGCAACCGCGAAGAGAAGATCGACGACGGCATGATCGAAAAGCTGGTCGCGGTCAACCGCGTCAGCAAGACCGTCAAGGGTGGCCGCCAGTTCACCTTCACCGCCCTGACCGTTGTCGGCGACGGCGAAGGCAAGGTCGGTTTCGGTTATGGCAAGGCCCGCGAAGTGCCGGTCGCCATCCAGAAGTCGATGGAACAGGCCCGCAAGAACCTGGTCAGCGTTGACCTGAACAACGGCACCCTGTGGCACACCATCAAGGATGGTCACGGCGCAGCCCGCGTGTTCATGCAGCCGGCTTCGGAAGGTACCGGCGTCATCGCCGGCGGTGCCATGCGCGCCGTGCTGGAAGCGGTTGGCGTGAAGAACGTGCTGGCCAAGGCCACCGGTTCGCGCAACCCGATCAACCTGGTGCGTGCCACCGTGAAGGGCCTGTCTGCTGCGCAGTCGCCGGCCCGCATCGCGGCCAAGCGCGGCAAGAAGGTGGAGGAACTCAACCATGGCTAATGAGTCCAACAAGACTGTCAAGGTCCGCCTGGTGCGTGGCCTGCGTGGCACCCAGTCGCGTCACCGCCTGTCGGTGCGTGCCCTGGGCCTGAACAAGCTCAACGATGTGCGTGAACTGAAGGACAGCCCGCAGGTGCGCGGCCTGATCAACAAGGTTCAGTACCTCGTCCAGGTTGAGGAGTAATCGACCATGACTCTGCGTCTCAATGAACTGAGCCCGGCACCGGGCGCCCGCACCGAGCGTACCCGCGTCGGTCGCGGTATCGGCTCGGGCCTGGGCAAGACTGCCGGCCGCGGCCACAAGGGTTCGTTCGCCCGTAAGGGTGGCGGCAAGATCAAGGCTGGCTTCGAAGGCGGCCAGACCCCCATGCAGCGTCGTCTGCCGAAGATCGGCTTCCGTTCGCCGATCGCCAAGGACACCGCTGAAGTGCTGCTGTACGCGCTGGACAAGCTGCCGGCCGGTGAGATCGACTTCGCCGCCCTGCGTGCTGCCAAGCTGGTCCCGAGCACTGCAAAGAAGGCCAAGGTCGTCGTCAAGGGCGAAGTGACCAAGGCGTTCACCCTGAAGGGTGTTGCTGCCACGGCGGGTGCCAAGGCCGCGATCGAAGCTGCCGGCGGCAGCGTGACGGAGTAAGAAAATCATGGCGCAAGCTGGCATCGGTAACCTCGCGGGCGGAATGGGCAAGTTCACTGAACTTCGCCAACGTTTGCTGTTCGTCGTCGGGGCTTTGATCGTCTATCGCATTGGCTGCTACGTGCCGGTGCCGGGCGTCAATCCCGATGCCATGCTTGCCATGATGCAACAGCAGGGCGGCGGCATCGTGGACATGTTCAACATGTTCTCGGGCGGCGCCCTGCACCGTTTCAGCATCTTCGCGCTGAACGTGATGCCGTACATCTCGGCATCGATCGTGATGCAGCTGGCCGTGCACATCTTCCCCGCCCTGAAGGCGATGCAGAAGGAAGGTGAGTCCGGCCGCCGCAAGATCACCCAGTATTCGCGCATCGGCGCCGTGCTGCTGGCAGTGGTGCAGGGCGGTTCGATCGCACTGGCCCTGCAGGGCCAGGTCTCGCCGTCGGGCGCTCCGGTCGTGTACGCACCGGGCATGGGCTTCGTGCTCACCGCCGTGGTTGCGCTGACCGCCGGCACCATGTTCCTGATGTGGGTCGGTGAGCAGGTCACCGAGCGCGGCATCGGCAACGGCGTGTCGCTGATCATCTTCGCCGGTATCGTCGCCGGCCTGCCGGGTGCGGTCATCCACACCTTCGACGCATACCGCGACGGCAACATCCAGTTCATCCAGCTGCTGCTGATCGCCATCGTCGTGCTCGCCTTCACCTTCTTCGTGGTGTTCGTCGAGCGTGGCCAGCGCCGGATCACGGTCAACTACGCGCGCCGCCAGGGCGGTCGCAACGCGTACATGAACCAGACTTCGTTCCTGCCGCTGAAGCTCAACATGGCCGGCGTCATCCCGGCGATCTTCGCCTCGAGCCTGCTGGCCTTCCCGGCCACCCTGGCCATGTGGTCCGGCCAGGCCGCCAACCAGAGCAGCTTTGGCCAGATCCTGCAGAAGGTCGCCAATGCCCTGGGCCCGGGCGAGCCGCTGCACATGATCGTGTTCGCTGCGCTGATCACCGGTTTCGCGTTCTTCTATACCGCGCTGGTGTTCAACTCGCAGGAAACCGCCGACAACCTGAAGAAGTCGGGCGCGCTGATTCCGGGCATCCGTCCGGGCAAGGCCACCGCCGACTACATCGACGGCGTGCTGACCCGTCTGACCGCGGCCGGCTCGGCCTACCTGGTGATCGTCTGCCTGCTGCCGGAACTGATGCGCACGCAGCTGAACGCCTCGTTCTACTTCGGCGGTACTTCGCTGCTGATCGTGGTGGTGGTGGTGATGGACTTCATCGCCCAGGTGCAGGCGCACCTGATGTCCCACCAGTACGAGAGCCTGCTGAAGAAGGCCAACCTGAAGGGCGGCAACCGCGGCGGTTTTGCCCGCGGCTGATTGGCCTGTTATACTTTCGTCTTCCTGACGTGATGGTCCCTCCGCTTCGCGGACTCCGGCCACACAAACGAAGGGCGGCCCCCGCAGCGGTTCCGGGTGGGGGTGTGATGAGGTGGTCCCGCGCTGGAGTAGCGCGGGCGGCCCCGGGGGGAAACCCCAGGTCCAACCCCATCCGGCGCCGGAGCCTGGGCACACTCCCCAGGCCGGGTTCATGAAACCAATGGTTTCACGGGCTTCCATGTAAACCGGAACCTTGTTAGTATCGCTAGTTCACTTTTTTGATCCATCCTGCCGGATTGGCGTGCCCGAGGCGCGCTGTCGGCCATCACTCAGCTGGAGAACCGCGTCATGGCGCGTATTGCAGGCGTCAACCTGCCAGCCCAGAAGCATGTCTGGGTCGGGTTGCAAAGCATTTACGGCATCGGCCGTACCCGTTCGAAGAAGGTCTGCGAAGTCGCAGGCGTTGCTTCGACCACCAAGATCCGCGATCTGTCGGAGCCGGAAATCGAGCGCCTGCGCGCCGAAGTCGGCAAGTACATCGTGGAAGGCGATCTGCGCCGTGAGATCGGCATCGCGATCAAGCGCCTGATGGACCTGGGCTGCTACCGCGGCCTGCGTCACCGTCGTGGCCTCCCGCTGCGTGGCCAGCGCACCCGTACCAACGCCCGCACCCGCAAGGGTCCGCGCAAGGCGATCAAGAAGTAAGGGACTGAGAAATGGCTAAGCCCGCTGCTAAGACCAAGAAGAAGATCAAGCGCGTCGTCACCGACGGCGTTGCCCACGTCCACGCTTCGTTCAACAACACCATCGTCACCATCACCGACCGCCAGGGCAACGCTCTGTCGTGGGCGACCTCCGGTGGCGCTGGCTTCCGCGGTTCGCGCAAGTCGACCCCGTTCGCTGCCCAGGTGGCTGCTGAAAAGGCCGGTCGTGCTGCGCTGGACTACGGCGTGAAGTCGCTGGAAGTCCGCATCAAGGGCCCGGGTCCGGGCCGTGAGTCGGCCGTGCGTTCGTTGAACAACGTCGGCTACAAGATCACCAACATCATCGACGTGACGCCTATCCCGCACAACGGGTGCCGTCCGCCGAAGAAGCGTCGCGTCTAAAGGGAGCGATAAGAAATGGCTCGTTATATCGGTCCTACCTGTAAGCTCGCCCGTCGCGAAGGCGCCGACCTGTCCCTGAAGAGCCCGGCGCGTGCGCTGGACTCCAAGTGCAAGCTGGAGCAGAAGCCCGGCCAGCACGGCGCCACTGCCCGTAAGGGCAAGCTGTCCGACTACGCCACCCAGCTGCGTGAAAAGCAGAAGGTCAAGCGTATCTACGGCCTGCTGGAGCGTCAGTTCCGCAACTACTACAAGAAGGCCTCGACCAAGAAGGGCAACACCGGCGAGAACCTGCTGCAGCTGCTGGAAACCCGCCTGGACAACGTCGTCTACCGCATGGGCTTCGCCGTGACCCGTCCGGCTGCCCGTCAGCTGGTGTCGCACCGCGGCGTCACCGTGAATGGCAAGTCGGTCAACCTGGCTTCGTACCAGGTCAAGGCTGGCGACGCCATCGCCCTGTCTGAAAAGGCTGCCAAGCAGCTGCGCGTCCAGGAAGCCCTGACCGTCGCCGCCCAGCATGACCTGAGCCCGTCGTGGGTTGAAGTGGATTCCGGCAAGTTCACCGGCATCTTCAAGGCTGTTCCGGATCGTTCGGATCTGCCTGCGGACATCAACGAAGCGCTGATCGTCGAGCTGTATTCGAAGTAATTCACATTGGAGAGCCCCCGGCGACGGCCGGGGGTTCACTAGGAGAACCCGCAACATGACGGTTACCGCCAACCAGGTTCTGCGTCCTCGCGGTCCGCAGATCGAACGCCTTACCGACACCCGTGCAAAGGTCGTTATCGAACCTTTGGAGCGGGGTTACGGGCATACGCTGGGTAATGCCCTGCGTCGCGTGCTGCTGTCGTCCATCCCGGGCTTCGCCATCACGGAAGTCGAAATCGACGGCGTGTTGCATGAGTACACCACGGTCGAAGGTCTGCAGGAGGACGTGCTCGAAGTCCTGCTGAACCTGAAGGACGTGGCCATCCGTATGCACTCCGGCGACAGCGCCACCCTGTCCCTGTCCAAGCAGGGCCCGGGCGTTGTCACCGCTGCCGACATCAAGGTCGACCACAATGTGGAGATCCTGAACGGCGAACACGTGATCTGCCACCTGACCAAGGATACGGCGATCAACATGCGTCTGAAGATCGAACGTGGTTTCGGCTACCAGCCGGCTGCCGCGCGTCGTCGTCCGGACGAAGAAACCCGTGCCATCGGCCGTCTGGTCCTGGATGCCTCGTTCTCGCCGGTCCGCCGCGTCGCCTATGCCGTGGAAGCGGCCCGCGTCGAACAGCGTACCGACCTGGACAAGCTGGTCATCGATATCGAGACCAACGGCACCATCGATGCCGAGGAAGCCGTGCGCACCGCCGCCGACATCCTCAGCGACCAGCTGTCGGTGTTCGGTGACTTCACGCACCGCGACCGCGGTGCGGCCAAGCCGGCCAACAACGGCGTGGATCCGGTGCTGCTGCGCCCGATCGACGATCTGGAGCTGACCGTGCGTTCGGCCAACTGCCTGAAGGCTGAAAGCATCTACTACATCGGCGATCTGATCCAGAAGACCGAAGTGGAGCTGCTGAAGACCCCGAACCTGGGCAAGAAGTCGCTCACCGAGATCAAGGAAGTGCTGGCTCAGCGCGGCCTGTCGCTCGGCATGAAGCTGGAGAACTGGCCGCCGGCCGGTGTCGCCAGCCACGGCATGCTGGGCTGATATCGGTAATGCCTGAAGGCTCCACCGTTCGCGGTGGGGCCTTCAACGCAACACAACATGCCATGACGAACCCCAGGTTCGCGTGGCAGGTCGTCCAGGACGGGCGGCCAGGACCAACCGCAGTCCGCGCAGCAACGCCAGGATGGCGACAACGATCCGCACAGCCTCATCATTAACCAAGGAATATCACCATGCGTCACCAGAAGTCTGGCCGTAAGTTCAGCCGTACCAGCGCCCACCGCGAAGCAATGTTCAAGAACATGGCCGCCTCGCTGTTCAAGCACGAGCTGATCAAGACCACCCTGCCGAAGGCCAAGGAACTGCGCCGCGTTGCCGAGCCGCTGATCACCCTGGCCAAGGTCGACTCCGTCGCCAACCGCCGTCTGGCCTTCGCCCGCCTGCGCGACAACGAAGCCGTGGGCAACCTGTTCACCATCCTGGGCCCGCGCTACGCGAACCGTCCGGGCGGCTACCTGCGTCTGCTGAAGTGCGGCTTCCGCGCTGGCGACAACGCGCCGATGGCCTACGTCGAGCTGGTTGACCGTCCGGTCGTGGCCGAGGAAGTGGCCGAGTAATCGGACCGCTCCAATGCGACACAGCGAAAGCCCGGCCTCTGCCGGGCTTTTGCGTTTCCGGGGTCGGATCCCTTTCCGCAGGAGAGGGCTCTGACCCACACCGTTCCGACAGGCGTCACCTGTGGCGGTTCGAATGGCGCGCACTCTCGGTTACGCTTGGCGCCTGATCCATTCGAGCGTTGACGATGAATCCACTGCGCTGGCCCTTCCGCGCCCAGTTCTTCCTGGGCTTCCTGATCTGCGCGGGCCTGCTTGGCTACGCGATCTTCCTGCAGCTGAAGATGGGCCTGGAGCCGTGTCCGCTGTGCATCTTCCAACGCCTGGCGTTCGCCGCGCTTGGCCTGCTGTTCCTGATCGGTGCACTGCATGGTCCGTCCAACCGCCCGGGACGCGCGACCTATGGCGTGCTGGCGTTCATTGCCGCGGCCGTGGGTGTCGGCATCGCCGCGCGCCACGTCTACGTGCAGATGCTGCCGCCGGAAATGGGGTCCACCTGTGGCCCGCCGCTGGCCTTCCTGAGCGAGACCATGGGGCCGCTGGAAGTGTTCCGCACGGTGCTGACCGGCACTGGCAACTGCGGCAACATCGACTGGACCTTCCTCGGCCTGACCATGCCGATGTGGTCGGCCGTGTGGTTCGTGCTGCTGGCGCTGTGGGCGCTGGTGGTGTCGCTGCGCAAGATCAAGCGCTGAAAGCGAAACGGGGTCGGATCCCTTTGCATCGCAAAGGGCTCTGACCCCATTCCCGGTGCGGGGTCAGAGCCCTTTCCTGCGGAAAGGGATCCGACCCCTGTCTCCTCAGAAGTCCTGCTGCAGGCTCAGGTAGGCGCCGCGGCGCGGTCCCCATTGCGGGGCGAACACGCCGACTCCACCGCCATCGCGCAGCTGGTAGCTGCGGTCCAAAGCGTTGATCACCGCCAGCTGCACGTGCAGCGGATGGCCGCTGTCGACGTTGAAGTCGTGCCCGGCGCTGAGGTTCACCTGCAGGTAGGACGGCAGCTCGCCGCCGTTGGGCACGCCCTCGATGTCCGAACGCAGGCCGCTGCCGAACACGTAGTTGGCCCCGATCCGGTTGTGCCCGGCGAACGCGTAGCTGAGGCCTCCAGAGGAAGTGAGCTTCTGGTCGTGGTCGAGGTGGATCCAATGGTCGGCCACATAGGCCAGCGCATCCGGATCGAGGTTGTACTCGCTGGTGATGACCTGGGTGCCGATCGCCTTGTTGTAGGCCGCGTTGAAGTAGGCGCTGAACGGACCGTTGCTGTAGTCGGCACTGAACTCCAGGCCGCGGATATGGCCGCGGCGGTAGTTGAAGGTCGAGTAGATGTAGGCGGCGCCGAACTGGCCTTCGTCCTGCAGGCGCGCGACGCGGCGGTCGTAAGCGTCCAGGCCCAGGGTCAGGTGTTCACCCAGCTGCTGCGAGACGCCGATGTCGTAGTAGTCGCTGCGCTCCGCCAGTGGCGTGTTGTTGCCGCCACTGGGTTGCTGGTTGGTGGTGCCGTCATACAGGGCGATATCGCTGCTGGCGATCAGCTCACTGGCCGGTGGCGTGAAGTAACGCGAATAGCCGGCATGCACGGTGGTGCTGTCGCTGGCATTCCAGACCACCCCCAACCGCGGGCTGAGCTGACCCTCGGTGTGGCCGAAGGCCTTGTAGCGATCGCCGCGCAGGCCGTAGTTCACGGTCCAGTCGTCGCCGATCTTCCATTCGTCCTGCACGTACAGCGCCAGCGTACTGGCGTGGAAGGCGCTGCGATCCGGAATCAGCAGCGGCGTGGTGCTGGACTGCTGGCCGGCATCATCGACCGGAAACACCCAGCTGCTGTTGCTGGCCTGCGCGTTCTCGTAATTGCCGTACAAGCCGTAGCGCAGCGTGTGGTCGTTGCCCAGTGGTGTGGAGAAGTCGGCCTGCAGGGTGTTGGCACGGTTGCTGCGCTGCACCTGCGAGGCGACGCCACTGAACACCAGATCGCCGACGACGTCCGGGTTGAACGCTGCATCGCTGTAGCGCTGCCCGGCGGACAGTTGGTAGGCGGTGCTGCCCAGCGTGCCCTGCAGTACCAGCATGCCGAAGCGGGTGGTCTCGCGCTGGGTCTCATCCAGCTGGCTGGAATCGAAGGTGGTGGTGTCCAGGTAACCGAACTGCGGCGTCTGCCCCGGATTGACCGGAATCTGGAAACGGTTGTTGGCGAAACCGGCGAACACACTCAGGCGGGTGTTCTCGTTGACCAGGTAGGTCAGGTCGGCGAAGGCCTTGCCCTGGTGGGTATCGTCGTGCAGCGGCTTGCGCGAGTTGGTCGGATTCTCCAGGCCGACTTCGTTCTGGTCGTAGTTGCCGGTCAGGAACCAGCTCCAGCGTCCCTGGTTGCCCCACCAGGAGGCATTCGGGTTCACCTTGCCGAACGAGCCGGTGGTCAGTCCGGCGCTGCCACCGTTGCCCAGCTCGGCGCCATTGCGGGTGGTGATGTCGACCACCGCCGCGGTGCGCTCGCCGAACTGCGCTGGCAACGCGCCGTCCATCAGGCGGATGCTCTTGATGGTGCGCGCATCCAGGGTCTGGCCGAAGCCGGAAATCGACTCGGGCAGCAACACGCCGTTGATCCGGTACTGCAGGTTGGCGTGGTCGCCGCGCACGTGCACGCCGCCATAGGAATCCTGGACCACGCCGGGTGCCTGCAGCAGCACCTGGCTGAGCGGCGCGGAGGCGCCCAGCGGCTGCTTCTGGATGTCCTCGGCGGTGATCTGGTACTGGCTGCTGCCGATGTCCGGCGACAACGCGTTGCGGGCCTGGTCGAGCTGGGCGCTGACGGTGACCGTGTCCAGGTCCTTGACCGCAGGCCCGGCGCCATCGGCGGCGGCCGCGAAGGCGGGCAGGCTGGCCAGGGCCAGGGCGAAGGTGATGCCGGTAGCGAGGGGCGAGGGCTTCATGATGGGAAGAGTGATGGCAGGGCGTGGAAGGGGCCGGTCCATGACGTGGAAGTGTTACTCCGTAACAGATCATGCGCCTGCCTTGAGCGGCTGACCATGCTGGATCTGGCTGCTCGCATCGGCCTTTCCCTGCCGTTCAGGCGGCCTGGCCGAGCAGGTCGGCCCTTTGCGCCAGCGGCTGGCTCTGCGACCATGACCGCCCCCCATCCCGGAAGTCTGCAATGAGCCTGTCCGCCGTTCCGCCCGTGCCCGATCCCGCCGCAGCCGCCACTGGCGCCGCCTGGTCGCCGGAGAGCTGGCGTGGCAAGACCGCGCTGCAGATGCCGACCTACCCGGACCCGGTGGCGCTGGACGCCGCCCTGCACGAGCTGAAGCGGCTGCCGCCGCTGGTGACTTCCTGGGAGATCCTGGCGCTGAAGCAGCAGCTGGCCGAGGCGCAGGAAGGCAAGCGCTTCCTGCTGCAGGGCGGCGACTGCGCGGAGAACTTCAGCGACTGCGAATCGGGCACCATTTCCAACCGGCTGAAGGTGCTGCTGCAGATGAGCCTGGTGCTGGTGCATGGCCTGCGCCAGCCGGTGATCCGCGTCGGCCGTTTCGCCGGCCAGTACGCCAAGCCACGTTCGGCCGATACCGAGACCCGCGACGGCGTGACCCTGCCCAGCTACCGCGGTGATGTCATCAACGCGCCGGCCTTCACCGAAGCGGCACGGCTGCCGGATCCGAAGCGGATGCTGCAGGCCCACGCGCACTCGGCGATGACCATGAACTTCGTGCGTGCGCTGATCGACGGCGGTTTCGCCGACCTGCACCACCCCGAGTACTGGAACCTGGAATGGGTGAGCCATTCGCCGTTGGCCGCCGAGTACCAGAAGATGGTGGCCTCGATCGGCGATGCAGTGCATTTCATGGAGACCCTGGCCGGGGCCCGCGTGCACAACCTCAACCGCATCGACTTCTACACGTCGCACGAAGCGCTGCTGCTGCCCTACGAACAGGCGTTGACCCGGCAGGTGCCGCGCCAGCAGGGCTGGTTGAACCTGAGCACGCACTACCCGTGGATCGGCATGCGCACGGCCGCTCTCGATGGCGCGCACGTGGAATACCTGCGTGGCGTGCGCAACCCTATCGCGATCAAGGTCGGCCCATCGGTGACGCCGGACCAGCTGCTGCGCCTGATTGATGTGCTCAACCCGCATGACGAGCCGGGTCGACTGAGCTTCATTCACCGCATGGGTGCAGCGCAGATCGCCGAGAAGCTGCCGCCGCTGCTGGATGCGGTCAAGCGCGATGGCCGCCGCGTGCTGTGGGTGTGCGATGCGATGCATGGCAACACCGAAAGCACTGCCAATGGTTTCAAGACACGCCGCTTCGACAACGTGCGTGGCGAAGTGGAGATGTCGTTCGATCTGCACGCGGCCGCAGGTACGCGACTGGGCGGTGTGCACCTGGAGCTGACCGGCGAAGACGTGACCGAGTGCACCGGTGGCGCGCGCGAACTGACCGAACGTGACCTGGAGCGCGCCTACCGTTCGACGGTGGACCCGCGGTTGAACTACGAGCAGTCGCTGGAGATCGCGATGGCGATCGTGCGCAAGCAGGAGCAAGTGCGGTAAGGGGTTTTCGGCAGGGCTTGCAGCCCTGCGCCTGCTGTAGTGCCGGCCGCTGGCCGGCAACCTCAACAGCAACGGCAGAAGCGGATATTCCGTGGGATGGCGGGGCGGTGTGGGTAGTCAGGACACGCCGTAAACCCATCCATGGCGCCAACGGTCCTGCCTATCCACACCGCTCCGCCTCTGGCAGATTCCGGCGGCTGTTGGTAGGTGTCGACCTTGGTCGACACGGTAATCCACGCCATGCGTGGATGAATCACTATGGAAATCGAATGTTTCGATATCTGTGAGATTTGAGCCGAGCATGGCTCGGCTCTACAGAAGAGCGAACAGATCGCGGAAAACTGTCGAAGGCGGGGTGGGTCCGGTTGCGGGAGTTTCCGCGGCAGGGATGCCGCGGCCAAGCCCCCATGGGTGAGGGCGCTTTGCTTGCGAAGCACTGCTTCGCAAGCGCCCGAACGCACAGCCGCCAGCGGCTGGGCCGGACCGCGGAGCGGGGTCTACGGCGTCCCCCGCAACCGGACCCGCCCCGCCACCCCACAGGAAACCCGCTTCTGCTTCGGCTGTTGCTGTTGCTGTTGCTTCGGCTCGCAGCAGGTGCAGGGCTGCAAGCCCTGCCGACCAACACCCTTCTTACGAACGACTGACGTGACGCTCATGCGCCATGCGCGAGGCTGTCCGCTTGGCTGTTCGAGTGGAGGTGGCAACGGTGCACTGGCAAACCGCACAGGCCTACGCATGGCCGTTGGGATTGGCAGCAGTGGTGGGCGGCATCGGTGCGTGGCTGATCCTGTGGATCTATCACCGGCTGAAAGGGCGTGATCGGCGGCGCGCGCGCATCGGTCGCGTGCTTGGATTGCCGATGGCCACCGCATGGCCGCTGCTGCTGTTGATTCCAGCGCTGCAGGCCACGCCGCTGCAGGATCCCGTGCTGGGCAATCTGCAGCATGTGCTGCACATCGCGCTGACCGCCTGCTTCATCTGGTTGCTGGTACGCGCGGTGGCGGCGGGCGAGCGCGCGATCCTGCGCAGTCATCCCATCGATGTCTCCGACAATCTGGAAGCGCGCCGCATCCAGACCCAGACGCGGGTGCTCAGCCGCGTGCTGATGGGCGGCATCATCGTGCTGGGCGCATCGCTGGTGCTGTTGACCTTCCCGATGGTGCAGAAGATCGGCACCGCGCTGCTGGCATCGGCAGGCCTGATCGGCCTGGTGGCGGGTATCGCGGCCAAGCCGGTGTTCGGCAACCTGATCGCTGGCCTGCAGATTGCGGTGACGCAGCCGATCCGGCTGGATGACGTGGTGATCGTCGAGGGCGAGTGGGGCCGCATCGAGGAGATCGGCAGCAGCTATGTGGTGGTGCGCATCTGGGATGAGCGACGGATGGTGGTGCCGCTGACCTGGTTCATCGAAAACCCGTTCCAGAACTGGACGCGGCGCAGCGCCGATCTGCTCGGCACCGCCTTCCTGTGGTTGGACTACCGTGCGCCGATTGCCGCGATCCGCGCTGAGCTGGAACGCATCTGCCGTGGCGAAGCGCTGTGGGATGGCCGGGTCTGCGTGACCCAGGTGACCGAGACCAGCGAGCGTGCGATCCAGGTGCGCCTGCTGGTCAGCGCGCGCAGCTCGGGCGATGCCTTCGATCTGCGTTGCCTGGTGCGCGAGCGCATGCTCGATTTCCTGGCGCGCGAGCATCCGCAGTCGCTGCCGCAGGTGCGTGCGCGGCTGCAACACGAAGATGAGCTGGATATGCCGCGTGGTCCACGTGCACGCACCGCGGATGTGCGTTCGCCGGGTGCTGAAGATGGTGAGGCGGCGATCGTGCCGGTGGAGCCGGAACCCGGACGGTAGCGCCGGCCGCTGGCCGGCAACTCCGGATCTGCCGGCCAGCGGCCGGCACTACCGGATCACGGCTCGCCAGCGTCGATCAGTGCGTCGGTATCGAAGTGCGGTGGGCGCCGCGCGCGCGTGCGCTGTTCGTAGGCGTAGGCCATCTCGATCAGCTTCGGCTCGCTCCAGGCGGTGCCCATGAACAGCAGACCGACCGGCAGGCCATCGATCTGCCCCATCGGCACGGTGAGGCTGGGATAGCCGGCCACGGCGGCGGCGCTGTAGCTTTCACCGGGGAAGTCGTCGCCTTCGCTGCGGATCGGCCATGCCACGCCGGTGGTCGGCGCCACCAGCGCATCGAGCTGGTGGGCGGCGAGGGCAGCATCAATGCCTTCCGGGCCGGCCAGCCGGCGCGCATCGCTGCGGGCGCGGATATAGGCGGGGTCGGCCAGGCCGGCGGTGGCATCGGCCTCCACCAGCAGCTCCTGGCCGAACAGGCCCAGTTCCTGCTTGCTGTGCGCCTGGTTGAAGGCGATCAGTTCGGCCAGGCTGCGCAATGGTGCGCGGTGGGTGCTGAAATAGCGCTCCAGCCCGGCCTTGAATTCGTACAGCAGCAGCGTGCGCTCGGCCTCGGCCCAGGCGCCCTGGTTGGGCAGCTCCACCGGCACCACCACGGCGCCGGCGCGGCGCAGCTCGGTTGCCGCCTGTTCGATCAGTGGCGGCATGCCACGGTACTTCAGCAGCGGCGTCTGCAGCAGGCCGATGCGCTTGCCGCGCAGGCCCTGCGGGTCCAGTCGCGCGGTGTAGTCGTAGACCGCGCGGCCGGGCATGGTCGCGGTTGCCGGATCGGCATCGTCGCGGCCGGCGATCGCGGTCAGCACGGCGGCAGCGTCGGCGACGCTGCGTGCCATCGGCCCGGCAGTGTCCTGGCTGAAGGAGATCGGGATGATGCCGTCGCGGCTGACCAGGCCGACCGTCGGCTTCAGGCCGACCACGCCGTTGATCGCCGCCGGGCAGACGATGCTGCCGTCGGTTTCGGTGCCGATCGCCACGCTGGCCAGGTTGGCGGCCACGGCCACCGCGCTGCCGCTGCTGGAACCACACGGCGAATGGCTGATGCGATAGGGGTTGCGGGTCTGGCCGCCACGCGCGCTCCAGCCGGAGATCGAATCATTGCCGCGGAAGTTGGCCCATTCGCTGAGGTTGGTCTTGCCCAGCACCACCGCACCGGCGTCGCGCAGCCGGCGCACCAGGTAGGCATCGTCCGGACGGAAGCCCTGCAGGGCCAGCGAACCCGCACTGGTGGCCATCGGCGCGGCGTTGATGTTGTCCTTCAACAGCAGGGGAATGCCATGCAGCGGGCCGCGCAGGCGGCCGTCAAGGCGTTCGCGGTCGCGCGCGGCGGCTTCCTTCAAGGCATCGGGGTTGAGTTCGATCACCGCGCGCAGGCGCGGCCCGGTGCGGTCCAGCGCGGCGATGCGCTGCAGGTAGGCCTGGGTCAGGGTGGTGCTGTCCAGTTCCCCGGCGGTCATCCGCGCCTGCAGGTCGGCAACATCGGTTTCGGCGTACGGGAACGGCACGTTGCGGCTCGCAGGTTCGGCCGCATGCGCGCTGGGCGTGGCCGGGCTGCAGCCAGCCGAAAGCAGCGCCGGCAGCGCGGCGAGCAGGCAGGTCAGCAGAGGCGGCAAGGACGGGCGCATGGGGCGGCTTGGTCGGCTCCAATCCCCAGTGTAGCCGGTGCTCAGCGGTGGCGCTTGCGCAGGTCGCGGGCGAGCACGTAGACCACGATCAGGTTGATCGCCAGGATCGTCCACGACGGCCAGCCGGGGTGGCGGATGATCGCGAAGATGTCGAAGGGCAGGTACAGCGAGGCGGTCAGGCAACCCAGCCAGGAGGCCCAGGCCTTGGCGCGCCACAGGCCCCAGGCTTCGACCAGGTGCAGCAGGCCGTAGCCGATCATCCCCGCCGCGGCCAGGTGCACCGCGTCGGGGCTGATCATGTGCAGCAGCGAGGGCAGGGTGCCATGGTCCGGATCCAGGCTGAAACGCCGGATCAGGACCATGATGCCGTGCCGCAGCGGCTGCGGTCCGAGCACTTCCAGCCCGGTGGCAGCCAACAGCGCCAGCATCGCCTTGCTCGCTTCGAGCAGGGCGATGACATGGAGACCCGGATGCCGGTGTGGATCCGGGTTGTAGCCGCTCTGGTTCACGGGGTGCTGGCTCAGCCGCCGCGCGAAGCCTTCTTGCGGTCGCTTTCGGTCAGGAACTTCTTGCGCAGACGGATCTCCTTCGGGGTGATCTCGACCAGCTCGTCGTCTTCGATGAAGTCCAGGGCCTGTTCCAGCGAGTACTTGATCGCCGGGGTCAGCTGGATCGCATCGTCCTTGCCCGAAGCGCGCATGTTGGTCAGCGGCTTGGTCTTGATCGCGTTGACGGTCAGGTCGTTGTCCTTGGAGTGGATGCCGACCAGCTGACCTTCATACACGTTGTCGCCTTCAGCAGCGAACAGCTTGCCGCGTTCCTGCAGCGGGCCCAGCGAGTAGGCCGGCGTGGTGCCCGGCGCATTGGCGATCATCACGCCGTTGATGCGCTTGGCGATCGCGCCCTGTTCCTTCGGACCGTAGTGGTCGAACACGTGGAACAGCAGGCCCGAACCCTGGGTCAGGGTCTTGAACTCGTTCTGGAAGCCGATCAGGCCACGGGCCGGGATCGAGTACTCCAGGCGCACGCGGCCCTTGCCGTCCGATTCCATGTTCTTCAGCTGGCCCTTGCGGGTGCCCAGCTTTTCCATCACGCCGCCCTGGTGGATTTCTTCGATGTCCACCACCAGCTGCTCGATCGGCTCCATCATCTGGCCGTCGATTTCCTTGATGATCACTTCCGGACGCGACACGGCCAGCTCGTAGCCTTCGCGACGCATGTTCTCGATCAGCACCGACAGGTGCAGTTCGCCACGGCCGGAAACCAGGAACTTGTCAGCGTCTTCCAGCTGCTCGACCTTCAGGGCCACGTTGTGGACCTTTTCACGGTCCAGGCGGTCCTTGATCTGGCGGCTGGTCAGGAACTTGCCACCGGACAGGTCCTTGTTGCCGGCGAACGGCGAGTTGTTGACCTGGAAGGTCATCGAGATGGTCGGCTCGTCGACGGTCAGCGCCGGCAGGGCTTCCGGGGTGTCCGGGGCGCAGATGGTGTCGGAGATGGTCAGCTCCTGGATGCCGGAGATGGCCACGATGTCGCCGGCCTCGGCGGTATCCTGCTCGATGCGCTCCAGGCCCATGAAGCCCAGCACCTGCAGCACCTTGCCGTTGCGCTTCTTGCCTTCACGGTCGATGACCGCGACCTGCATGTTCTTCTTCAGGGTGCCGCGCTGGATGCGGCCGATGCCGATCACGCCGACGAAGTTGTTGTAGTCCAGCTGGCTGATGCGCATCTGGAACGGGCCTTCCGGGTCCACTTCCGGACGCGGCGCGTGCTGCATGATCGCTTCGTACAGCGGGGTCATGTCGCCATCGCGCACGGTGTCTTCCAGGCCGGCGTAGCCGTTCAGGCCCGAGGCGTAGACGATCGGGAAGTCCAGCTGCTCGTTGGTGGCGCCGAGCTTGTCGAACAGGTCGAAGACCTGGTCGATCACCCATTCCGGACGGGCGCCCGGACGGTCGACCTTGTTGACCACGACGATCGGCTTGAAGCCCATCGCGAAGGCCTTCTGGGTCACGAAGCGGGTCTGCGGCATCGGGCCGTCCATCGCATCGACCAGGATCAGCACGGTGTCGACCATCGACAGCACGCGCTCGACCTCACCACCGAAGTCGGCGTGGCCGGGGGTGTCGACGATGTTGATCCGGTTCTTGATACCGGTCTTCTTGTCTTCCCAGGTGATGGCGGTGTTCTTGGCCAGGATGGTGATGCCGCGTTCCTTTTCCTGGTCGTTGCTGTCCATCACGCGCTCGGCGAGGACGGTGCGCTCGGACAGGGTGCCGGACTGCTTCAGCAGCTGGTCGACCAGGGTGGTCTTGCCATGGTCGACGTGGGCGACGATGGCGATGTTGCGAAGATTTTCGATGGACATACGAAAGGGGGCCAGTCGGCGCCGGATTTGGAAAAAGAAGTCCAACATTATACGTCGAACTTGACGATTCGCGAAAAGGTGGATTTCACGCCCGTCACGGGGCCCATTCAGCTGGCGGTCCGCGGCGCCGGTCGAGGCCGCCTGGCCTGCACGGCGGGGCAGCCCGTCCCGTGGCTGAAGCCCGGATCTGCGCCCATGGTCGAAGCCGCCGCCGCCACGAGGCAGGTGTAAACTAGGTGGCTAGACGCGTTCCCCTCTGCATCAAGGATCTTCATGTCCCTCATCGCCACTTTCGACACCACCCAGGGCCCGATCAAGGTCGAGCTGTTCGCCGACAAGGCGCCGCTGACCGTGGCCAACTTCGTGAACCTGGTCAAGCACGGTTTCTATGACGGCCTGATCTTCCACCGCGTGATCGCCGACTTCATGATCCAGGGCGGCTGCCCGCAGGGTCGTGGCACCGGCGGCCCGGGCTACAAGTTCGAAGACGAGAAGAATGGCGTGAAGCACGAGGTCGGCTCGCTGTCGATGGCCAACGCCGGCCCGAACACCAACGGCAGCCAGTTCTTCATCACCCACATCAAGACCGACTGGCTGGACGGCCGCCACACCGTCTTCGGCAAGGTCCTGGAAGGCCAGGCCATCGTCGATTCGGTCAAGCAGGGCGACGTGATCCATTCGATCACCCTGGAAGGCGACGTCGACGCCGTGCTGGCCGCCCAGGCCGAGCGCGTCGCGGAGTGGAACAAGCACCTCGCCGCCTGATCCCCCTTCGAAACGGCCACCCACGGGTGGCCGTTTCCCTGTTCCCCGCCGCACGCCAGGCCTGCGTGGCCACGCCCGCGGCGTCCCATCAAACGCTTGCAAGCAAGAGGAAACCCCCATGAAAGCACCCGTTCGTGTTGCCGTGACCGGCGCCGCCGGCCAGATCGGTTATGCCCTGCTGTTCCGCATCGCCTCCGGCGAAATGCTGGGCAAGGACCAGCCGGTCATCCTGCAGCTGCTGGAACTGCCGGTCGACAAGGCCCAGGCCGCCCTGAAGGGCGTGATGATGGAACTGGAAGACTGCGCCTTCCCGCTGCTGGCCGGCATGGTCGGCACCGATGACGCCGAAGTCGCGTTCAAGGACGCCGACATCGCCCTGCTGGTCGGCGCGCGTCCGCGTGGCCCGGGCATGGAGCGCAAGGACCTGCTGCTGGAAAACGCCAAGATCTTCACCGCCCAGGGCGCGGCGCTGAACAAGGTCGCCAGCCGTGACGTGAAGGTGCTGGTGGTCGGCAACCCGGCCAACACCAACGCCTACATCGCGATGAAGTCGGCCCCGGACCTGAAGCCGGAGAACTTCACCGCCATGCTGCGCCTGGACCACAACCGCGCGCTGAGCCAGCTGTCGACCAAGCTTGGCAGGCCGGTCGGTGGCATGGAGAAGCTGGTCGTATGGGGCAACCACAGCCCGACCATGTACCCGGACTACCGTTTCGCCACCGCCGATGGTGCGTCGATCGCCGATGCGATCAACGACCAGGAGTGGAACGCCAACACCTTCATCCCGACCGTCGGCAAGCGCGGCGCGGCGATCATCGAAGCCCGCGGCTCGTCCTCGGCTGCCTCGGCCGCCAACGCAGCCATCGACCACGTGCGTGACTGGGTGCTGGGCAGCAACGGCAAGTGGGTCACCATGGGCGTGCCGTCCGACGGTTCCTACGGCATTCCGGAAGGCGTGATCTTCGGCTTCGCGGTGACCACCGAGAACGGCAAGTACACCCTGGTCAAGGATCTGCCGATCGACGACTTCAGCCAGAAGTACATCGACAAGACCCTGGCCGAGCTGGAAGAAGAGCGCGCCGGCGTCGCCCACCTGCTGGGCTGATGCAGGCGGTACCGGCCCTGGTCGGTACGCAGAAGACGGGGAAGCTTCGGCTTCCCCGTTTTTGTTTGGACGGATACGGAACCGCATGATCCACCTGCATTACATCGACGACGCGCTGCTGGTGGCCGAGAAGCCGGCCGGCCTGCTGTCCGTGCCTGGCCGAAGCGCCGAGAACCAGGACTGCGTGGTCGCGCGGCTGCAGGCGCTGTACCCGGATGCGTTGACCGTGCATCGCCTGGACCAGGTGACCTCCGGCCTGCTGCTGCATGCGCGTGGCAAGGACATGCAGGCAGCGTTGTCGATGCAGTTCGAGCAGCGCCAGGTTGGCAAACGGTATGAAGCGGTGGTGCAGGGGCTGCTCGAAGGCGATGCCGGCGAAGTGGACCTGCCGCTGATCGTGGACTGGCCGAACCGGCCGAAGCAGATGGTCGACCATGAGCGTGGCAAGCCGGCGTTGACCCGCTGGCGCGTACTGGCCCGTGATGTTGAGGCGAAGCACACCCGGGTGGCGTTGGAGCCGATCACTGGCCGCAGCCATCAGCTGCGCCTGCACATGGCCAGTCTCGGTCATCCCATCGTCGGTGACGTGCTGTACGGTGCAGCACCGGCGCTACGCGTGCACCTGCATGCGCGCAGCCTGCAGTTCACCCATCCAGTGACGGGCGAGGCGCTCGCGTTCGAGTCCGCGACTCCGTTCTAGGGGTTCGGCAGGGCTTGCAGCCCTGCACCTGCGGTAGTGCCGGCCGCTGGCCGGCAACAGCAACAGCAACAGCAACAGCATAAGCAACAGCGCGCATTCCGTGGGATGGCGGGGCACTGTGGGTGTGCGGGGACGCCGTAAACCCGTCCATGGGGGCTTGGTCGCGGCTTGCTCGTGTGCGCTGTCCTGCGCACACGGCAAGACCGGGGTTGGGCGTCCTGCCCAACCCGCCCGAGGCATGCCTCGGGCCCATGCCGCTCACACCCCGCAAACCCACAGTGCCCCGCCTTCGACAGGTTTCCGCGGCTGTTGGCAACTGCGGCCGTTGTTTCGCGCGGCTGTTGGTAGGTGTCGACCTTGGTCGACACGATTTTTCTGTCAGATATCGAGTGAATCATCCACGCATGGCGTGGATCTACCGTGTCGACCAAGGTCGACACCCACCAGAGCAATTTGCCGTTCCGGCAGATCGCGGAAAATTGTCGAAGGCGGGGTGGGTCCGGTTGCGGGAGTGTCCGCGGCATGGATGCCGCGGCCAAGCCCTCAAGGACGGGTTTACGGCGTCTCCCGCAACCGGACCCACCCCGCCATTCCCCAGGAAACCAGCTTCTGCTGTTGCTTGGGCTTCGGCCTCTGCAGGTGCAGGGCTGCAAGCCCTGCAGAACAAAACCCCACCCCCTACCAAGGTAGGGCGGCCCGCGCGGCAGCGCCGGACTATCCTCGAACCCATGACTTTGTCTGGGAGGGCTGCGTCATGAACTACGAGGAAACCTACCGTCGCTCGATCGACGAGCCGGAGGCCTTCTGGGGCGAGGAAGCCAAGCGCATCCATTGGCACAAACCGCCGCAGCAGGTGCTCGACTACAGCAACCCGCCGTTCCGGCGCTGGTTCGTCGGTGGTGAAACCAATCTCTGCTACAACGCCGTCGACCGCCACCTGGCCGAGCGCGCCGACCAGCTCGCGCTGGTCGCCATCTCCACCGAAACCAACAGCACCCGCGAGATCACCTATCGGCAGCTGTATCGCGAAGTGAACGACTTCGCCGCCGTGCTCAAGCATCTCGGCGTCGGTCACGGTGACCGCGTGGTGATCTACATGCCGAACATGGCCGAAGCGGTGTTCGCCATGCTCGCCTGTGCGCGCATCGGCGCCGTGCATTCGGTGGTGTTCGGTGGCTTCGCCGCGCACAACCTGGCGCTGCGCATCGACGATGCCAAGCCGAAGCTGCTGATCGCCGCCGATGCCGGCATGCGCGGTGGCAAGCTGATTCCGTACAAGCCGATGGTCGACGCCGCCTGCGCCGAAGCCACGTCACCGCCACCGCACGTGCTGATCGTGTCACGCGGGCTGGATGCGGCCCAGCCGCGGGTACCGGGCCGCGATGTGGACTACGCCACGCTGCGCGCGCAGATCGGTGAAGTCGATGTGCCGGTGCAGTGGCTGGAAGCGAGCGAACCGAGCTACCTGCTGTATACCTCCGGCACCACCGGCAAGCCGAAGGGCGTGCAGCGCGATGTGGGGGGCTATGCGGTGGCGATGGCACAGTCGATGGAAACGGTGTTCGACTGCAAGCCGGGCCAGGTGATGTTCTCCACCTCCGACGTCGGCTGGGCGGTCGGCCATTCCTACAATGTGTACGGCCCGCTGATCGGTGGCTGCACGTCGCTGCTGTACGAAGGGCTGCCGACCAACCCGGACCCGGGCATCTGGTGGGCGCTGTGCGAGCAGTACAACGTGCGCACGATGTTTTCATCGCCCACCGCCATCCGCGTGCTGAAGAAGCACGACGCCGATTTCATCCATCGCCACGACCTGGGGGCGCTGAAGTACCTGTTCCTGGCCGGCGAGCCGCTGGACGAACCGACCGCGCACTGGATCAGCGAAGCGCTCGGCAAGCCGATCATCGACAACTACTGGCAGACCGAAACCGGCTGGCCGGCATTGACCCTGCTGCCGGGCCTGGAGATGAAGCCGGTGCGTTTCGGCTCGCCCGGGTTCCCCAATCTCGGCTACCGGATGAAGGTGATCGACGAGAACACCGGCGAGGAAGTGGCACCGGGGCAGAAGGGCGTGCTGGTGGTGTCGCCGCCGCTGCCGCCGGGCTGCATGAGCACGGTGTGGAACGACGACAGCCGTTTCCTGCAGAGTTACTTCAGCCACTTCAAGGAACTGCTGTACAGCTCGCTGGACTGGGCGATCCGCGATGACGATGGCTATACCTTCATCCTCGGCCGTACCGACGATGTGATCAACGTGGCCGGCCATCGTCTGGGCACGCGCGAGATCGAGGAGGCCATCTCCAGCCATCCGCGCGTGGCCGAGGCGGCGGTGATCGGGGTCAAGGACGAACTGAAGGGGCAGGTGCCGCTGGTGTTCGTCACCCTCAAGCAGGGTCTCGAGGGCGAAGATCCGGCGCCGGTGGTGGCCGAGATGATGGCCACGGTGACCACCTCGCTCGGCGCGGTCGCACGCCCTGCGCATGTGCACGTGGTCAATGCGCTGCCCAAGACCCGCTCCGGCAAGCTGCTGCGGCGCTCGCTGCAGGCGCTGGCCGAACAGCGCGACCCGGGTGACCTGTCGACGCTGGACGACCCCAGCGCGCTGGAGGAGATCCGCCGCGCGCTGGGACGCTGATCCGGCAACCTCGGGAATCATGGGATTGCCGGCCAGCGGCCGGCACTATCCTCCGCGTCCAGAACATGCGCTAAGCTCGACCTGTCATCGACCTGCAATACGCGGCGCGCGCCGGGGAACGCGCGCGCCGCCCGGCGATGGCATACAGGGGAGCGTGCCCGCCAGGGCGCGCAGGCATTGCGCATCGAGGGAGGGGGAAGCAATGGCATTGCTGCACGCCAAGACGGCGGCTGGCCGTCAGGAAATCGAAGACCGGGGCCGGCGCCTGCCGGCGGCACTGCGTTCGATCCTGCTGATGGTCGACGGCCATCGCGACGACACCGAACTGCGCGGCCTGTTCGAAGGCCTGCGGGCACCGCCGGATGCACTGGAGCAGTTGGCCGCGCAGGGCCTGATCGAAGTGATCGGTGGCAGTGCCGAAGCCACACCGGCGCGCGGCATCAGTACCGGCCGCGAACAGGACCCGGCGCTGTACCAGCAGCTGTACGACGCGATGAGTGAGGCCGTGCGTCGGCATCTGGGCCTGAAGGGCTATTTCATGCAGTTGAAGATCGAACGCTGCACCGATGCGCTGGCACTGGAACGCCTGTGCCCGGAACTGCTGGCGGCGGTGGGCAAGGCACGCAGCCCGGCGCTGGCGCAGCGCTGGTGGCAGGAAACCCAGGCGGCCGTGGTCAATGGCGGCGGCGAGGTCGTGCAGGCCTGAGCCACCGCGTAAAGTGATCGGTTCACTTCCCCACAAGGAGTCCCGCGTGCAGGACGACCACGACGACACCGATACCCCCGGCTGGGACGCGATCAATGCGGCGCTGGCGCCGCTGTATGCCGGGCAGGAGCCGCGTCACTACGGCACCGCGCTTCCGTACACGCTCGGAGGCCAGGATCCGCTCGATGGCATCAGCGTGTACTGGGCGGATGCGCCGGTTCCACACTGGCATTACATCACTTACGGCTTCTCCGAGTTGTATGCCAAGGAGAGCAGCGATGTCGCCGCCAGCGGCTATGGTTTCGAGTTGACCTTCCGCCTCGCTGCCGAAACCGGTGAGGACGCCGGCAGTGCGCCGCCGGTGTGGCCGATGAACCTGCTGCAGAACCTGGCGCGCTACGTGTTCGGCAGTGGCAACGTGTTCGAGGATGGTCATCACCTCAATGCCAACGGCCCGATCGCGCTGGAGACCGACACGCGCTTGTGCCACCTGGCCTTCATTGCCGATCCGCAGTTGCCGGCGCGGGACACGGCCAATGGCCATCTGCAGTTCCTGCAGCTGGTCGGTTTGACCGATGAAGAGATGGAGGCGGTCAAGCGCTGGTCGACGCGCGGCGTGCTGCAGGCAGTGCAGCCGGCGATGCCGTTGTGGATCAGCGATCTGCATCGCGGCAATTTGCTGGACGATCCGGCACTGGCCGCACAGGTGCAGGCCGGCAGCGAGCGCGAGGGCTCCAGCACCGGCATGTTGTTCATCGAGACGCTGGACTGGCGCCAGGAGGGGGGCGTCACCACCCTGGTGCTCGGCGCTGGCCAGGTGGCCAGCGTGTGCGAGCTGCTGCCGCTACGGCTGCGCCACGGCAAATCGCTGGAACTGGTCAGCCGCGAGCGGCAATGGGAATTCATTCCGGCCGGACGCGGTGAAGTGGGTGACGTGTCCGCCGACAGTGTGCGCTGGGCACTGGACGAGTCGGGATTGCAGGCGCTGGCAGGCGTGCGGGCCGAGCGCGGGATCTACCCGGTGGCCGGGGCGCTGCGCATCGAAGTGGTGCCGACCTACCTGCGCGATGCCAAGGGTGAAGTGATCCGCCAGATCGGCTGAGTGTGACGATGGCACCGGTGGGTCAGAGCCGCCTGCTGTGCAGACGGATCCGACCCCGCCCTGGCAGCCGTGTCGGGGTCGGATCCGTTCGCCACGCGAACGGCTCCGACCCATGGTCTGGATCAGGCCAGGCCTTCGGCCTTCAGTGCGGCCTGTACGCCTGCATCGGCGTCCATGCGCGCCTTGTAGGCGGCCAGATTGTCCAGGCCGGACAGGTCGACCTTGGTGCCGGCGGCCCAGCGCAGGGTGATGTAGAAGTACGGGTCGGCGAAGCTGCGGAAGCCGGCCAGCCAGGGCTTGTCGGCCAGCTGCCTGTCGGCGGTCTCGAACAGGCCGCGAAGGCGCTTGTGCGCGGCGGCACGGATCGCGTCGTACTGGCCTTCGTCGGCAATGAACTTGCCCGGCGAGAACAGCGGCGAGAAGGCCGGATGCACATCGGAATTGACGAAGGCCAGCCAGCGGGTGGCTTCGGCGCGCTGGCGCGGGCTGCCGTCGCCGCCGAGGCCAGCCTGCGGGAAGCTGTCGGCGATGTAGCCCATGATCGCGGCGTTCTGCAGCAGCACGAAGTCGCCGTCGACCAGCGCAGGAACGGCACCGGCCGGATTGATCTTGAGGAATTCCGGGCCCTTCAGGGTGTCCTTGTTCAGCAGTTCAACCTCGAACGGCTGGCCGGTCCACTGCAGGGCGATGTGGTCGGCGGTGGAACAGGCACCGGGCTTGCTGTACAGCTTCATGGGAACTCCAGGTGATGCGGGCGGGAAACGCCCACTATCCCAGAGCTTGCCAGCGGGCGGCAACGCTGCCGCCAGCACGGATCGTTACGACTGCCGCGGCTTGAGGTTCTGCACCTTATAGAAGGTGTGATCGCCGATGGTGGCCACCTGGTAGGCATTGCGCCAGTTCGGGCTGGCGATGGACAGCGCAGCGAAGTGGCTGGCACCGGGCACGATCTCGCGGCGCTCGCCGGCCGGCAGCGCCCAGTTGCGCTCGGCGTCGAAGGCCACGTTCATCGCCTCGCTCCAGGCCGCATCATTGCCCAGCTGGGTGCCGGGCGAGACGATGGTCGGTGCGAACTGCTTGCGCGCGGTGACCACCTGGCACATGGAGTCGCCCCACAGGCCACTGTCGAGGCGGCGCAGGGCGACCTCGGCGACGGCCTGCTGGCCACGCAGGGTCTGGTCGCGGGCTTCCAGGTAAACGGTGGTGCTCAAACACAATGAATCAGCGGCCGGCTGAGGCAACAACTGCGACAGCCAGAGAATCCAGGCCAGTTTCATACAACTCCTTGCTCCGTGTGGGCCGCACCCTCCGGTTCCGGCCGCAGGGGCGACAGGAGGCGGGGCACGACTTGGCGTCATGGGGAGGCGGCCATCGGGGCCGCCCCGTGGGCAGCCCCAAAAGAAACGATCAATACCGATCGAGGGGGCTGCGCCGGCTCACCGGAAACTGGCTGGTGAGCGGAAAGATGGCGCAAGGTAGGGGGGCATAGCCGAACGCATCGTGAACCGTCCGGCTTGACATTCAGGTTCGGCAGGGGTGACGGAAATCACATTCCGCCCCCCATTCAGGCACCCATCAGAGCGCGGCGGCGACCCGGCTGCCCTGGTCGATGGCCCGCTTCGCATCCAGTTCGGCGGCCACATCGGCCCCCCCGATCAGCTGCGCGTTGATGCCGGCGGCCTGCAGTTCGGCCTGTAGCGCACGGTTCGGTTCCTGCCCGGCGCAGATCACCACGTGGTCGACCGGCAGCAGCTGCTCGCTGCCTTCCACGCGGATGCGCAGGCCTTCGTCGTCCACGCCCAGGTACTCGACGCCGCCGAGCATGCGCACGCCCTTGGCCTTCAGTGTGGCGCGGTGGATCCAGCCGGTGGTCTTGCCCAACCGTGCACCGGGCTTGCCCGGGCTGCGCTGCAGCAGCCACAGCCGACGCGGTGACGCTTCCACCTCGGGACGGGCCAGCGCGCCGCGGGCCTCGAACGCGCTGTCCACGCCCCATTCGGCCATCCAGCGCTGCGGGTCCAGCGAAGGCGACTCGCCGGCGTGGCTGAGGAACTCGCCGACATCGAAGCCGATGCCGCCGGCGCCGATGATCGCCGCATTGGTGCCTACTTCAACCCGGCCCAGCAACACGTCCAGGTAGCTGACCACTTTGGCGTGGTCGGCGCCGGGGAAGTCGACCCTGCGCGGGGTGATGCCGGTGGCCAGCACCACCTCGTCGAAGCCGGCCAGGGTGGCGGCGTCGGCGCGGGTGCCCAGGCGCAGCTGCACGCCGGTTTCGGCCAGCTTGTGGCGGAAGTAGCGCAGGGTCTCGTGGAACTCTTCCTTGCCGGGGATGCGCTTGGCCACGTTGAACTGGCCGCCGATCTCATCATTGGCATCGAACAGGGTGACCTGGTGGCCGCGCTGGGCAGCGACGGTGGCACAGGCCAGGCCGGCCGGGCCGGCGCCGACCACGGCGACCTTCTTCGGGGCCTGGGTGGGACGGTAGACCAGCTCGGTCTCGTGTGCGGCGCGCGGATTGACCAGGCAGCTGGCCAGCTTGTTCTCGAATACGTGGTCCAGGCAGGCCTGGTTGCAGGCGATGCAGGTGTTGATCGCTTCGGCGCGGCCGGCGCGTGCCTTGTTCGGCCACTGCGGGTCGGCCAGCAACGGGCGCGCCAGCGACACCATGTCGGCACCGCCACCCGCCAGGATGCGCTCGGCCACCTCGGGCATGTTGATGCGGTTGGTCGCCACCAGTGGCAGCGTGACATGCGGTTTCAGCTTGGCGGTGACACCGGCGAAGGCGGCGCGTGGCACCGAGGTGGCAATGGTCGGGATACGCGCTTCGTGCCAGCCGATACCGGAATTGATGATCGTCGCGCCGGCGGCCTCGATGGCCTTCGCCTGCTGCACGATCTCTTCCCAGTTGCTGCCGTCCTCCACCAGGTCCACCAGCGACAGGCGGTAGATGATGATGAAGTCCGGGCCACAGGCCTCGCGGATGCGGCGCACGATCTCGACCGCGAAGCGCATGCGCTGGTTGGCATCGCCGCCCCAGCGGTCGGTGCGCTTGTTGGTGCGCGGGGCGATGAACTCGTTGATGAGGTAGCCCTCCGAGCCCATCACTTCCACACCGTCGTAGCCGGCCTCGCGGGCCAGCTTCGCGCTGCGTGCGTAGTCGGCGATATGGCGCTCGACGCCACTGGCCGACAGTGCGCGCGGGGTGAACGGGTTGATCGGCGCTTTCAGCTTCGACGGTGCCACCGACAGCGGGTGATAGGCATAGCGGCCGGCATGCAGCAGCTGCAGGCAGATCTTCGCGCCATGCTGGTGCGCGGCAGCGGTGAGCTGCCGGTGCGGGCGTACTTCCCAGGGCCAGGACAGCTTGCCGCCGAACGGCTTCAGCCAGCCCACCACGTTCGGCGCGAAGCCGCCGGTGACGATCAGGCCGACGCCGCCCTCGGCGCGCTCGGCAAAGTAGGCCGCCAGCCGCGGGAAGTCGCGGGCGCGATCTTCCAGGCCGGTGTGCATCGAGCCCATCAATACGCGGTTGCGCAGCTGGGTGAAGCCCAGGTCCAGCGGGGCGAACAGATGGGGGTAGGCGCTTTCGTTGGCTGGCGACATGGTCGATACGCTTGCGTACGGAAGCGCGAAGCGTGCCGCGAAACGGCGGCCGGGGCAAGGGCTGCTTCGCTGGGAGGGGCTGGCCGCTGTCTGACGGTTTGGTAGTGCCGGCCGCTGGCCGGGTACGCTCGGCACATGCGTGCTGTCGCTCCCGCAATTCGCTGTGCGAACCGCGGGCCCCACTTACCGGCCTCCACGCCCCCGCGCCTGCGGCGCTGCCCCCGAACTCCGGGGGCAGTGCCGGCCGCTGGCCGGCATTCCGGTCAGCTCAGGGTGCTTGCGGTTGCCGGTCGGCGGCCGGCACTACCGGGGTGCGACCGATCCCGAACCAGCCCAGCGTGACACCACACAGCGGGCCGATCAGCAGGGCGAAGGCGAGGGTGCCGAGGCCGACATTGCCGCCCAGCCACCAGCCCAGCAGCAGGACGCTGCCCTCGATCAGGCTGCGCACCTTCCAGATCGGCCAGCCGGTGCGGGCGTGCAGGCCGGTCATCAGGCCATCGCGCGGGCCGGGGCCAAGCTTGGCTCCGATGTACAGGCCAGTGGCCAGCGCGACCAGCAGCATGCCGGCGCAGAACATCGCCAGCTGCCAGCCAAGACCGATTGCCGGCGGCAACAGCCACAGCCCGAACTGCGCAGACGGGCCGATCAGCATCACGTTGAGGACGGTGCCGACGCCTGGCTTCTGTCGCAATGGCCACCACAGCAGCAGCACCAGTGCGCCGATCACGTTGGTGGCCAACCCGAACGACAGCGGTGTCTGCGCGGCGATGCCCTGCGACAACACATCCCAGGGAGCAACGCCGATCGCGGCGCGGATCATCAGCGAGGCACCGAAGCCATACAGGAACAGGCCGACGATCAGTTGCAGCAGGCGCAAGGGCAGGGCGGTGGGCATGGCGGTCTCGGGGGAGGAGGATCTGTTCCCACCGTATCCCCACTTTTGCTTCATCCATAGATACAGATGCCGGTCAATCCGCTGGTACAGGCAGCGCCGATCCTGGATGTGGGGCTGTTCTGTAGAGCGAAGCCCATGCTCGGCTGCTTTGCCTGGCGCCGCCAGCCGAGCATGGGCTCGGCTCTACATGGGAAGCGTCACTCGCCCCAGCCTGCCAGCGCCAGCTTGCCCACCGTGCGCCCGCTGGCCAGGCGCTGATGCGCGATGTCCAGGTTGGCCGCAGTGATCGTGCCGAGCGTCTCGCTGAGCGTGCCACGCAGCTGGCCGGCGTCGATCATGCTGGCCGCGCGGCTGAGGATACGGTGCTGTTCGATGCGGTCGGCGGTGGCGAAGCGGGCGCGCGCGAACATGAACTCCCAGTGGATGCCGATGCACTTGGCCTTGTACGGATCACCGATGCGCAGTGCAGCGCGCGGTTCGACGATCAGGCCGACATGGCCCTGCGGCGCCAGCAGTTGGCCCAGTTCATCCCAGTAGTGGTCGGTGTCGGCCAGATTGAGCGCGACCTGTACCGCATCGATGCCCAGTGCCTGCAACTGGGGCAGCAGCGGCCGGTTGTGGTCGATCACATGGTGTGCACCCATCTGCCGGCACCAGTCGGCCGAGGATGTGCGGGAGGCGGTGGCGATCACCTCGAAGCCGGCATGCCGGGCCAACTGGATCGCCATCGATCCGACGCCGCCCGCACCGCCGATCACCAGCAGGCGCTGGCCGGTATGGCGGCGGTCATCCAACTGCAATGGCATGCGCTGGAACAGCAGTTCCCATGCGGTAAGCGTGGTCAGCGGCAGCGCGGCCGCTTCAGCGAAATCCAGCGTGGTCGGCTTGCGGGCGACCAGGCGTTCATCGACCCATTGGTACTGCGCATTGCAGCCCGGACGGGTGACATCGCCGGCGTAATAGACCTCATCACCGGAGGCGAACAAGCTGGCCTCTTCGCCGATGGCTTCGACCACGCCGGACGCGTCCCAGCCGAGCACGCGGGGCGCCTCCAGCGTGCTTGGGGCAGTGGCCGCGCGCTGCTTGCCATCGACGGGATTGACCGAGACCGCTTCGACCCGGATCAGCAGGTCGCGACCGCGGGGAGGCAGCGGCGGGGGCAGGTGGATATCGCGCAGTGCGGGGGCGGATTCACGACTCAGGGCGACGGCTTTCATCTCGGCTCCGGCTGGGTTCGTGGCCCCATCATAAGGTTCCTCACCTTTCCGCAAGCGCGCTGAACCGTGTGAAGCAATCCGTTGCGGAATATGTCGCTTTCCCCGCCTAAACACCGTCAAACCCTTGCAGCGCGAAGGTCTTGCGGATTTTCATCATCCTGTATAGGGTTTCAACGTCGGACCGGTGGAGGGTCGGGCACAACACTTCACATGTTACGGGACTGTTAACATGACCTTCACCCGCCTGAGCATAATGTTCGCGGCGGTGGCGTGCTGAATCGGCTGTCGAACATCGACGCAGTAGTGCTGGCCCATGCCTCTACCGGTTTCATACCCCCGAAATAGGAGCTGTACTCAATGAACAAGAAGATCCTTACTGCCGCGCTGCTGGGTGGTCTGGCTTTCGCCCAGGCTGCCTCCGCGCAGGAGTTCGATGACCGCTGGTACCTGACCGGTTCGGCCGGCTTCAACTTCCAGGACAGCGACCGTCTGACCAATGACGCTCCGTTCGTGACCCTGGGCCTGGGCAAGTTCATCAGCCCGAACTGGTCGCTGGACGGTGAGCTGAACTATCAGAACCCGAACTTCGATTCGAACAAGGACCTGAACTGGTCGCAGTACGGCGTCTCGCTGGACCTGCGTCGCCACTTCATCAAGGAAGGCCGCGGCTGGAACCCGTACATCGTCGGTGGCCTGGGCTACCAGAAGTCGGAAGAAGAGTACCCGGCGCTGAATGCCAACGGTCCGCGCCAGCGTAAGGACGGCAACGTTGCCGCCAAGCTGGGCGTCGGCCTGCAGACCACCTTCGAGAAGCGCGTTGCTGTCCGCGCCGAAGTGGCCTACCGCGCTGACTTCGACGACAAGAGCGTTGCCGCTCCGAAGGAAGACTGGTTCGGTGACGTGCTGGCTTCGGTCGGCGTCGTGATCCCGCTGGGCCCGGCTCCGGTCGCGGCTGCTCCGGCTCCGGCTCCGGTTGCCCCGAGCTGCGCCGACCTGGATGACGACGGTGACGGCGTCAACAACTGCGACGACAAGTGCCCGAACTCGCAGCCGGGTCAGACCATCGGTCCGGACGGTTGCCCGGTGCCGGTCTCCATCGACCTGAAGGGCGTCAACTTCGACTTCGACAAGTCGAACCTGCGTCCGGACGCCGTGGCGATCCTGAGCGAAGCCACCGAGATCCTGAAGCGTTACCCGGATCTGCGCGTTGAAGTTGCCGGTCACACCGACTCGAAGGGTACCGACGCTTACAACCAGAAGCTGTCGGAGCGTCGTGCTACCGCCGTGTACAACTACCTGACCAAGAACGGCGTTGACGCCGGTCGCCTGGTCGGCCCGATCGGCTACGGCGAGAGCCGTCCGATTGCTCCGAACACCAACCCGGATGGTTCGGACAACCCGGAAGGTCGCGCCAAGAACCGTCGTACCGAGCTGAACGTCCAGAACTAAGTTCTGACGCTCTGCCAGTAGGACACAGCAGGACCCGGCTTCGGCCGGGTCTTGTTGTTTCTGCGGCCCGGAATCCGCGTGTCCGTCGGTCCGGGAACAACCGTTCGTCGGGTTTTTATCCGTAAAACCAATGAGTTGCCGTATTCATTGAAAGTGGCGCTTGAAAGCTGTCGCGGCATTGCTAAACTCGCCGCGTCACTTCCTTTCCTGGATGCCCTTCATGCTGCGCTCTGCATCGGCCGCCTTCCTGGCGCTGGCCCTGGTTCCCGCCGCCCACGCTGCGGTCGATTGCTCGGTCAACACCAGCGCCTCGCCGCTGCCGTTGCCGGCCACGACCATCGCGCCGGTGGCCGACGAGCTGTACATCCGTGGCAACCAGCTGGGCATGCCGGCCGGCGTGCTGAGCAGCAGCTACGATCCGTCGCAGTCGCTGGACCAGGTGCTGCAGCGCCTGCGCATCGATGGCTGCCAGAACATCGCCAAGGCCATTCCGAGCGCACCGGCGGTGAAGCCGAACGATCCGGCGGCCTACAAGCCGCAGACCGAATTCGACAACACGCCCTGGCGCTTCGACATGAGCCAGAACGGCAAGCGCATGACCGCCGAAGAATTCGACGCCTGGATGAAGGCGCGCGGCGTGCGCGTGGTCAAGGCGCGTCCGGCTCCGGCCGCCACCCCGGCCCCGGCCGAAGCACCGGCTGAGACCAAGCCGGTCGACAAGAAGTAAGCGCCGCGGGGAGCAGAGGCTTGCGCACGCGCCGCCCACCTGCCGCCCCCGCTGCCCGCTCCCACGCATCGCGTGGGCGTGCGACTCCCGCTGCCGCAGCCGCCGGTGTCCGTCATGGACTGGCGCGCGTGCTGTCCAAGGCGGGCGTGTGCTCGCGCAGCGAGGCTGCGCGCTGGATCGCCGAAGGACGGGTGCGTGTCTCCGGCCGCATCGTGCGGGATCCCGAGTTCCCGATTGGCCAGCCGGCGCCGCCGATCGAGGTCGACGGCCAGCCCATGGGCGCGCCGCAGCGCCTGTACCTGATGCTCAACAAACCGCGTGGGGTGGTGACCACCGCGCAGGATGAGCGTGGCCGCGACACCGTGTATCGCTGCTTTGATGGTGCCGGCCTGCCGTGGATCGCGCCGGTCGGGCGCCTCGACAAGGCCAGTGAGGGGTTGCTGCTGTTCAGCAACGATCCGCAATGGGCGGCGCGCCTGACCGACCCGCAGACCGGGCCGGACAAGACCTACCACGTGCAGGTCGACCGCCTGCCCGATGACGCCACGCTGGCGGCCCTGCAGGCCGGCGTGGAGGACGAGGGCGAGTTCCTCGTTGCCCAGGCCGTGCGCGTGCTGCGCAGCGGCGACAAGACCGCGTGGCTGGAGGTGGTCCTCGACGAGGGTCGCAACCGCCACATCCGCCGCCTGTTGGCGGCCTTCGACCTGCAGGTGCTGCGCCTGGTCCGGGTTGCGATCGGCGGGCTGCAGCTCGGCGATCTCGGCAAGGGCCAGTGGCGGGTGCTGGAGGTCAGTGACCAGCAGCGGCTGGGGGCCGCTGCACCGGGCTGATCATCGCCCGCGGCCGGCGGTTGCCGGCCACCGTTCCAGGCGTAGGGGGCGCCTGGTTGCTGAATTTCCCGAACGGAGCCTGCCCATGTACCACCCGACCCTCAATCAAACCCTGCGCTGCGCAGGCCTGCTGCTGCCGATGGTGCTGTTGACCGCATGTGGCGGCCACAAGAAGGTGGCCAAGGCGGAAACGCCTGCCGAAACCCCGGTGGTGGAAGTGAAGACCCCGGAGCTGGATGGTCGCGGCAGCTACCGCTTCCTGATGAGCAACGGCGACAAGAAGATGACCGCCGACGAGTTCGATGCCTGGATGAAAGCCAATGGCATCCGCGTTGCCAAGGGCAATGGCCAGGACGCTGCCGCCAAGCCGGTGGTAGTGGCCAGCAAGGACGAGCCGAAGGGCAAGAAGAAAAAGAAGTAATGCCGGGAGGTGCCGACCTCGGTCGGCACGCCATCAGGCTCTGGTAGGTGCCGACCTTGGTCGGCACGCTTTGACAGGGGCGGAACCCTTTCCGCAGGAAAGGGATCCGACCCCGGTCGTGATCAGCCCTTGATCACGCCCAGCTCGACACCGATGCGGGTGAACGCATCGATCGCGCGGTCCAGATGCTCGCGGCTGTGCGCGGCGCTGATCTGGGTGCGGATGCGGGCCTGGCCCTTGGGCACCACCGGGAAGAAGAAGCCGATCGCGTAGATGCCTTCTTCCAGCAGGCGCTCGGCGAACTTCTGTGCCAGCGGCGCGTCGTACAGCATCACCGGGCTGATCGGGTGCACGCCCGGCTTCACGTCGAAACCGGCGGCGACCATCTTTTCGCGGAAGTAGCGGGTGTTCTCCACCAAGGTGCCACGCAGGTCGTCGGCGGCGGCCAGCATCTCGAATGCCTTGATGCCGGCGGCAACCACATGCGGCGGCAGCGAGTTGGAGAACAGGTACGGGCGCGAACGCTGGCGCAGCAGCTCGATCACCTCGGCGCTGGCGCAGGTGAAGCCGCCCAGTGCGCCGCCCATGGCCTTGCCCAGGGTGCCGGTGATGATGTCGATCTTCTCCAGCACGCCCTTCACTTCGGCCGAGCCGCGGCCGGTGGCACCGAGGAAGCCGGTGGCGTGGCATTCGTCGATGTGCACCAGGGCGTTGTACTTCTTCGCCAGCGCGGTGATCTCGTCCAGCGGGGCAATGAAGCCGTCCATCGAGAACACGCCGTCGGTGGTGATCAGCTTGGTCTTGCAGCCGGCGGCGTCGGCGGCCTGCAGCTGGGCTTCCAGGTCGGCCATGTCGCAGTTGGCGTAGCGGAAGCGCTTGGCCTTGCACAGGCGCACGCCGTCAATGATCGAAGCATGGTTCAGCGCATCGGAAATGATCGCGTCGTTCTCGCCGAGCAGCGGCTCGAACAGGCCGCCGTTGGCATCGAAGCAGGCGGCGTACAGGATGGTGTCCTGCTTGCCGAAGAAGTCAGCGATCTGCTTCTCCAGCTGCTTGTGCAGGTCCTGGGTACCGCAGATGAAGCGCACCGAGGCCATGCCGAAGCCGTGGGTATCCAGCGCGTCCTTGGCGGCCTGGATCAGGTCCGGATGGTCGGCCAGGCCCAGGTAGTTGTTGGCACAGAAATTCAGCACCTTGCGGCCGTCCTCGAGGGTGATCTCGGCCGACTGCGGGCTGGTGATGATCCGCTCGGACTTGAACAGGCCCTGGGCGCGGATGGCGTCCAGTTCCTCGGCGTAGTGGCGGGTCAGGGCGGAGGAGACGTCGGTCATGGCGTGGGCACGGCTCTGAACGGGGAAACCGCTGATTCTACCGGGCATCGTCGTCCACCGACCGGGCCGGATGGGGCGTCGCCACGGCCGGCACATGTTGCATCGCAATAGCAAACTGGTTAAGAATTCGTGAACCGGACCTGTCCCGTTCCGGTCGCTACACCCGCTCCCGCCTTCCACGCCACGCCACCGCCCCCACCGGAGACGCTCATGAAGCACGCCCGTGCCTGCCTCGCCATTGCCGCTGCCCTGACCCTGGCCGCCCCGTTCGCCGCCAGCGCCCAGGAAAACGAATCGCCGTACAGCTGGAACGTCACCGCTGTTTCCGATTACCTGTTCCGTGGTGTGTCGCAGACCGACGAGGATCCGACCCTGCAGGCCGGTTTCACCTACACCAGCCCGGTTGGCCTGTATGCCGGCGTTTGGGGTTCGGGCGTGGACTTCGGTGCAGGTGATCCGAAGACCGAGGTCGACTACCTGATCGGCTACGGCGTGGACGTCACCGAGCGCGTCAACGTCGACGTGCTGCTGAACCGCTACACCTACCTGAAGTCCAGCCACCAGAACTACAACGAGCTGATCACCACCACCACGCTGGATGACACCTACAAGCTGACGGTGGCCTACACCAACGATGTATGGAACAGCAGCACCGATGGCTGGTACTTCGGCCTGGGTGGCAGCTGGGGCCTGCCGAAGGACTTCACCCTGAATGCCAATGTCGGCCGCAGCACGTTTGAAGACGGCATTGCCAAGGATTACACCGACTGGAATGTCGGCGTTGAGCGCCAGTTCGGGATGGCCAAGGTCGGCCTGGGCTACTACGGTACCGACGGCAACGGCCGCGACAACTCCGGCAAGCTGGCGCACAGCCGCGTGCTGCTGACCGTGGCCATCGGCAAGTAACGCCGCAGGCGTTACCGGTAGTGCCGGCCGCTGGCCGGCAACATCGGGATGGCAAAGAAAAAGGCGCCCATCGGGCGCCTTTTTCAATTTCAAGGTGTGCCGAGCAAGCTCGGCACCCACCCATCGCGCGCGGCGAAGGGTCAATTCCAGCTGAGCACAACCTTGCCGGCCTTGCCTTCTTCCATCAGGTCGAAGCCCTTCTGGAAGTCGTCGATCGGCAGCTGGTGGGTCATCACCTTGCCGAGCGGGAAGCCGGACAGCACCAGCTGGGTCATCTTGTACCAGGTCTCGTACATCTTGCGGCCGTAGATGCCCTGCACGGTCAGGCCCTTGAAGATGATCTTGTCCCAGTCGCAGCCGGCGCCCTTGGGCATGATGCCGAGCATGGCGATCTTGCCGCCGTGGTACATGCAGTCGAGCATGTCGTTGAACGCGCGCGGGTTGCCGCTCATTTCCAGGCCGACGTCGAAGCCCTCCATGTGCAGTTCCTTCATCACGTCCTTCAGCGACTGGTTGGCCACGTTGACCACGCGGGTAGCACCCATGTCGGCGGCCAGCTTCAGGCGGAAATCATTGACGTCGGTCACCACCACGTTGCGTGCACCGATGTGCTTGCAGATGCCGGCGGCGATGATGCCGATCGGACCGGCACCAGTGATCAGCACGTCCTCGCCAATCACGTTGAACTCCAGCGCACAGTGCGCGGCGTTGCCGTAGGGGTCGAAGAACGCAGCCAGCTCGGACGGGATCTGGTCCGGGATCGGCCACAGGTTGCTGGCCGGCATCACCATGTACTCGGCGAAGGCGCCGTTGACGTTGACGCCGATGCCGACGGTGTTCGGGCACAGGTGCGGGCGGCCACCACGGCAATTGCGGCAGTGGCCGCAGACGATGTGGCCCTCGGCCGAGACGCGCTGGCCGATCTCGTAGCCGGTCACGGCCGAGCCGAGCGCGGCGACGCGACCGACGAATTCGTGGCCGATGGTCAGGCCCGGCTTGATGGTGCGCTGGCTCCACTCGTCCCACAGGTAGATGTGCAGGTCGGTACCGCAGATCGCGGTCTTCTCGAGCTTGATCAGGACCTCGTTCGGGCCCGGGGTCGGAACCGGAACTTCTTCCAGCCAGATGCCCTTGGCCGCTTCGCGCTTGACCAGGGCCTTCATCGTTTGCTGCGCCATCGGGGTGGAACTCATCAGGGGGAAAGCGCGGATTATAGGGTGCCGCGCGGATTTCCCATGTTGCGCTGCGGGTGCAGTGGCGGAACGAAAGGCGTGCGCCGGCGGGCGTTTCGAACGTACTGCGAACAGCGGAGTCGCTTCGCTCGCCGGGCATGGCTCGGCGCTACCGTCCGAGGCCAGGGGACTGTGGGGAGGCGAGAGGCCAGGCCGATGCAGGGCCGTGAGCGCCATGGATGGCGCGACCGAGCCCCCATGGGTGAGGGCGCTTTGCTTGCGGAGCACTGCTTCGCAAGCGCCCGAACGCACAGCCGCCAGCGGCTGGGCCGGGCCGCGGAGCGGGGTTTACGGCGTGTCCTGCATCGGCCTGGCCTCTCGCCTCTGACCGATCGCAATGGAGACGCTGAACGGTGGAAGCACCTGATTGCATGACTTCCGGGGTTCGGGCCGGGGCAGGGCGGCGGGCTACAATCGAGGGTTCCACTACCAGGGGCCGCTCCATGCGCTCGAACCTGCTTGCATTCTCCATCGTCGCCAGCCTCGGGCTGGCCCAGGTCGCCCATGCCGCTGAAGGCATGTGGGTGCCGCAGCAGCTGCCGGAAATCGCCGGCCCGCTGCAGAAGGCCGGCCTCAAGCTGTCCCCGGAACAGCTGTCCAACCTGACCGGCGACCCGATGGGCGCGGTCGTCGCCCTCGGCGGCTGCACCGCCAGCTTCGTCTCGCCGCAGGGCCTGGTGGTCACCAACCACCACTGTGCGTATGGCGCCATCCAGCTGAATTCGACCGCGCAGAAGAACCTGATCAAGGACGGCTTCAACGCGCCGACCCTGAAGGACGAACTGAGTGCCGGCCCGAACGCCCGCGTGTTCGTGCTCGACCAGATCACCGACGTCACCGCCCAGGCCAAGGCTGCCATTGCCGGCGCCGGCAACGACCCGCTGGCCCGCAGCCGCGCGCTGGACGCGTTCGACAAGGCCCAGGTCGCCGCCTGTGAAGCCGATGCCGGCTTCCGCTGCCGCCTGTACAGCTTCTCCGGCGGCAATACCTACCGCCTGTTCCGCAACATGGAAATCAAGGACGTGCGCTTGGTCTACGCGCCCCCGGGCAGCGTCGGCAAGTTCGGTGGCGACGTCGACAACTGGATGTGGCCGCGCCACACCGGCGACTTCTCGTTCTACCGCGCCTACGTGGGCAAGGATGGCAAGCCGGCTGCCTTCGCCGCCGACAACGTGCCGTACCAGCCCAAGCACTTCCTGAAGTTCGCCGACCAGCCGCTGGGCGCCGACGACTTCGTGATGGTGGCCGGCTACCCGGGCCGCACCAACCGCTACGCCCTGGCCGGCGAGTTCAACGAAACCGCCAGCTTCACCTACCCGACCATCGCCAAGCACTACAACGCAGTGCTGAAGATGATCGCCGATGCCGGCAAGGCCGACGCCGACGTCAAGGTGAAGTACGCCGCCACGGCCGCCAGCATGAACAACGTGGCCAAGAACTACCTGGGCCAGCTGGAAGGCTTCAAGCGCATCGACGCCGCCGGCCAGAAGCAGGCTGAAGAAGCCGCCGTACTGGCGTGGCTGAAGAAGCAGGGCGCTGCCGGCAAGCCGGCCCTGGCGGCACACGCGCAGCTGCTCAAGCATCTGGATACCAGCAAGTCGACCCGCGAACGCGACCTGTTCGTCGGCCAGTTCAACAACACCTCGGCCGTCGGCGCGGCGATCACCCTGTACCGCCTGTCGATCGAGCGCAGCAAGCCGGATGCCGAACGCGAAGCCGGTTACCAGGAACGCGACCTGACCACCATCGAAGGTGGCCTGAAGCAGATGGACCGTCGCTACGTGGCGAAGATGGACCAGCAGCTGCAGACCTACTGGCTGGACCAGTACGTGGCCCTGCCGGCCGCGCAGCGCGACAACGAAGTGCTGAACAAGTGGCTGGCCGGCAGCGATGCCGCTGCGGTCAAGTCGCTGGTGAACAAGCTGGGCGGCACCGAGCTGGGCAGCCTGGACACCCGCCTGAAGTGGTTCAAGGCCGACCGTGCCGCGTTCGAAGCCAGCAATGATCCGGTCATCCAGTACGCCGTGGCCGTCATGCCGGCGCTGCTGAAGCAGGAAGAGCAGCGCAAGATCCGCGAAGGCGAATCGCTGACCGCGCGTCCGCTGTACCTGCAGGCCGTGGCCGACTACAAGAAGAGCCAGGGTGAGTTCGTCTACCCGGACGCCAACCTGTCGCTGCGCATCACCTTCGGCAACGTCATGGGCTATGGCAAGGATGGCGTGAAGTACACCCCGTTCACCACCCTGGAAGGTGTGGCGGCGAAGGAAACCGGTGAAGATCCGTTCGATTCGCCGAAGGCGCTGCTCGATGCGGTCAAGGCCAAGCGTTACGGCGGCCTGGAAGACAAGCGCATTGGTTCGGTGCCGGTGAACTTCCTGTCCAACCTGGATATCACCGGTGGCAACTCGGGTTCGCCGGTGCTGGACGCCAACGGCAAGCTGGTCGGCCTGGCCTTCGACGGCAACTGGGAATCGGTCAGCTCCAACTGGGTGTTCGACCCGGTGATGACCCGCATGATCGCCGTCGACAGCCGCTACATGCAGTGGATCATGCAGGAAGTGGCGCCGGCGCCGCAGCTGCTGAAGGAACTGAACCTGGCGAAATAAACCGGTTGCGGTAGTGCCGGCCGCTGGCCGGCAACCTCGACCAGATAGCCGGAGTTTCCGAAACCCCGCGACCCACGTCGCGGGGTTTTTTCATGCCCGGCCCGGCCCGGTGCGCCGAACAGGTATCATCCCTGTTCCGCGCACTTCACAGGATGTGAACGAAACGCGGAAACCTCCTCCCCCCAGGACCCCTTGCACGCATGCGCATCCTGCTTGCCCGCCACGGCGAAACGCCGTGGAACGCCGAAGGCCGCTACCAGGGCCAGATCGATATTCCGCTTTCGCCGATCGGCGAAGCCCAGGCCCAGGCACTGGGTGCCCGCCTGGCCTCGGTCGACATCACCCGTGCCGTCGCCTCGCCGCTGTCGCGCGCGCAGCGCACCGCGCAGCTGGCGCTTGGCGCCGCCCGTGCCGACATGCTGCTGACCGAGCCGGAGCTGCAGGAAATCGCCCACGGTGAGTGGGAAGGGCTGCTGGCCAGCGAAATCAACGAGAAGGATCCGTCGCGCCTGCAGGCCTGGCGCGAGGAGCCCGATACCGTGCTGATGCCCGGCGGCGAATCGCTGCGCCTGGTGCTGGAGCGCAGCTGGCGTGGCCTGGCCCGTGCCACCGAAGGCCTCGGCGAGCACGACACGCTGCTGGTGGTTGCCCATGACGCGGTCAACCGCGTGATCCTGTGCAAGGTGCTGGGCCTGCCGATTTCCCGCCTGTGGACCTTCCGCCAGGCGCCGACCACGCTCAACCTGCTCGAAGGCGCCGACCTGGACAGCCTGGAAGTGGTGCGCCTGAACGACTGCGCCCACCACACGCCGTTCTTCGGCGAAGCCAAGCACCGCGCACTCTGATCCATCCCATCGAACCACCTGTTTCTGCTGGAACCGCTGCCGTGACGAACACCCCGACCACCCTGGCCGATTGGCTGGATTACATTGAACGCCAGCACCCGGCGAGCATCGACATGGGCCTGGAGCGCGTGCGCGCCGTGGCCACGGCGATGGGTCTTGGCGCCCCGGGCGGGCGCACCATCGTGGTCGGTGGCACCAACGGCAAGGGCTCCACCGTGGCCTTCATCGAGGCCATCGGCCGTGCTGCCGGTTGGAAGGTCGGCGCATACACCTCGCCGCATCTGCTGCGCTACAACGAACGTGTGCGCATCGATGGCCAGGATGTCGACGATGCGGCGTTGGTTGCTGCGTTCAATGCCGTCGAAGCGGCACGCGGCGACACCACGCTGACCTATTTCGAGTACGGCACGCTCGCTGCTTTGCAGCTGTTCGCCGAGGCAGAGCTGGACCTGGCCGTGCTGGAAGTGGGCCTGGGTGGCCGCTTGGATGCGGTCAACATCGTCGATGCCGACGTGGCGGTGATCACCACCGTGGACATTGACCACGCCGAGTGGCTGGGCGAGGACCGCGAGGCGATCGGTACCGAGAAGGCCGGCATCATCCGCGGCTGGAAGCCGGTGATCCTGGGTGAGACCGATCCGCCGTCGAGCGTGCTGGCGCGTGCCTATCTGGTCGGTGCCAATGCGATCCGCGGTGGCAGCGATTACTTCTACGAGCCGATCGACGCCCAGCGCTGGCGCTGGCGCGACGTCGGCCTGCGCATGGAGCTGCCGACCCCGGCGCTGGCCGGCCCGATCCAGCTGGCCAACGCCGGTGCCGCCATCGCCGCGCTGCGCGCGCTGGACAAGCCGGTGCCGCGTGCGGCGTGGGCCGTGGGTATCGCGGCAGCGCGCATCTCCGGCCGCATGCAGGCGTTCGAGCGTGACGGTGTGCAGATCCGCGTGGACGTAGGCCACAACCCGCAGGCCGCCGGCCAGCTGGCGCGCGCGCTGAAGGCCGAAGTGTCAGCCGGCCGCACCCTGGCGGTGTACGCCGCGTTGCAGGACAAGGACGCGGCGGGTGTGGTGCAGGCACTGCAGGACGTGGTGGGCGAGTGGACCCTGGCCGGGCTGGATGGCCCGCGTGGGCAGAGCGCCCAGCAGCTGCAGGCACGCCTGACCGGTACGGCTGCGGCCAAGGCACAGCGGGCCGGTACCGTTGAACAGGCGCTGGCGCAGGTGTTGTCACAGGCCGAGCGGGGGGACCGTGTGCTGGTGTTCGGCTCCTTCCATACCGCCGCTGCGGCCCTGCAGTGGCTGCAGGGCGACGCCTGATCCGCGTTCAGCCAACGCCGACGCCGGCCGGTCCGGCACCCGTATAATCGACGGCAATCTCCGGACAGTTGCCTGCCTCACGTGGATACGCCTCTGAAACAGCGTCTGATTGGTGCCATCGTGCTGGTGGCACTGGCCGTGATTTTCCTGCCGATGCTGGTCAAGGGACCCGCGCCCGACAGCGGTGTCGCCAATGTGCCGATCGCCGCACCGGATGCGCCGGCCGATGGCCAGTTCGAAACCCGTGAGTTGCCGCTGGTCGCCCCGGCGGGCGGTGCCACCGGCCTGCAGACCGGCCAGGCCAAGCCGCTGCAGGAGGCTGCCACGCCGGCTACGCCGCCGACCGTGGATACCTCGCCGGCGGTTGCCGCCGGCAACTACGCCGTCACCTTCGGCGCCTACGGCAGCAAGGCCGACGCCGATGCGGTGATCGCCTACCTGAAGCGCTCGCAGCTGCCGGGCTTCGCCGAAACGGCCACCATCAACGGCCGCCAGGCATGGCGCGTGCGCGTTGGACCTTACGCCGACCGCGCCCAGGCCGAAGCGGCCCGCCTGCAGGCGGTGAAGATCCGCGCCGATGTGAAGGCCGAAGTCATCGCCCTGGACGCAGCAGCGGGCAACAGTTCCGCCGTTGCCGCTACGCCGGCCCCGGCCTCACCCGGCACCAGTACTCCGGCCGCAGCCACCGCACCGTCGGCCAGTGGCAATCCCGTGCGCAGCGAAAGCCTGCCGCCGAGCACGCCGACCGCCACCACCACCCCGGCCGCCAAGCCGGAACCGCCGAAGCCGGCGCCGAAGCCGGAGGCTTCAAAGCCCGAGCCGAAGCCGGAGGCCACGGCCAGCAAGCCGGCCACGGCTCCGACCACGCCGGCAGCACCGGCCGCCAGCGGCGTCGGTTTTGCCGTGCAGCTGGGCGCGTTCGGTCAGGCCAACGATGCCAATGCCCTGCGCGACAAGGTCCGTGCCGCCGGCTTCAGCGCCTTCGTCGAGCAGGTGCGCACCGAAAAGGGCACCCTGCATCGCGTCCGCGTCGGGCCGGTGGCCAACCGCGCCGATGCCGAGCAGTTGAAGGCACAGGTCGCCGCCAAGGTCGGCGTGGCCGGCATGGTCCGACCGCACCCGTGATCCAGCGTGTTGCCCGCCGTCGTCACTGGCAGGAGCGGGCTGCGTGATCGATATCGTGCTGGGCGTGCTGATCGGCGCCTCCGTATTGTTCGGTTTCATCCGTGGCTTCGTGGGCACGGTGGTTGCGCTGGTGTCGTGGCTGCTGGCCGGCTGGATGGCCTTCACCTTCGGCAACGAGGCCTCGCACTGGTGGGCGGCACCGCAGCCACCCGGCACCGGCCACTACCTGGCCGGGTACCTCGGTGTCTTCGTTCTGACCGTCGTGGTGGTTGGGTTGGTCGGGCTGCTGCTGAAGGCCGCGATCAAGCTGACCCTGCTGGGCGGCGTCGACCGCCTGTTGGGCGGCACCCTGGGCCTGGTGCGCGGTTTGTTCTTCGCCAGCATCCTGTTGTTGCTGGCCGGATTCACTGCGTTGCCGGGCGAACCGGCCTGGCAGCAATCGCAGCTGCGGCCGCTGCTGCAGCCTGCGGTGGCGTGGATGCAGGCCCAGCTGCCGCATCTGGACAACGTGCTGCCGCAGTCGCTGCCTTTGGAGACCCTGCTGCCCGAGCGCCTGCCCTTGCCTCTGGACGAGATCACCCCATCTTCGCAGCAAGTGTTGGGCAAGCCGGCGGCGACAGGCGATAATGGCGTCCTCAACCAGGTAGTGGCGGGCGGCGGATGGCCGCGGCCCGTGGAGATGGAGCAGGAGCCGGCACGGGCCTCCACACTGCCCAGCAACATCGAGCCGGCGCCCGTGCGCCCGGCACGGCCCGCGCCAGCCGCGGACGGAATCCACGGCCAGGTACGGCCACCTTCCCTGTAACTGGGCGCAGCCCAGCGGAGACCTCGCACCATGTGTGGCATCGTCGGAATCGTCGGCAACCAGAACGTCGCCGGGCAGTTGTATGACGGCTTGACCGTTCTCCAGCATCGCGGCCAGGATGCGGCGGGCATCGCCACGGCCAATGGCAGCCGCCTGCGGGTGCAGAAGGCCACCGGCCTGGTCCGCGATGTGTTCGATGCACGCACCATGTCCACCCTGGAAGGCAGCGTCGGCATCGCCCATGTGCGCTACCCGACGGCCGGCTCGGAAGGCATGGACGAGGCGCAGCCGTTCTACGTGAATTCGCCGTACGGCATCGCGCTGGCCCACAACGGCAACCTGATCAACACCGAGGCGCTGCGCCAGCAGGTGTTCGAACAGGACCGCCGCAACGTCAACACCGATTCGGACAGCGAAGTGCTGCTGAACGTGTTCGCCTATGAACTGGAGCAGCAGCGCCAGCTGAGCCCGGAAGCCGCGATCCGCGCGGTGGCCGGCGTGCACCGCCGCTGCAAGGGCGGCTACGCGGTGGTCAGCGTGGTGCTGGGCCTGGGCCTGGTCGCCTTCCGCGATCCGCATGGCATCCGTCCGCTGGTGCTGGGCAAGCGCAGCCATGCCGAGGGCGACGAGTACATCGTGGCCTCCGAGTCTGCCGCGCTGGACGTGCTGGGCTTCCAGCGCGTGCGCGACGTACAGCCGGGCGAAGCGCTGGTGATCACCGCGCGCGGCGAGCTGTTCTCGGAAATCTGCGCCGAGCCGGCCGAGCACACCCCGTGCATCTTCGAATACGTGTACTTCGCGCGTCCGGATTCGATGATCGACAACGTCTCGGTGCACAAGGCGCGCATGCGCATGGGCATCAAGCTGGGCGAGAAGATCCTGCGCCTGCGCCCGGACCACGACATCGACACCATCATCCCGATCCCGGACACCTCGCGCGATGCCGCGCTGGAAATCTCCAACGTGCTGGGGGTGAAGTACCGCGAAGGCTTCATCAAGAACCGCTACATCGGCCGCACCTTCATCATGCCGGGGCAGGGCGAGCGCGTGAAGTCGGTGCGCCGCAAGCTCAACCCGATCCACCTGGAGTTCCGCAACCGCGTGGTGCTGCTGGTGGACGACTCGATCGTGCGTGGCACCACCAGCCAGCAGATCGTGCAGATGGCTCGTGATGCCGGCGCGCGCAAGGTCTACCTGGCCAGCGCGGCACCGCCGGTGCGCTACCCGAACATCTACGGCATCGACATGCCGGCGGCCGAGGAACTGGTCGCGCACAACCGCACCGTGGAAGAGATCGAAGCCCACCTGGGCTGCGACTGGCTGATCTACCAGGACCTGGAAGACATGGAAGCGGCGGTGAGCGAGGGCAACCCGGCGCTGCGCAACTTCGATTCGTCCTGCTTCAACGGCCACTACCCGACGGGTATCGAGCCGGGCTACTTCGAGCGCATCCAGCAGCTGCGTTCGGACGACGCCAAGCACAAGCGCCGCGCCTGAGGTCCAGGCGTGGTTGCGGTGCCCGATGTTGGAGGTGACCTGCTGCGCGCGGCGCAGCAGTGCCTGGCTGAAGCCGACCCGCTGCGCAAGGTCGCGCTGACCCAGGCGTATGCGGCCGCGTTCCGTGCCGGTCGCCTGAAGGTGGCCGCCGATGCGCCGCCGCCGGAGCCGATCTGCATGCCGGGCCGGCCGGCACGGCTGGTGCTGGTGCATCCGCGCGAAGTGCCGCGGCGCGGACTGGGCGGCGTGGAAGGGCGTGCCGCCTTCATCCACGCCATCGCCCATATCGAACTCAACGCGATCGACCTGGCCTGGGATGCGGTGTACCGCTTCCGCGGCCTGCCGTCGGCCTTCCATGCCGACTGGGTCAGCTGTGCCGACGACGAGTCGCGGCACTTCATGCTGCTGCGCGAGCGGCTGCAGGTGCACGGCCACGACTACGCCGATTTTCCCGCGCACAACGGCCTGTGGGAAATGTGCGAAAAGACGGCGCACGATGGCCTGGCACGCATGGCGCTGGTGCCGCGCGTGCTGGAGGCGCGCGGCCTGGACGTGACACCGGGCATGATCGAGAAGCTGCGCAATGTCGGTGATGGCGAAACCGCCGATGTGCTGGAAGTGATCCTGCGCGAGGAAGTGGCGCACGTCGCCGCCGGTTCCCGCTGGTACCGCTGGTACTGCGATCGCGCCGGTGTCGAGCCGCGTGCGCGTTTCAAGGAACTGCTGGTGGAGTACGCCGGCGGCTATCTGCATGGGCCGTTCAACATGGAAGCGCGCCTGCTGGCTGGCTTCGACGCCGACGAGCTCGCCAACCTGGTCGAACAGGCCGGCTGAGAAAAAGGGGACGGAGGGGATTAAGTCGTTTGTGCCACAAACGACTTAATCCCCTCCGTCCCCTTTTTCATGCGTTCGGCAGCACCACGCGCTTGCCATCCACTGTCGGCCGGTTGATGTAGAACAGGCCGGGACCCGGCCGGTAGGGCAGTTCGCTGACGCCGGCATCGGCGGCGTAGGTCAGTGCGGTATCGCCCAACGCATCGAAATTCCAGTGCGCGGACTGCATCAGGTAGCGTCTGCGCAGCAGCGCCTCCTGGGTCTGGGTCAGCGCCTGTCCGGCCACCAGCCGCCGTGCGATCGGCTGCAGCGCCGACGGCAGTTCCCAACCGGGAACATCGGCGGCGTTGGCGATCCATTGCACGCCTGCATCGATCGAATGCTGCTGCATCACCTGCAGCGCGATCAGCTGGTAACGCCAGTCGATGCGCCGACGCAGCACCACGGCAGCGGTGACGTACAGCACGGGTGACAGCAGCACACTGCGGCTGCCGGCGCGACGCTGCTGCTGCCACTGGTGCCAGACATCCACCCAGATCTCCTTTTCACCCACGCCCAGCTGCTGCCGCCAGCGTTCGGCGTCGGCCTGCGTTTCGGCGTAGGCCGTGGTGGCCTGCAGCAACGCCAGTGGAGGGACCTGGTAGTCGGAAACCGCTGGGCGACGCAGCTGCTGCCGGCGTGGACGGCTGAGCAGCTTGGGCCCTTCTTCCAGCTGGTTGTAGCCACCGCCGATGTTGGCGTGCACGCCGGGCAGGGCGATCTCGGTGAACGTTGGCGCGACGCTGGTCAATGGATAGTGTTGGCGATGCTCGTCGCGCGCGGCCAGTTGCACGACGTGTGCCGCGATGCCACTGCGCAGGGCGAGCTGCGGGTGTTCATCGGCGCGGCCACCATTGACTGCAACCACGGTGTCGAACAGTCCGATGAAGCGCAGCACCGGCGTGACGGCGGCGAAGTCCGCAGTGCAGGGCAGGCCGGCGCCCTGCAGCAGCTGGCGCCAGCGCGCGCTGTCCCAGGCCTGCAGCTGGTTTGCGATATCACGTGCCGCGGCAGCACCGCGCGAATAGCCGAACAGATCCAGCTGCACGCCACGCAGCGGTCGCTGCCAGCGCGCGGACAGCTCGGCCAGTGCCGCCGGCAGCAGCACCTGCATCGCGCGCTGCACTTTCGCGCGAACGCCACTGGCACCGATGCCGAAGGCCAGTCCGATCAGATCGTCATCGGCATCATCGCGGGTCCCCACGCCCTCGACATAGATCGACAGCGAAGGCGCGGCCATCGCATCGCGGCGGCTGTCCGGATACAGCTGCTGCAGGCGCGCGATGTTGGTCAGGCCGTTGTCGTAGCTGCTGGTCAGCCGGCTCTGGTAGGTCGAATCATCATCCGCGCGCAGCTGCGCCGGGCGTGGCTGCGGAACCTGTGGGCGACCGCGTGCCAGGTTGTGTGCGTTGTTGCGGGTGCCATCGAAGAACAGGCCGATCCGCAGCAAGTCGACATCTTCGTCCGTGTCCTGCGATGGTGCCATGTGCATTCCCCGTCGTGGCTGCGTCACGGTAGCGCGAAAGCGGTGTATTGGCGAAGTGTAGTGACGCTTTTGACCTTACTTAACGCAGATGCGGTCGATCACAGTTCCTGATTTTCATTCCCATCTTCTATTGAATTCACACGACCCGCGCAGGCCAGATGGCCAGACCCGGTAGACCCGGGCGTGCTGCATCAACGCTGTTCACATCATTCAAGGAGCGACGCAATGTTGTCCAGATCGATTGGCAAAGCGGCAGGTGGCCTGGTGTTGGGTTTGTCGGTGGCAGCGGCCGCGCATGCGGCACCGTTGTTCGAGCCGGTGACGGTCATCAGCCGCGCATCGGCAAACAGTGAGCCCGCGCTGGGCAAGCTGCTGGCCACCCCGTCCACCGCGACGGTACAGGAAGTGCGTGTCGACGCTGCTGCCACTGCGCAGCCGCAGCTGGAGTTCGAACTGCTCGGCCAGCGCGTGCAGGCGGTACGCAGCAAGGTTGAAGCACTGCCCGATGGCGGCAGCATCTGGTACGGCCAGTTGCGCTCGCCGTCCGATCGGCTGACTGCCGCCACTTCGAACGGCCAGGATGATCCTGGTAATTCAGTGATCCTGGTGCGTTCGGGCAACACCCTCACCGGTTCGATCCGCAAGGACGGCAAGCTGTATCGCCTGCGCCCACTGGGCAACCGCCATGTACTGGTGGAAGTGGATGAATCGCGGATGCCGGCCGACCATCCGGCCGACTACAACCAGCTGCCGAAAATCCCGATGGGCAACAATGACCGCATCGGCATCGCGCAGGCCTCGTCCGGTACCCCGGCCACCATCCGCGTGCTGGTGGTGGCGACCAATGCCGCCGTCGCCGCCTATGGCGGCAACATGCAGTCGCTGGTGCAGCTGGCGGTGGCCGAATCCAACCAGGGCTACGTCAACAGCAACGTGGGCATCACCCTGCAGCTGGCCGGCTATGAAACCACCAGCTACACCGAGTCGGGCAGCTTCGATACCGACCTGGCACGCTTCCGTGGCACCAGCGACGGTTACATGGACAGCATCCACACCAGCCGCAACAACACCGCAGCCGATGTTGGCGTGCTGCTGATCAACAACACCTCCTACTGCGGCCTGGCCTCGGGCATCGGCTCGACCGCCTCGACCGCGTTCGCGGCGGTGTACTGGGATTGCGCGACCGGCTACTACTCGTTCGCGCACGAGATCGGCCACCTGCAGAGTGCGCGGCACGATATCGCCAGTGATCCCAGCACGTCGCCCTATGCCTATGGGCACGGTTATCGCTACGAGCCGTCCTCCGGTTCGCGCTGGCGCACGATCATGGCTTATGACTGCTCGGCCGGCTGCCCGCGCCTGAACTACTGGTCCAACCCGAACATCAACTACAACGGCATCCCGATGGGCAATGCCAGCACCGCCGACAACCAGCGCGTGCTGGTCAATACCAAGGCCACCATCGCGGCCTTCCGCTGAGGCCAAACGCCGACCGAGGTCGGCGTCTACCCGGGTGCGTTCACCTGCCCTGGTAGATGCCAACCTTGGTTGGCACCCTGCGATCCATCATTCGCGCGGCAGGGTATCCAGCGTCCAGCCGCTGGCATCCACGCGCAGCACCGAACCCTGTTCGTACCAGTCACCCAGCACGATGCGGGTGCAGGCACGGCCACCGGCCTGCAGGCTGTGCACCGCCGGGCGGTGGGTGTGGCCATGGATCATGGTATCCACGCCATGGCGCACGAAGGTGGCATCGACTTCGGCCGGCGCCACATCGGTGACGGACTCGAACTGCGCACGATCATCCTGCTTCATTTCCGACTGGCGGGCCTGGCTGGCGTCGCGCGCTTTCTGCGCGAAGGCGATGCGTGCGGCCAGCGGCTGCGACAGGAACTGGGCCTGGAACACCGGATCGCGCGTCTGTGCGCGGAACTGCTGGTAGGGAATGTCGTCGGTACACAGCAGGTCACCGTGCTGCAGCAGTACCGGACGGCCGTACAGCTCGATCACGCAGGGGTCGGGCAGGATGCGCAGGCCGGCACGGCGCGCGTAGTCCTCACCGAGCAGGAAATCACGGTTGCCGCGGATGAAATACACCGGCACACCGCTGTCGGACAGTACCTTCAGCGCATCGGCCACCGCATCGGCAGCGGGCGAGGGCGTATCGTCGCCGATCCAGGCTTCGAACAGGTCGCCGAGGATGTACAGCGCGTCGGCGCCGGGCGCCTGCTCGCGCAGGAAGCGCAGGAACAGGTCGGTGATCTCCGGACGGCTGGGGTCCAGGTGCAGGTCGGAAATGAACAACGTGGTCATGCCCGCATTCTAGGCCATCAACGATGACGGTAGCGGCCCGGGCCGCGCCGTCAGGCCCGGCGGCGATCACACCGGCAGCGGCAACCAGGCCAGGCTGGCCGAGGCAAGCACGGTGGCGATGCCGGTGGCGGCAAGCACATCCGAGGGATAGTGCAGGCCGAGCACCACCCGCGACAGCGCGACGCCGGCGGTGAACGGCACCAGCAGCGGCGCCAGCCACGGGTAGTAGGCCAGCGCGACGATGGTGAACGACACCGCGTGCAGGGTGTGCCCGGAGGGGAAGCTGAATTCGTCCAGGGGTGCCACCCAGGCGCGGATACGCAGGTCCGCCGCGTACGGGCGCGGGCGCCGGGTCCAGCGCTTGAGGCCCTTGTACAGCAGCAGCGCGGCCAGGCCGGTGGCGGCCATGTGCACCGATGCGCGCAGGCCGTCGAAGCCATCAAGCAGCACCAGTGCCCCCATCAGCACATACCAGAACACGCCATCGCCGAGCCGGCTGATGACCGAGAACAGGCGGCGCACACGGCGGCGCCGGCAGTAGTGGTTGGCCCGTCGGCACAGGCGTGCTTCGCGGTCGGCCAGCAGCTCAAGCCGCGTGGTGCGCATGGCCGCTCCTCCGCGACAGGGCCAGTTCGGCCAGCAGGGCATCGAACTCCGCCACCACCTGCTGTGGATGCAGGCGCTTCATCGCGCGCGCGGCGTTGCCGCCCAGCATCTGCCGCTGCGCGTCATCCGCCGCCAGTTGCACCGCGGCTTCGATGAACTGCTCGTCGCTGTCCACCGCTGCGCCATTCTCACCGCTGCGCAGGTACTCACGGGCGGCGCCATAGTCGAAGGCCACGGTGGCCACACCGCTGGCCATGCTTTCCAGAGTCACGTTGCCGAAGGTCTCGCTGCGGCTGGGGAACAGGAACAGATCGCCGCTGGCGAAATGCCGGGCAAGCGCGTCGCCGCGCTGGATGCCGCAGAAGATGAAGTCGGGGTTTTCATGCGCCAGTTTTTCGCGGGCAGGGCCATCACCCACCCACACGAAGCGGGCCTTCGGACGGATCTGCTGCAACCGACGGAAGGCTTTCACGGCCAGACCGAGGTTCTTTTCCGCGGCGATGCGGCCAACATAGATCGCCACCAGGCCGTTGCCGTCCACGCCCCATTCCTCGCGCAGCGCAGGATCACGCCGGTTCGGATCGAACTGCTGGCTGTCGACTGCACGTGCCAGCAGGCGTACGCGTTCGAAGCCCTGCTCGCCGAGGAACTGCTGCAGCTCGCGCGTGGGCACCAGGGTCGCATCGGCCTGGTTGTGGAAGCGGCGCATCCAGCGCATCGCGGCTGCCTGCAGCCAGGCCACGCCGTAGTCGGGCAGGTATTCGTCGAAGCGGGTGTGGAAGCCACTGGCGACCGGAATGCCGAGACGCCGTGCGGTGCGCACGGCCGACCAGCCCAACGGACCTTCGGTGGCGACATACACGGCATCCGGCCGTTGTTGCTGCCAATGGCGACCGAGACGGATCGGTGCCGGCAGGCCGAAGCGCAGCCCGGGGTAGCGTGGCAGGGCGGCGCCGGGAACCAGCAGGGTGCCCGGTGCGGAGTCCAACGATTCGCTGGACTGGCGCGGCCGGATCAGGTCGATCTCATGACCGGAATTGCGCAGTCCCTGTTCCAGGCCCTGCACGGTGAGGGCAACGCCGTTCACTTCCGGCGGATAGGTCTCGGTGACGATGGCATAGCGCATGGCGGGCCTCCGGTTTTCCGGCATGCTCGGGCCTGGCGATGTAGCCGATATGACCACTTTGCGACCGCCAGATGACGCGGGTTGGGCCCGCGTGCCACCACGGCCCGGAAGGGCCGTGGTGGGGGACGCGTGCGGTGCGTGGATCAGAAGCGCTGCTGGTATTTCATGTAGATGAAACGGCCGATGTCGAAGCCACCGTAGTAGGAGAACAACGAGTGCAGCCTCAGGCCACGAACGGCCGGAACTGGATGCCCAACCCGGCGATGCCGTCGGTCTCGCCGATCAGGTCGGCGCGCAGCAGCGGACGGGCGTCGATGAAGGCCTGCGGCACGATCAGCGACAGGCGGTTGTCATCGGCGGTCAGTTCCAGCGCCGGCAGCGGGGCGTCCTCATGGGCACGGTTGAGCAGCACCGCCAGGCGCAGCAGGGCGGCCAACCGGCGTGCGGTCAGCAGCAGGCGCTCGGGCAGGGCGTCGAAGGCGGTCTTGGTCACGCTGCGGCGATGGCTGCGCACCAGGGCGGCCAGCATCTGCTGCTCCTGCCGCGAGAAGCCGGCGATGTCCGAGTGCTCCAGCACGTAGCTGCCATGCACGTGGTAACCGCTGTGGGCGATCATCAGGCCCAGCTCGTGCAGGCGCGCCGCCCAGCCGAGCATGCGCGCATCGTCGGCATCGAGCCGCCAGCGTTCCTGCACCTGTTCCAGCAGTGACAGCGCGGTGTCCTGCACACGGTCGGCCTGCACGGTATCGATGCCGTAGCGCTGGCTGAGCGCGGACACCGATTCATCGCGCAGGTCGTTCTCGCCAGCGCGGCCAACGATGTCGTAAAGGATGCCTTCGCGCATCGCCGCCTTGCTGACCAGCAGCTTCTGCAGGCCCAGCGCCTGGAAGGCGGCCTCCAGCACCAGGATGCCGCCGGCGATGATCGGACGGCGGTCGCTGGACAGCCCTGGCAACTGGATGTCGTCGATCTTCTTGGCCTTCAGCAGTTCGTCACGCAGCTGCGGCAGGGCCTCGGCAGTGATCGCCCCCTTGCTCAGCTTCATCGTCGCGCAGATCTCGCTGATCGCTTTGTGCGTGCCTGACGAGCCCAGTGCTTCCTGCCAGCCCAGCGCACGGTACTTGCTGGCAAAGGGCTGGAACTCGCGACCGATCTCGGCCAGCGCGTCCTTCCAGCGCTTCTTGCTCAGCTTGCCGCCGGGGAAGAAACGGCGGGTGCTGGCAATGCAGCCGGCCTGCAGGCTTTCGCGCTCCAGGGTCTGCATGCCCATGCCGATGATGAATTCGGTGGAGCCGCCGCCGATGTCGATGACCAGCCGGCGCTGGCCGGGCTTGGGTGGCTGCGCGTGGGCTACGCCCAGGTAGATCAGGCGTGCCTCTTCGCGGCCGCTGACCACTTCGATGGCGTGCCCCAATGCGGTTTCGGCCGGGACCAGAAACGACTGTGGCGAGCGCAGCTGGCGCACGGTGTTGGTGGCCAGTGCGCGCACCCGGTGCGGCGGTACATTGCGGATGCGCTGGCCGAAGCGGGCCAGGCATTCCAGCGCGCGCTGCCGGGCAGCGGAGGAGAGTCCACCTTTGCCATCCAGGCCGTCGGCCATGCGCACCGTCTCGCGCAGGCGGTCGATTACCCGCAGTTGGCCGAGCGTGTAGCGCGCGATGACCATGTGGAAACTATTGGAGCCAAGGTCGATGGCGGCCAGCAGGTCGCCATCCTGCAATGCGGGCGGAGTCGTGGTGGTGTGCGGCATGGACGAATGTTAGCCGAAGGGGCGGTGTGCTCGTCACCGCGCGGCCTTCACATTTTGGAAGAGGGGAGTGCGGCAGGGCTGCGCCCTGCACCCGCAGAGGCCAGAGCAACAGCAACAGCAACAGCAACAGCGGGCTATCCGTGGGATGGCGGGGCGGGTCCGATGGCAGGGGACGCCGTGAACCCGTCCATGGGGGCTTGGTCGCGCTTGCTCGTGTGCGCTGTCGTGCGCACACGGCAAGACCGGGGTTGGGCGTCCTGCCCAACCCGCCCGAGGCATGCCTCGGGCCCATGGCGCTCACGCCCCCGCAACCGGACCCACCCCGCCTTCGACAGTTCTCTGCGATCTGCCGGGACGGCGTTCTGCGCGGCTGTTGGTGGGTGTCGACCTTGGTCGACACCTACCGGGTCAGAGACCCTGCATCAGTGCCATCTGCGCAGAATGCGGTGCCTCGTCGTGGGCAGGCGCACGCTTGTGGTAGATGCCGTCGGCATCCAGTTCCCAGGCATTGAGGTTGTCGTCCAGGTAGTTCTGCAGGACCTCGCGGTAGACCCGCTTGGCCAGCTCCGGGTCGAGGATCGGGAAGCAGGTCTCGACCCGGCGCAGCAGGTTGCGTTCCAGCCAGTCGGCGCTGGCGCAGTACATCTCCGGTGCGCCGTCGTTGCCGAACCAGTAGACGCGGCTGTGCTCCAGGAAACGGCCGACGATCGAGCGTACCCGGATGTTGTCCGACACGCCCGGCACGCCCGGGCGCAGGGTGCAGGCACCGCGGATGATCAGGTCGATCTGCACGCCGGCCTGCGAGGCGGCGTACAGCGCGCGCACCACCTGCGGTTCGTTCAGGGCGTTCATCTTGGCGATGATCCGCGCGGGGCGGCCAGCGGCGGCGATGCGCGTTTCGCGCTCGATGCGGCCGAGGATGCCGGTGTGCAGGGTGAAGGGCGATTGCAGCAGGCGCTTGAGTTTCATCTTCGACGCCAGCCCGGACAGCTGCTGGAACAGCAGGTGCACGTCGTTGCCGATGTCCGCATCGGCGGTGATCAGGCTGATGTCGGTGTACGCGCGGGCGGTGCCGCTGTGATAGTTGCCGGTGCCCAGGTGCACGTAGCGGCGCAGCTTGCGGCCCTCGCGGCGCACGATCAGCAGCATCTTGGCGTGGGTCTTGTAGCCGACCACGCCATACACCACCTGCACGCCGGCCTCCTGCAGGCGATCGGCCAGGCCCAGGTTGGCCTCCTCGTCGAAGCGCGCACGCAGTTCGACCACGACGGTCACGTCCTTGCCGTTGCGTGCGGCCTGGATCAGCGCGTCGACGATCAGCGAATCCTTGCCGGTGCGGTACAGGGTCTGCTTGATCGCCAGCACGTTGGGATCGATGGCCGCCTGCCGGATCAGGTCCAGCACCGCGGTGAAGGCATCGAACGGGTGGTGCAGCAGCAGGTCCTGGCGCGCCGTGGTCTCGAAGATGCCGTCGCTGTCGCGCAGGGTGCGCGGGGTCATCGGCGGGTACTTCAGGTCCGGCTGCGCGATCAGGTCGTACAGCTGGATGATGCGGTTGAGGTTGACCGGGCCGTCGATGCGGTACACCGCGTTCTCGGTCAGGCCGAAGTTCTGCAGCAGGGTGCGCACGATGTCGCGCGGCATGTCCTGCGCGATTTCCAGGCGCACCGCCGGCCGGTAGCCGCGGTCGACCAGTTCGTCGCGCAGTGCCAGCGCCAGGTTCTCCACTTCTTCCTCGTCCACCACCAGCTCGGAGTTGCGGGTGACGCGGAACTGGTAGGCCCCCTGGACTTCCATGCCCGGGAACAGTTCATCGACGAAGGTGGACAGCACCGAGGACAGGAACACGAAGTTCTGCGGACCGCCGAGTTTCTCCGGCAGCTGGATGATGCGCGGCAGCGAGCGCGGCGCACGCACGATGGCCAGGTGGCCGGCGCGGCCGAACGCGTCGGTGCCCTTCAGCACCACCACGATGTTCAGCGACTTGTTGAGGATCTTCGGGAACGGGTGCACCGGGTCCAGGCCCAGCGGCGACAGCACCGGCATGATCTCGTTGCGGAAGTACGCACGCAGCCAGCGCTTCTGGCGATCGGTCCAGGAATGGCGGCCGAGCACGCCGATGCCGGCCTCCATCAGCGCCGGGCGCAGCGTCTCGTTCCAGCAGCGGTACTGCTGGTCCACCAGTTCCGCGGCGCGGTCATGGATGGCGTTGAGGATGGCCTGCGGGCTCATCCCGTCCGGCGCCGGCGGCAGGCCGAATTCCTGCGCGTGGCGTACGGCGGCGGCGCGGATCTCGAAGAACTCGTCGAGGTTGGTGCAGGAGATGCACATGAAGCGCAGGCGCTCCAGCAGCGGCACCTGCGGGTCCATCGCCTGCGCCAGCACGCGGAAGTTGAAATCCAGCTGCGACAGTTCGCGGTTGATGTACAGCGCCGGGTCGCGCAACGGATCGTTGTCCGGGCTCACGGGGAGGGGGAGGGATCCGAGGCTGCTCATGGCGTCATTCTTCGATGGAGGTCAGGGGGGCGGACTCGCGCGGGCGCACGTGGTCGGCATCGAAATGGCAGGAGAACACCGAGCCCTTGCCGACCTCGCTTTCAATCTCCAGCCGTGCGTGGTGCAGGCCGAGGATGTGTTTGACGATGGACAGGCCCAGGCCGGTACCGCCGCTTTCGCGGGAGCGGCTGCTGGAGACACGGTAGAAACGTTCGGTCAGGCGTGGCAGGTGGCTGGCCGGGATGCCGTAGCCGGAATCGCGTACCGACAGCACCGCGCCGTCGCCTTCGCGGTGGAACTCCACCGCGATGCGGCCACCGGCGGGGGTGTAGCGCACGGCGTTGGTGACCAGGTTGGAGAACGCGCTGTGCAGTTCCTTGGTCGAACCCTGCAGGTCCACACCCGCCAGATCGTCAATGCTGATCTGGTGGCGGCCCTGGCTGTGGGCCTCGGCCTCGCGGCGCAGGGTCGCCAGCATCGGCTGCATGGCCACGGTCTCATCCTCGCTGTGTTCCTGCGATTCGAGGCGCGACAGCGTCAGCAGGTCTTCCACCAGCTGGGCCATGCGCTGGCTCTGCTTGCGCATTTCTTCCAGCATCGGTCCGGTTCCCGGGAAATCCTCCGGATCCATCATGTCCAGATAGCCGTGCACCACGGTGAGCGGCGTGCGCAGTTCGTGTGAAACGTTGGCCACGAAGTCGCGACGCACCTGTTCCAGGCGCAGCAGTTTGCTGACGTCGCGGGCGATCAGCAGCCAGTAGTCCGACGAATACGGAATCAGGCGCAGGTTCAGGCGGATCGCAGGGTCGACCGGGGAGGGCACGTCGAGGATCGGTTCGGCATTGCGGCCTCCGGCCAGCCAATGCGCCAGTGGCATCGGCTGCAGGCGTTCGACCAGAGCTTCGCCGAGGTCGCCGGGATGGTGCAGGCCGAGCAGGGCGGTGGCGGCCTCGTTGAACCACTGCACGCGCTGGCTGTTGCGGTCCAGTACCACCACCGCATCGGGCAGTGCGGCGGCGGCAGCGCGGTAGCTGCGGAGCATGTCCAGCAGGCGCCGCTTGCGCACGCGCATTTCCACCTGGTTGCGGTACAGCAGGCGGTCCAGCTCGTTCCAGACGCCGGTGCCTTCCTCGGCGGTGTCCCAGCGCTGGCGGGCAGTCAGCCGGCGCAGCACGCTGCGCAGGCGCCAGTAATGCCAGGCCAGCGTGGCCAGTGCGCCAAGCGCGATGCACAACCACAGATGGCCCGTGAACCACCCCACCAGTCCGGAGAACAGCAGTACCGCGGCAACGGTGGCCAGGGTCTTCAACCAGGCAGAGCGGATGTGGCGGGGCATTGCGATCTCGTCGTTGAGGTGCGGCGGTTCACTGGGGTGAACCGAGGGTTATAGCAGAGTTGCCGGCGCCGGCACCCACGGGTGCGTGGCGCCGGCACGACGAGACTCAGGTGGCAGTGGAGAAGCGGTAGCCGGCGCCGCGCACGGTCTGCACCATGTTCTCGGCGTTGAACGGTTCCAGCGTTTTGCGCAGGCGGCGGATGTGCACGTCGATGGTGCGCTCCTCCACGTACACGCTGCCGCCCCACACATGGTCCAGCAGCTGGGCGCGGGTGTAGACGCGCTCGGGGTGGGTCATGAAGAAGTGCAGCAGGCGATATTCGGTCGGGCCGATCGGCACCGGCTGGTCGTTGGCGAACACGCGGTGGGCGGCACCGTCGATGCGGATCGGGCCGACGGCCACGCTGCCGTCCTCGTCGTCTTCGCGGGCACGGCGCATGACCGCACGGATGCGGGCCAGCAGTTCACGCGCCGAGAACGGCTTGACCACGTAGTCGTCGACGCCGGCTTCGAGGCCGCCGACGCGGTCGTTTTCTTCGCCACGGGCGGTCAGCATGATGATCGGCACTTCGCGGGTCAGCGTTTCCTTGCGCCAGCGGCGGGCCAGATCCAGGCCGCTGGTGCCGGGCAGCATCCAGTCCAGCAGGATCAGATCGGGAACCCGGTCGGCGATCGCGGTCTGGGCCTCACGGGCGTCGCCGGCGTGGACCGGTTCGTAATCGCCCTTGCGAAGGGCGAAGGCGACCATTTCACGGATCGCGGGCTCGTCATCGACGATCAGGATGCGTTTCTGCACGAGGACACCGTAGGGCTCGGTTACTGGAGTGGTGCCAGTAGACTACGGTTTGATGACATGTTTGTGACTACCTGGCCGGAACCGGTCGGGATTGCCATCGACCGGTCATGCAGCGCTCAGCGGCGGTCCAGATCCGGGTCCTGCACGCCCTGGCGGCGCAGCTCCAGCACGGTGGGGGTGATCGCTTCGATGCGCGCATCCACGCGGGCCCGGCCGACATAGTCCAGTGCCGGGTTGCGCTTGAGGGCCTGCAGCTGCATCAGTGACTGTTCGGGGCGGCCGCTGAGGAAGGCGGCCTCGGCATAGGCCTCGCTGGCCCGCACGCTGTCACCGGCCAGTTCGCTGGCGCGGGCGTATCGCTGCTGGAAGACTGGATCGTTACCACTTTGCGACAGCAGCGGCCGCAGCATCGCCTGCGCGCGCTGGCCGGCCTCGCGGCTGCCTTGTTCGTTCAGGATCTCGGCATAGGTCAGCGCCACCGGACGGCTGTTGGGGTGCTCGCGCAGCAGTTGCTCGAAGCGGTTGTTGGCCTGGGCGGCCTGGCCGGCGCGTGATTCGGCCTCGCCCAGGCCCAGCGCCAGCCACAGGTTGTCCGGCCGGGTCTGCAGCAGGCCCGCCAGGGTCTGCCGGGCCTGGGTGGCGCCGGCGCGACCACTGCGCATTGCCGCCAGCGCCTGGCCATAGCGCTGGGCGTCGTTCAGGCCGTCCTTCTGCCGCTTGGCCATGTCCGCATACTCGCGCTCCAGCTCGGGGGTGGAATCGGCGCTGAGCACGCGCAGGCGTTCACGCGCCCAGTCGAAATCACCGCTCGCTCCGCGGGCGAGCTGGCCCATCGGGATGCGCAGCACGCTGCTGGGCAGCAGCGGGTTGTTGCCGCGCAGCAGCGGCTCGGCCAGGCTGGGATCGGCCGGGTCGACCCGTTCCTTGCGCTCGCCGCTGGGGGTGCTGGTCGTGAGCAGCACCGTGTCCTTCTTCATCTGCTCGGCGCGGGCCTTGGCCTCGCTGATGCGGGTGATGTTGACCGGGTGGGTGCGCAGGAACTCCGGCACGCTGTAGCCGCCTTCGTTGCCACGCATCGCCGCCGACATCCGCTCGAAGAAGCCGGCCATGGCATCCACGTCGTAGCCACTGCGCGCCAGGGTGCGGATGCCGAGGCGGTCGGCCTCGGATTCGTTGGAGCGGGTGTAGTTGATCTGCCGCTGCTGCATCAGGCCCATGCCAGAGCTGATCGCGGCCATCGTCGCGTTGCCGGAGGAGGTGCTGTTGCTGGCCTGCGCGGCGACCACCGCCGCCAGCATGCCGAGCAGGATCGGGATCTGGTCGCGCTGGGCACGCTCGACACCGCGCAGCACATGCTGCTGGGTAACGTGGGCGATTTCGTGCGACAGCACCGCAGCGACCTCATCCTCGCGCTCGGCGGTCAGCACCAGGCCGGCATTGACCCCGATGTAGCCGCCCAGCGTGGCGAAGGCGTTGATCTGGCGGTCCTTCATGACAAAGAACGTGTAGGGCTGCCGCGGCTGGTCACTGTTGGAGCCGAGCCGGGTACCCATGGTCTGCAGCCAGTCGTTGACCAGCGGGTCATCCAGCAGGTAGCCGTAGTTGCGCAGCTCGCGCAGCATCATCGCGCCGTACTCGGCCTGGCGGGCCGGGGTCAGCAGCTCACCGGCCGAGGAGCCGATGTCGGGCAGCTTCTCCTGGGCCTGGGCCAGCGGCATGGCCAGGGCCAGGGTGACGGCGGTAGTCAGCAGCAGGGCTCGCAAGCAGGAGGTCCTCGGGCAGGGCGCGCCAAGCGTGGCAGGGTGGGGGGCAACCATTCGTTAATCCACAGTGTTGCGGCCGTGGCGTGGAAATTCCAGCGCACCGGTACCATATGTAGACCGTCGATCCATCGTGGAGTTTCCCGTGACAGCCCAGACCGCCGGCGGTGCCCCCGCCATCACCATCTATTCCACCGCCGTCTGCCCGTACTGCGTGGCCGCCAAGAACTTCCTGAAGAGCAAGGGCCAGCAGTGGACCGAGGTCCGCATCGACCTGGACCCGGCCGAGCGCGAGAAGATGATGGCGCTGACCCGCCGCACCAGCGTGCCGCAGATCTTCGTCGGTGACGTCCACGTGGGCGGCTACGACGACATGATGGCCCTGCACCGCGAAGGCAAGCTCGAGCCGCTGCTGGCCGGGCAGGGCCAGGCATGAGCGCGGCCGACGACGGCAGCAAGGACCGCATCGCCGAGTTCACCGAGTTCCGCAAGCGCATGAACGAGCGGATCCTGGGCGAGCCGAACCAGGTGGTGCGCCGCTTCTTCGCGCTGGACACGCAGACTTACCAGGCCGGCGCGCTGGATGTGAAGACCAAGGAACTGCTGGGCCTGGTGGCCTCGATGGTGCTGCGCTGCGACGACTGCATCAGCTACCACGTCGCCCAGTGCAAGGACGCCGGGGTGACCCGTGAAGAGTTCTTCGAGACCTTCTCGGTCGGCCTGGTGGTCGGCGGTTCCATCGTGATCCCGCACCTGCGCCGCGCGGTCGACTTCCTCGACCAGCTCGAAGGCGGCGCTGCCGCCCCGGAAGCGCACGCGCACTGAAGGGTAGTGCCGGCCGCTGGCCGGCATACCCTGAATCCGGAATGGCCGAGGTTGCCGGCCAGCGGCCGGCACTACCCGGCCTGCGAGGGGCCTTCCCCGCAATCCAACAGCCCAGAAGCCCCCTTGTTGTTCAAGGGGGCGCGCCGACAGGCGCGGGGATAAGGTGGGATGCGCGGGCAATTCTGCCTGAGCCGGGCACTGGGACCATGGTCTATTTGGGACCTCGGCCCCGGCTCAGGCATAATTGCCGGTGAAACTTCCTTTGCGCCGGCGTTTCCGGGCACGTCCGGACGGCGTTTTTCCCCCTGTTCGGAACATCGATCAATGACGCAGAAAATTACGGTCATCCGCGGCGACGGCATTGGCCCGGAAATCATGGACGCCACCCTGTTCGTGCTCGACCAGCTCAAGACTGGCCTGGAGTACGAAGACGCCGACGCCGGCCTGGTGGCCCTGGAAAAGCACGGCGACCTGATGCCGGCGGTGACCCTGGAATCGATCGCGCGCAACAAGGTCGCGCTGAAGAGCCCGCTGACCACCCCGGTCGGTGGTGGCTTCACCTCGATCAACGTCAGCCTGCGCCGTCACTTCGACCTGTACGCCAACGTGCGTCCGGCCCACACCTTCCCGAACACCAAGTCGCGTTTCGACAACGTCGACCTGATCACCGTGCGTGAGAATACCGAAGGTGCCTACCTGGCCGAAGGCCAGGAAGTGTCGGCCGACGGCGAGACCGCCTTCTCCGGCACCCGCATCACCCGCAAGGGCTCCGAGCGCATCGTGCGCTACGCCTTCGAGCTGGCCAAGAGCACCGGCCGCAAGAAGGTCACCGCCGTACACAAGGCCAACATCATCAAGTCGACCTCGGGCCTGTTCCTGAATGTCGCCCGTGAAGTGGCTGCGCAGTACCCGGACATCGAATTCCAGGAGATGATCGTCGACAACTGCTGCATGCAGCTGGTGATGCGTCCGGAACAGTTCGACGTGATCGTCACCACCAACCTGTTCGGCGACATCATCTCCGACCTGTGCGCCGGCCTCGTCGGCGGCCTGGGCCTGGCCCCGGGTGCCAACATCGGCAAGGACGCGGCAATCTTCGAAGCCGTGCACGGCACCGCGCCGGACATCGCCGGCCAGGGCAAGGCCAATCCGTGCGCGCTGCTGCTGGCAGCGGCGCAGATGCTGGACCATGTCGGCCAGCCGGAAAACGCCGAGCGCCTGCGCAAGGCCATCGTGGCGACCATGGAAGCCAAGGATTCGCTGACCGGCGACCTGGGCGGCACCGGCACCACCATGAGCTTTGCCCAGGCCATCGCCAGCCGCCTGTAAGCGGCCGGACGATTTCGCTTGGATCCACAGCGGGGCGCCTTCGGGCGCCCCGTTGCGTTTTCCCGCGCTTGTAGCCTCGAGCCATGCTCGACGGCTCTTCGATCGGGGCGCGCGTGGAAAGCCGTCGAGCATGGCTCGACCCTACAATGCCAGTCTGTGCACGATTCGCACAGATCATGTGCCGCTACACGGCTGGTTCGTGCGCCATGCGATCGGCATTCTGTGCCCACTTTCCACCGCACAGGAGCTTGAACATGAACCTCACCGCCTTTGGTCTGGCCAGCCTGATCGGCATGGCCACCGTTACCCCCGTCACCGCTGCCGAACCGGCTCATCCCACCATCCGCCACATGGCTGGCGCGCCCGTTGTGGCTTCGCTGGATGCGGCGAAGACCGCCGTGCTGGTGATCGACTTCCAGAACGAATACTTCGACGGCAGCGCTGCGCCGGGCTTCGCCGGTGGTCGCATGGTGATCCCCGATGGCGTGGCCGCACTGCGCCAGGCCAAGCGGGTGGTCGAATTTGCCGACGCCCATGGCATCCGCGTGATCCATGTGCAGCACGTGCTCCCGGCCGGTGCGCCGCTGTTCGCGCAGGGCAGCGTCAATGCCGCCTTCCACCGCGATCTGCAGCCGCGCAAGGGCGAGACCGTGGTGCAGAAGGACAACGTCAGCGTGTTCGCCGGCGACTCGGCGGCGGTGCTTGACCGGGTGCTGAAGGATGCCGGCATCGACACCCTGATCGTCACCGGCCTGCAGACCCATGCCTGCGTGGCCGGTGCCGCCCGCGATGCCGCGGCGGCGCCGCGTGGCTACCGCGTCATCGTGTCGTCCGATGCAACCGCCAGTCGTGATCTGGATCTTGCCGGAGGCCAGCGCATCGGTCATCGCGCGCTGCATGACGCCTCGCTGGCGCAGATCGAAGACACCTTTGGTGACGTTCTGGGCACCGATGCAATCCTGGCGCTGCCGGTACGCAAGGCCGGCGACGGGGCTTGATAAGCTGACGGGGCCCGCATGCCGCGGGCCCCGCCACCTGGAGCTGCCCGCCGATGGATCATTTCGCTGCCCTGCGTGCGCTGCGCGCCATCGTCGATGCGGGCAGTTTCACTGCCGCCGCCGAACGACTGGGTACCACCCATTCGGCGATGTCACGGCAACTGCGGCAGCTGGAAGAGCACCTGCAGGTTCGACTGCTCGATCGCAACAGCCGTCGCCTGTCATTGACCGAAGCGGGACGCGACTACTACCGCGAGGCAGCGTCGCTGCTGGATCGCCTGCAGGAGGCGGATGACCGCGCGCGCGCAGGGCAGGCACAGCCCAGCGGCACCGTGCGGATCAGCGTGCCGCAGGTGGTCGCCAGCCAGGAGCTGCCGCATTGGTTGCCGTCGTTCCTGCAGCGCTACCCACAGGTCACGCTGGATCTTTCCGCCGACGACCAGCTGGTTGATGTGGTCGGGGGTGGCTTCGATCTGGCCCTGCGCATCGCGCCTTCCTTGCCGGACAGCCAGCTGGTCGCCCGCGAGCTGGCCAGCTGCCCACGCATCCTGGTCGCCGCACCGGCCTATCTGGCGCGGCACGGTCTGCCCCGGCAGGCTTCGGACCTCGCACAGCACACGCTGCTGGGTTTCAGTCCCACAGCGGCGATGTCGCCCTGGCAGCTGCAGGGGCCACGCGGTGCCGCCGCGAGCATCGAGGCGGGGCAGCGCCTGCGGGTGGATGCGACGCCAGCGTTGTATGCCGCTGCGCTGGCTGGCATGGGCATCAGCCTGTTCACTGCACTGACCGTGCAGGAGGATCTGCGCGCCGGTCGTTTGATCCGCGTGCTGCCGGCCTGGCACGCCGGACAGCGGCGCTACTTCGCGCTGTATCCGCACGCGCGGGCGCTGGCGCCGAAGGTGCGTGCGCTGGTCGAGCACCTTGCGGCGCACTACGCTGCACAGGTGGGCGCGGCGGGGTAGTCGCGCGGCAGCAACCGAGGTGGTGATGGAGTCGGTGTATCTGCTGGTCGCGCTGGGCGCGATCGTCGCCGGATTCGTGCAGGGCCTGTCCGGCTTCGCCTTTGGCATGGTGGCGATGTCGTTCTGGGCATGGGGACTGGAGCCGCGGCTGGCGGCGACGCTGTCGGTGTTTGGTGCGCTGGTCGGGCAGCTGGTCGCGGTGTTCACCGTGCGCCGCGGTTTCAATCTGCGCCTGCTGCTGCCGTTCGTGCTGGGTGGGCTGGCTGGCATTCCGCTGGGCGTGATGGTGTTGCCGCAGCTGGATATGGACTGGTTCAAGGCCCTGCTGGGCGGCTTCCTGGCGCTATGGTGCCCGGTGATGCTGATGGCGCGCTCGTTGCCCCCGGTCCGCGTCGGCGGCCGTATCGGTGATGCGATCGCTGGCATGGCCGGTGGCGTGCTCAGCGGCATCGGCGGTTTCGCCGGACCGGTACCTACGCTGTGGAGCACCCTGCGTGGCTTCGGCAAGGACGAGCAACGTGCGGTCATCCAGAACTTCAACCTGGCAATGCTGGCGGTGACCATGGCCACTTATGTCGGCAGTGGCCTGGTGAGCCGGCAGATGCTGCCGTACTTCGCCATCGTGGCACCGGCAATGCTGGTGCCGGCCCTGCTGGGCGCGCGGGTCTACATCGGCATCAGCGAGGCGCGCTTCCGGCAGCTCGTACTGAGCCTGTTGACCGCTTCGGGCATCGCACTGCTGGCCTCGTCGTTGCCTGTGCTGCTGGCACGCTGACGGAAGAAAGGCAAAGGGCGCCATCAGGGCGCCCTTTGTCGTCTACGGCATGTTTCGGCTCAGCGCTGCTGGATTTTCGACAGCAGGCGCAGGAATTCAACGTACAGCCAGACCAGGGTCACCATCAGGCCGAATGCGCCATACCACTCCATGTACTTCGGCGCGCGCTGGGCCACGCCGGTCTCGATGAAGTCGAAGTCCAGTACCAGGTTCAGTGCGGCCACGACCACCACGAACAGGCTGAAAGCGATGCCCAGCCAGCTGGAGTCATGGATCACCGGCACGTTGATGTTGAAAAAGCCCAGCACGAACGATGCCAGGTAGAGCAGGGCGATGCCGCCGGTGGCTGCGACCACGCCCATCTTGAAGTTCTCGGTGGCCTTGATCACGCCGCTGCGGTACGCGACCAGCAGTGCGGCCAGCGTGCCGAAGGTCAGCAGCACGGCCTGGAACACGATGCCCGGGTACTTCATGTTGAACAGCGCCGAGACGGCGCCCAGGAACAGGCCCTCGACCAGTGCGTACATCGGTGCGGTGACCGGCGACCATTCCTTCTTGAAAATGGTGACCAGCGCCAGCACCAGGCCGCCGATCGCGCCGCCCATGGCATACAGCTTGGCCCCGGCCATGACCTGGCCGTACTCGTCCACGGACTGGTTCCAGGCGAAGGCCGCGGTCAGGACGGTCAACAACAGCAGGATGCCGGTCTTGTTGGCGGTGCCGTTGAGGGTCATCACCTGGTCGGGGCTGGTCACCACCGAGCCGCTGGCGAGGTCGAGGAAGGTCGACTCGGAAAGAGCCGGGTTGCCGCTGCGCATGCGAGTTCTCCGTGCGAATGAAGGTCGGGACGGCCATCCGGCCGATGACCGCGAGCATAGCCGATGACCACGCATGGCGCCGTGGCAGGTTCATGGCCGGTCTCGCCTGCGTTGACAGTTCGCGATGTGCTTGGCCACAATGAACGACTCCCCGGGCCCGGCCCGAGGGGATTGCAAGACCGGGGTATAGCGCAGTCTGGTAGCGCGCCTGCTTTGGGAGCAGGATGTCGGGGGTTCGAATCCCTCTACCCCGACCAATCCCACGCCACGTCGGATTGGACACCGTTCCGGTTCGGGCGCCCGTAGCTCAACTGGATAGAGCACCGGCCTTCTAAGCCGGCGGTTACAGGTTCGATTCCTGTCGGGCGCGCCATTGGCGAGCACCGGGATCGCATCGGCGGATGTGAAGAAGTGCTTGCAAAAGGGTAAAGACTCCACCAGAATATCGGACTCGCTTCGGCGGACCGGAACTTCGGTGACAGTCTCCAGGCAAAGGTTTGAGGTTCCAGCGTCAGCGGTATCGGCGATGGAGCAAAAGTTCCAGTGGTGGCTGTAGCTCAGTTGGTTAGAGTACCGGATTGTGATTCCGGTGGTCGGGGGTTCGAATCCCCTCAGCCACCCCACTGATTCAACCGCATCGGCGCAGCCGAAACGGTATTGCAATAAACAGAAAGCACGCTACAATGTGCGTCTGAGTTTCACGGGCCGTTAGCTCAGTTGGTAGAGCAGTTGACTCTTAATCAATAGGTCCAAGGTTCGAATCCTTGACGGCCCACCAAGACGGAAGCCACCTGGTACGCCAGGTGGCTTTTTTCTTATTAGTGTGACCCTTTCGTTTCGATGGATCACAGGTTGCAGAGCCCTGCCTGGCGTGGATCTGCAACGCAGCGGGATCGCAGTGCTGGTTTCAACGATGTTGAAGAAAGTGCTTGCACCCTCCGAGCGGATCGGGTCATAATTCGCGCCCCGATTTCGGGCTGTTAGCTCAGTTGGTAGAGCAGTTGACTCTTAATCAATAGGTCCAAGGTTCGAATCCTTGACAGCCCACCAGACGAAAGCCACTTGGTTCGCCAAGTGGCTTTTTTCTTGCCTGTGCGCCGGGTTGAGCGTGCGGATGCCAGTGCGCTGGCTGGTGTGGAGCCCCCTTGAGTCAAGGGGGCGCGGCGAAGCCGCGGGGATGTGGGGGCTGATGAAGTGGGGCCCGCGCTTTGCCGCGCAAAGCGTGGGGCTGCGGCGCGAATGCGCGGCAGCTTCCCACTTGGTTCGCCAAGTGGCTTTTTTCTTGCCTGTGCGCCGGGTTGAGCGTGCGGATGCCAGTGCGCTGGCTGGTGTGGAGCCCCCTTGAGTCAAGGGGGCGCGGCGAAGTCGCGGGGATGTGGGGGCTGATGAAGTGGGGCCCGCGCTTTGCCGCGCAAAGCGTGGGGCTGCGGCGCGAATGCGCGGCAGCTTCCCACTGGGTTCGCCAAGTGGCTTTTTTCTTGCCTGTACGCCGGGTTGCGCGTCATCCACGCATGGCGTGGATCTGCTGAAGCGATGCTGAAATCAGGGGCATACGCGTCATCGGTGTTTTCAATGCTGTGCGCTGCTTCTCAGCGCATCGCGTCCTGCATCGCACCCAATGGATCTTCCGCGCCGATGGCGCATGCACGAAGGAAGATGTTGATGGCTGGTATCAATCGATTGCACCGCACGCTGTGGGTTCCCTTCGCGTTGATGGTGCTGGCTGCCTGCACGCCGGGCAATGATCCTGCGCAGACCGTCGAACGCGATGCTGGCACGGAGAGCACTCCGGCGCGCCCGGTGGGTGACGCCATGCAGATGCAGCCGGCTCAGCCTGCGGAAGGGGAGGTCCTGCCCGACGCGGTGGACGTGCAGCGCAATGCGGAGGGTTCGGTGGATGTGCGCAAGGCCGCGCCGGAGTCGGTGGCCCTGCGCCGTACCGACGACGGGGGCGTGGAGATCCGCAAGGTGGATCCTGCGGCCGGGCAGGGGGCCGATACGGCGCCTGCCGAGGCCAGGCCGCAGCACTGAACCACCGCCGCCCCGGCTGAGCGGGCGCTCGCCGGGGCGGTCCCAGCGCGCCAGTCGCGCGCGGATGGCCATGTTCAGTTTTGTGCAGGTCTTCCGCTTCCAGCCCCTGCCTGCGACAATGAACGCCTGTGCCGGCCACGCGAAAGTGGCGGAATTGGTAGACGCCCTGGATTTAGGTTCCAGTGAGGGTGACCTCGTGCGGGTTCGAGTCCCGCCTTTCGCACCATCTGGCCGAGCACAGATTGCCTAAGTGATTGAAAAATAAGCTGGCGACGGTCAGTTGTCCTATTGGATTCCCGCTTTGGCAATTGATCCCTGTCTCGGAACGTCACCTGTTCCGTTCGAGGCGGCTGGGAGGCGGAACTGCTCCAGTGCAGACATGCCTTGGAGCGATTGCTCGGCCAGTACCTTCGCGTAGACCGCTGAGGTGGTCTGGATGTCGCGGTGTCCGAGCCACTCCTGCACGAGCTTGATGTTGCCGGTCGCCAGCAGCAGCCGAGTGGCGCACGTATGGCGGAGCGCATGCGGTACGCACTCCTTCTCGGAAGCGAGATGTGTCCCCTTGATGGCCCATTGCCACAGCCGGTCGGCGCGCGTGCGATTGAGCATCGTGAAGGGGCCGTCCGATGTGGCCGCCAGGGCGTCCTTGCGCCGCTGTAGAACCTCGGCGACACGGGCGGTGCAGGGTAGGGTGCGGGGACGCCCCTTCTTGAGCGTAGCGTGCCGCCAGAAGCGGACGTGGAGCCTTCCGCCCTGATCGACTACTTCGGACCACCGGATGCCGATGGCCTGGCTCATGCGGCAGCCCAGGTCGGCGAGGCACACGAACAGGTCGCGGTAGTCCGCCCCGTCGCGCACCCGTGGGTGCCCTCCGGCAGGGCCGTTCGGGAGCGTGTCCCACTCCAGCAGCCGCGCCAGGATCAATTCCTCGTCCTCAACGTTCAGGACGAACGTGCGTGCGTTGTCCCTCTCGTCGGCCAAGCTGTACTCGGGCAGCTCTCCCAAGAACCGGCCGGCCTTCCTCTCGCGTTTCAGTAGGGCAAGGAGGCACTGCATCTTGCGGTTCACGGTGGCGGGAGCCGCCTTGTCGGCGAGCATGCGCTGCGCCATGTCGTTGACCGCGGCCTGCGTGATGTCGTTGATGGGCGTTTCCTCGCCCAGGTAGCTCTGGACCACCTTGCAGTTGGTACGCACGGTGTCGATGGACCGGAGCTTGCCCCAAAAGTTGCGGTCGTCCAGCGCGTCGTCCATCGCGTCCTTGAGGGTGCGCTGGCGGACCTTGGCCTTCGCCACGGCCATCTGCACCGACCGGGACTTGCCCCGAATCAGCTCCCGCAGCGCGTCCTCTGCAATCTCGGGGTCGTCGCGCAGGGCGTCGAGGACCGCCTGCTCCTTGCGCTCGGCTGCCACGCGGTCGCGGGTGCCGGTGGACAAGCGCACGCGCCGGTATCCCTCCTGCACGTCGAGCATGTAGTAGCGCTTATCGGGCGCACCCGGCTTGGGCGCGGTCCCTTTGAGGCGAAGGGCCATGTGTATCTCCAGAAATGAAAAAGGCCCGCACTAGGCGGGCCTCGGGGCACAACGGGGTGTTGGGGGTTAGGCGGCTGCGACGCGCGCCGTCACCTTGCGGTTGACACGTTCTGCGAGCGAAGCCAGCCAGTGCAGCGCCTTGGTCGTCGGGAAGATCAGGTTGCGCTTGCGGTAGGCGGGATCAGGGCGCTGCTCTAGGAAGTCAGGCCCCGGCTCGCGGTTACGCTTGATAGACGACAGGTCGAGCACATTGCGGCTCACTGCGGAGGGAGAGAGTCCGCCGAGGACGCGCTCAAGGTCCACCTGCTGAATGCCCGGCTCGTCCACAACGGCGAGTAGGGTGAGGATGCGGGTGGCGGTGATGTCCTCGTCGATCTCTTCCCGGAAGGCTGACAGTGCGGTTGTGAGAATGGCCGTCAGTTCTTTCTGCGAGAGATTCATGGTGCGCTCATTTTCCGTAAGGGGATGGTTCCCCCTTGGGAAACCATCAGGGTCTATCTTGGAGCCGCAATGTAAGGATTACAAGGCCCAAGCCAATGTTGATGGCATTCTTGCCAATTTTGTCCATCCAGAAACCACGCTGCCAAGGCGTGGGGGAGGGGTCGATTCCGATCTCATATCCAAAGGCTTTCACGAACAGGTCCAGGTACTTCTGCCCTGCGAAGGGGCCGTCCTGTCCCCTGCTCACGGCGTTGTAATGCGCCGCCACCCCCGGCTGCGCTCCACAAAAAGGTCTTACGTTTCAGTGTTTTAAGAACGGTAGTGCCAGCATCGCCGCCAGGGTCACAATGGCCCCGACCACGGATGCAAAAAACAGTCCTTGCCCTACGCGGACTACCGCGCTGGCTATTGTCCGTCTCACCGTACTCATAGACTGAGAACGCCCCCCTGGTCGTCTGCGGATGCGCAGCCCGACAGCATGACGCTGCCGTCGGGCAGACTACAGGCCACAATGATGGCGCGTCCGTAGGAATCAAGTACCACGGGAGAGATTGATCCCGACTGGTGCAGTGAAGTCATGGCCGCGGGGTCTCCGTTGGGGCCGCGGGTGGGACCGGATACGACACCCGCCAGCCACAGTCCTCGGGGACGACCGAGAACTGGACGCGCTCGTTGAGTAGGCCGAGCATCGCGCGGAGAGCGCCGCGCTTCTCGTTATGGTCGAAATTGATGGTCCGAATCATTCGGGCACCTCGTAGGTCCGTTCATGCAGGACCAAAACCTCCCGCTCGAATACCAAGAACGGGCCGAACTGGTGGACGCGGAGGGCCACGTTGACGATCACCAGGGTCGAGTTTGCGGTGAAATCTGCGTTACGCATATGTAAGTCTCCTGTTATGCAAGTGCTACAAATGGAACAATGAGTGCCAAATATCGAGATTGGCCTTATGATTAGGGCTGAAGGGCGTGATCGCCACTCCCGACCCCAAGGACCGTTCGATGATTGACCCCCGCGTAGAAGTCGCCATTACGGCCCTTCACCTAGTCGTATGGGTGTGGACTAGCTCGGTGCCGGCGCATCGCACATACCTGTATTGGCGCAGGGTCTTGCGGAAGCGGCGTTAGCGGCTCCAGAAGTAGAAGCCGCTCACCTCAAACGCGTCACCGTTGAGCCGAATGTCGCGGCCATAGCTCTCGTAGTCGAAGTAGCGGGAGAGGGCGTCGGGCACGCCGTGGAGAAGCCCCGATTCGTCCACATAGTTCTCGGCAAAGTCGGCCCAGCTATCGAACTGGCCCACGTAGGCTTCGTGGAACTGCTCCACGGTCACATCGTCGAGGCCCTCGTGGTCGCAGAAGGCCGTGTAGGCAGCGCGTTCGGTGTCGTTGTGCAACTCGTCCAGCCGCTCTTGCAATGCGCACAGCTTGTCCAGGTCGGGGTGCTCGCCCCAGGTATCCCCGAACACGTCGTCGTAGTCGTGGACGGCCCACTCCTCGGCGCTGGCGACCTTGCCGCTTCCGCCACACGCCGTGCATTCCGCCCCGCCGAATACTCGGGGGACGTATGTGGTTCCAGTACCGCCGCAATCCGGGCAATCAACGGTCACGTTCGGGTGCGGCGACTCGCGCAGGATGCGGGCAATCTCATCGCGCACGTCGTCGGCGTCGCGTCCCTCCAAGTCGATCCACTCGCCGTGCAGGACGCCAGCGTTATATGAGGCAAGGCAGGCAACGTAGATTTGCATGGTGTGCTCCAGAAATGCGAAGGCCCGCACTAGGCGGGCCTCGGGATCAGGGGTGGTTATCGGTCAGTGCGCCCAATCGGGCTTGACGTTCAGCAGGTAGGCGGCGGCCACTGCGCGGGCGGTGTCCTCGTCGGCCACGTCGGCAATCCACCACCAGCGGTCCTTACCGGCCCAGCGGTAGACGCCCCAAAACTGCGCGGCCATCGGTGCGCAAGGCTCGACGCTCCCGTCGAACTCTTGGCGGGGACCGTAGGAGACCGATCGGTCGCCCAGGGTGACCAGCTTGTCACCGGCAGGTACAGCCAGCTCGTTGTCATTGCTCATTGCGACAGGCCCTTTGCGTGTTCGATGGCGCGATCCAGTGCGCCGGGGATGTTGTGAAAAATGCCGTGGCGTGTCGAGTGGGTGAGGCCGATTTTGTAGACCTCAAAATGGTTCGGCCCCTTGCGCAGCACCCATGCCTTTTCGGTCTCGAACAAGATGTCCTCCTCGCGGTAGCTCATCGCGCGGCTCCCATGCCCTCGGCGATCCATGCGCGGGCCTGCTGCTCGGCGCGGGCCACGCCATCGGCGGTCTCGTGGTTGATGCCGTTCCTCGACAGCCACCCGCCCAGCGGGTCGGCGATGTCGTAGGCCCAAACGCCGCTCCACTGCTCGCCGACCTCCTGCCAGAGGCGGTGCAGCATGCGCGCCACCTCGACAAGAAATTCGGAGTCCTCAATGCCCAGCGGCGCGGTGCTCATCGGCTCGGGCCACGTCCACCCGCTCGCCAGCTGCGCGAGGTCGATGGGGTCGAAGTCGGTATCCCTGATTGCGCGGTTGACCACGGTGGCGAACTCCTCGGCTTGCTGCGGCGTCATCGCGGTCGCCGCCAGTTGTTCGTGATAGCGCCCCGGCTGTGCCAGGAACACGTTGCGGGTTCCGTAGGTGCGCAGTTCCATCACAGCACCCCCAGCCCGCGCAGCACCGGCATCACCAGCGCGTTGGTCTCGTCGTTGTCGCTCCAGTCGCTCGCGGCGTCGTCCCCGTTCTCCCAAATCAGGAGCACAAACCCCGCCTTTGTTGCGTCCGGGCGGTAGAACCGCAGGTGATCGTGGTCGGTAGAGGCGAGGGCCTCCAACACTTCTTGCCGGTCGCGGCTGTGCCGCACCGTGGTTTCTTCGCCGTCGTAGACGCCGAGCGAGTAACCAGCGGCGAGGGCGGCATCCACCAGCGCCACGGCTATGCGCTTCGCGCTCTCGGGGGCGTAGTTGTCGAGGTTCATGGCTTTCTCCGGGCAACAAAAAAGCCGCCTTGCGGCGGCTGATGGGTTCGGGTTAAGCGCGGAGCGCGTCGCTGCACAGGGCTTCCGGGTATGACGAGTCGCGCATTGGCATGACGATCAAAGACGCGCACCTGATGCTCGGATCGGTGATGCCGCCAATACCGAACATGGCCGCCACGTCGCCGCCAGTCACCGGAATCAGTGAAGTGGCCTTGCCGCCGAATGCCTTGCAAATTACACCGGCCGCCTTCACTACGCCTTCGAGGACGGCAGGCGCGAATCCGGACAGCTTGAGTTCGTTCGGCTTGGACACCGCAGCACGCCAGTCCGGGTAGGTTCCATCAACGGCAGCAAACTCAATGGCCTGGCCTCCGCGCTCCGCCTTGAACCGGCTGGCATCGCCCACGGCGCTGAAATAGACATCGCCCTTCATCTTGGCGACCAGCTCGCACGCATTGCGCGGCACGATGATCTTGCCAATGTCCCACGGCAGGCTGGTACGCACCACAAGCATGCGGTGGCCGTCTGTAGCAACGATGATCGCACCATCGGCGTGCGACTCAATCAGCACGCCATTCAAGTAGAAGCGAACGTCATTCTTGGGGGCCACATGCAGAGCGGCGGCGATCAGGGCGGAAGGAATTTTGTTCATAGCTTTCTCCGGGCAACAAAAAAGCCGCCTTGCGGCGGCTTCGGGGGATTGGGGTAGGGCGCTGTTAGAGGAACAGCTTGGTCAGCGTGACGATGCCAGCCACAAAGGCCGTGGCGACCACCAGCGGATACCACCGGGTCTCCATCATCAGCTTGTCGCTCTCGCGGTTGATCTTGCGAATCTCAGCGGTGAGCTTGCGCACTTGCAAGTCCTCCAGTGGTCCATTGGTGCTCATGGTAGCTCCAAAAAAGACCCGCCGTCACACGTCGGCGGGGTGTGGAAAACCGGGTTGACGAAAGGGGATCAGATGACAACGGGGGATGGACAAGGCGCAACTTGGGTGCGGTTCTTGTGTGCCTGGCGCTCCCGCTCGTTGAGTCGGGCGCGGTGCTCGCGGATGCCGCGGCGGATGCAACCGGCCACGTAGTAGTCGCGGGCGGTCATATCAAACGGGATCATCGTCATGGGTTGCTCTCCAGTGAATCGGACCACCAAAACGCCCCATCACAACGGTAGGGGCGCTTTGGCGGTCAGACTCATGCTCGTAAGGCATGGAATCTGACCGTCGCCAGCTTCCGGGAGCGCCTCCAGCTCGCCTAGGAATCCCGTACAGATGGCCCCGCTCTTTCTGGCGGTGACCCGGTATCCGTGGCGGCCTTCATCGGCCCTTACACTTCCCGGCGCGGCTAGTGTTCCCAGCTCCCCGCGTTCTGCCGTGGGCGGCGCTCCTGCCTGCCCCTTTCCTGCTGTCCCGACCGCACCCTGCGGCCGTTGTTCGATGGTGGGCATTATGCCCTTTTGCTCCCGGTTTGTCAATCACTCCCGGTAGGGGGATGGTTGAGCCGGACGTTACCTGCGGTGCGCTTAGGGGCCTTTGGGGCTAGTCCTCAGTGCTGGCGGGATAAGCTCTAGGTGCTGTCGATCCATCGGTCGCACGTCTGTCGCCGCCTTTTCCGCTGCCGCCGTGTTGCTGGCGACGGGTATAGATTAGATCAATCCCCGCATGGCTGTCAATACCCCGATGGCAACGATTTTGGATGGTCGCAGGGAGCGCCTAGCGCGCGCGTGGGGAGCTTCTATAGGCGGGGCGGTAGGGGTGCCCGTGGCGGGCCTTGCGTGGGCCGTGGTGGCGCATTGGCTGGCCGTGGTGGGCGGCAGGTGGGCATAGGCCGGGCAGGGTGTGCCGAGGTGGTCGGCAGGTGTGCCGAGGTGGTGCCGAGGTGGGCGCGTGGCGGTCAGGGCAAAAAGACAGATAGGGACAGACAGGGGCGCGAACGTTTGAGCGCGGATGTCCGCAGGTTGCCCAGGTATCGCATGGGATTGCCTAGGCACTGGATACCTAATCCGGTGGTTCACCTTTGGAATCAGTAGGTTAGCCGAGGTGGTGACGCCGCAGGTGACGCGAAGGGGGCGCATCGTGCCTTACGCTACAGGGGGCGACCCCCTACGGGGGGTGATCGCGCCGTTCCAAGTAGTTGGATACTCCTTCGGAAATTTGCCGCAAACCTTTCGACCACCTCTGTCACTTCGAGGAGACGTTATGTACGCCCGCCGATACACGATAAGAACCGCTACCGCGATCACCGTCCTGGCCTTAGTGCTCGCAGGACTCCCTGCCGCGTACTTTCAGACCGGCGTAAGGAGCGCTGAGGAGTTGCGTTCCTGGAACGAGCAGATCATCGAGAACGACGCCTCGCCGCAGGTGTTGGTTGATGAGGCGGTGCGGACGTTTGACGCCGCGACGAATGACCTCATCAGCAACCGCAATTCCCGCAACCTGTTTCTCCAGCTCGCTTTGGGCATCCCGGCGCTCGCTTGGATTGGTGCGGGCGTGGTGCTATGGGTCATCAAGGATGGGACGGAGGTCTAGTCCGCCGCAGTGGCACCCAAGGAGGACAGAGGAACACCCCAGGAGTGCATAGGAGAACTGTAGCTCTACTTGATGGTGAATACCAATGAATAGAACTCTATAGTCCTGCTAGAGTAATACTTAGGTCTTACTATGATAGCACCCTTGTCAAGCCCTCCCAGTGCTCCGTGGTCGAATAAACTTAGCGGTTGGCATAGACATTACAACGAGCATCTATGGCATCGCTCAATACCCTCCTCATTCGCTTGGCGGCGCTGGTCACTGTCCTCTCGCTGGTCTGTGCTGGAGTGCCCGCCGCATATCAGCACGCGAAGCTTCGAGCAGCACGGGAGCTGGTCGAACGTACCCGCGAGGTCATAAACGATGACACGACCTCGTACAGCGTGGTGGCCGATGCGGTGCCAATTCTGGATTCTGCACTGACTGAGGCCGCGCAGCACGAGCACATGAGAGGCCTACTCGTGGAATTCACGATTGGCGTCCCGCTGATCGTTTGGTTTGTCGTCTTGGCTGTAATGTGGTGGTTCAAGGATGAAGAATTGGCGTGATAGCTGAACTGTTCACTTTCAGGTAGAGTCGTTTCCTGTCTTTTAACTGGCCGTCGTGTACGGTACGAACCGTTTGGGGAACGTAGGCGTGGGAGAACGCGCGATGGCTACGGATGCATACAGCCAGGGTCGGCTCGGCTCGTTGTTGGTCATGGAAGATGATCCTGACCTCTCAGGGATGTTGAAGGAAATCCTGGCGATGCAGGGTTACGAGGTCGATGTGGTCGCCTCCGCTGCCGATGCATTCGACCGCATAGAGGCGAAAGCATTTCACGCGGCGATCTTAGACATCCAGACGCAGGACGGAGCATCAATGTCCGTCGCCGATTACCTGCTGTCGCACCGAATTCCCTACATGTTCGCGTCCGGGGTGCCGAACCCGCAGCTCCCTGACGCTCACCAGTGGGCGACCTTTCTCCCGAAGCCGTACCGCATCAAAGAACTCATGAGCGCCCTTGATAGGACTCGCCAAATCGGCATTCCTGTTTAGGCGCGTCCATGCGCCAGTAGTTCAGGTCCGGCGTTTTAGGAAACGCTTTGTAACCGTGTCGTAGGTCTGCACCGGAGGACCGCTGTAGAGGTCCGTCGAGCAGGCCATGAGGACTGCTTCGGTCGCGTTGTGGCCTGCCTTCATGGCGGCCAGGGCAATCGCACCACCACTACCGGCGACGAGGAAGTCGCGCCGGAGGTCGAGAGGGAGACCGTCGTGGTAGAAGGCCACCGGGTTGTCCCGCAGGCCGACCACGAGGATCGTGTACTCGCCCTTGGTCAGTTCGTCGAATCCCTCCGACAGCTCGCGCACGGCTCGCTGGATGTGGGAAGTGGTGCCCGCGCCGAACACCACCAGGTCGCGCCCGGTGGTGTCGGTGGTGCGGTAGAACTTCTCCTCCTCGTACCGCAGATCACCAGCGGTGACCTGCGAGTCGATAGCAACGAGCCGGCCGTCAAAGGCCAGCGTGGTCACTGCTTGATGTGCTCCCGCCAGTAGCTCGGGGTGAACGCAGCCCACTCGATGTCGTTCACGTCATCCCACAGGCGCTCCGCGGCATTCCGCAGGTGCTCCCACAGGCCGCCGAGGACGACGTAGGGCAGCGCCAGGAACACGACGACGAACAGCCAGCCGGTGTAGGTGCGACGGGAGGTCTCGCGCAGGCGCTCCAGGAGCCACTGCGAGGCGAGGGCAATGCGTAGCGCTACGTACCCCTTAGCGCGCTCGTAGGCGCGCACCAGGCGCTCGCTGGCGCGGTTGTAGATGGTCTTGAAGTTCATGGGTTCCGGTTAGGTGTTGCGGATGGTTGCCAGGGCCTTCGCGTAGAGCGCGTCCCAGGTGTCACGGTGCGGCTTGCCCGGCCGCCAGTTGCGGACGTAGTAGTCCCATGCGGCCTGGGGGTTACCCAGGGCGGGCAGCGGACGCGGATCGGTGAACAGCAGCAGGCGAGCGAACGCACAGGCGAGCACGTCGTCGGAGGCGAGCGCCTCGTTGACCGCAGCGGTCGAGGGACGCTCCAGACGCGCGGAGACGAGCTGTGAGGCGCGTGCGGAGGTCGCCGGGTGACGGAGTACACCTGCGGTGCCGCCGCCCGCCTCGAACTGCCAGAAGCCGCGTGCGGGGCCTTTGATCTGCCTGCGGTGCTCGAAGCGAGATTCCTGGAGACCAATGGCGAGCAGCATGACCTTCGCTTCGGGAGTGAAGGCCACGCCGGGGAGCAGCCGGGCCGCCGCGGGGATCAGGTTGTCCCTGACCTCCACGAGGCTCGGCAGCTTTGCGTCGGTCATACCGGCGCGTAGGGGTTCGACTGGCCGCCCTGGGTGTGGCAGCAGGGAGCGTGGTTGCAGTCGCACGGCGTTACCGGCGCGGGTGCGCTCGGGCCGTCGTTGTCGTCGTCGTTCTTGCGGCGCAGGAACAGGTACAGCAGGCCAGCGGCGGCGAGCGCCATCAGCCACGCAGCGAGCGTGTTGGACATTGGGTCTCCTACAGGATGTCGAGGTAGTTGTCGGGTGACGGCATGCGGCCGGTCACGGACTGGATGAAGGAGGCGTACTCGCGGTCGAGCAGCTCCTCCAGGTAGCGCTGCTCCTCCTTGGACACGTCTCGGGAGAGCTGGTCGGCCCAATACTTCACGGCCATCGCCAGCGCTTCGAGGCGGTCGTCGTGGCGCAGTGCGCCGCGGTCGCGCGTGATGCGCGTCAGCTGGTAGCACAGCTGGTACTTCTGTTCGGACTTCTGATCGGCGCGGATGATCGAGGCATCGACCACCAGGCGGTGCTGGTTCAGCACCGGCTCCAGCACGTCGATGATTCGGTTCTCCTTCGAGGTGCCGTAGTGCTTCACCTCCTCGATGGAGCACGGGTACACGCGCGCCAGGACGCCGGAGAGCATCTTGGCGAACATGCCGTCACCGAAGTTCGCCTCAATGAGGACTGCGGAGACCTTCTCGGCGCGCGCGATGTGCGCCAGGGTCTCCAGCGTGTCGTCGTCGTAGCCGCCCTTGGTCGCACCAGCGCGGCGCGCGTAGAGCATGCCGCGAAGCATGCCGACGACCGCGTAGCCGGTTTCGTCGCCACCTCGGCCCGAGGGGTCGATGGCGAGTACCTTGCCGGTGAACTCCTCCATTTCCGAGGCGAGGTACATGGGCCGGTACAGGCGGTCGCCAGTGAAGCCCACGGACGGGATGTCGCTGACGATGTACTCCGGGCCGCTGCTGTAGACCACGCGGATCGGAGCGACCTCGCGGTCCACGTCCATCACGATCAGGTCGGACAGCTTGAGCGGGTACTTCTCGGCGTCGGACAGCGACGCATCGAGCATGAACTGGAGCATGAAGCCGGAGCGTCCGTAGGACGCCTCGCGCTCCATCAAGTCCTCATCGGAGAAGCGGACGCTCTCGCAGTTCTTCCAGGCGAGCTTGGGGTTCGCGTCGAACGCATCGGCGATCATCGGCGCGAGGCGGTCGCCGTACACCTGACGGTGCTTGGTGTCCTTCGGGTAGCGCGCAGGCCAGATGCGGATGACGTAGCCGCGCTCGGGCAGCTTGTTGTAGAGCGACTCCTCGGTCTGCGGAGTGCCGAGGTAGATGATCTCGCCGCCAGGCTTGAGCACCGCGTCGAACTCCTTGACCAGCTCGGCGAGCTTCTCGCGCTGCACGACGGTCATGGAGTTCTTTGGGACTTCGATGTCGTCCGCGATGATGGTGTCGGCGCGGGAGCCGGTGAGCTGGCCGTTGATGCCGACCGACTTCACCGAGGGCGACTGATCGGGCTGCGCGGGACCGACATCGAACGCCAGGTTCGAGTTGCGCTGGTCGGGACGCGGGCGCAGGTGTTGCAGCTCAGGCAGGGTTTCGATCAGGCGCTTGACGAACACCGAGAACGCATCGGCGCGTTCCTTCGATGCCGAGACCACCATGATCTTGTGCTGGGGGTCTTTCCAGAGGAGCCAGCAGACGTAGGCGGCCGTCACCCAGGACTTGCCGACGCCGCGGTACGCCATGATGACGCGACGGCGCGGGCCGGTTTTCAGGAACTCGCAGATGTCGTACTGGATCGGAGTGGGGCTTGGTAGCCCCAGCTCCTTCCAGACGTACCAGGCGAAGTTGCGGAAGTCCTCGAAAGGGTGACGAACGTGGAGGCTCGTCATGCCCTCCATCAGTTCAGCCGCCCATCCTCAGCGGGATCGAACGGGAACTCGGACACCTTGTCGGCCAGCTTGCCCAGCGGTGAGCCGGGCGGCGTGGCCGCAACGTCGATGCCGTTGTCCTTGAGAAACTGCCGGGCCACGTTGAGGATCGAGGCCAGGCCCTTCGCGTCCGACTCCATCGAGTCGATGGTGTCGGCGAGCTTGTCAGCGACTGCGGCGTGCAGTCGCTCCAAGGCATCCTTGGGGGCGGTCACTTGTTGACGACGCGGTTCAGTACGGTCTCCAGCGCGGACGTGCCGAGCGACGCCAGGATGCACGCGAGCGCGACCTGGGCGACGAAGGAGACGCCGGGGATGAAAATGACGATGGCACCAGCGGCAAGGCCGGTAGCGCCAGAGAGGATTGCGCGGCCGAGCGCCTGCTTCCAGGTGATCGGATCGTTCGACGTGAGCATCTTTGCGATGCCCACGATGAGGCCGACGCCCGCGAGAGCGCCGACCAGCTTCACTTCATCGTGCATTAGGTCTCTTGTAGGTGGTGGATGCGTTAGAGCGGACGACCGAAGCTGTACTCGTAGTTGCCGGTCAGGGTGATCTGCGTGACGCCATCGGTGACGACGACTGTGAACTGCCCCATGCGGGAGGTGTTCCGCCCAGAGGCGGTCACAGTGCCACCGAGGCCGCTGCCGGAGATCGACGCGCCGCCTGTGACGGAGCGGGAGACCACGGAGTAGTTGCCGGTGCCGCCCGAGCAATAAACGCTGAACGACTCGCTGACCGTGCCGTTGGTGGACTGAGGCCAGTTACCCATCAGGTAGCTCGGCGACAGCGATGCTTGGAACGGCGTCGCCTTGACCGCGTTGTAGAACTGCGAGGCGTAGATCGGGCCGCTCGTGGGGACGCCGTAGTTGGCCGGAACGTCGGGCACCAATCCACGTCCTCGGTAATACTGGTCCGCGTAGATCGGGTAGCCGCCGCCAAACTCGGCGCGGATCATTTCCCAGGAGATAGGGCCGGAGCCGGGGAGGGCCATCAGGCACCTCCCCCAAGGTCCGCGACGCGCTTACGCAGCGCCTGCACCTCAGCGATAAGGAAGGGAATAGCCTTCTCCCACTGGATCGTCTTGATGCCGTTTGCGTGCGTGGCGACCATCAACGAGTAGACCTCCTCGGCCTCCTGCGCGATGCCGCCGACCTCGTGATCCGCGCTCGGGTGGAACGTGGGATTCAGCTCGGCGATTGCCTTGGCATCCCAATCGAACTCGCGTACACGGAAGCGGTCGAAGAAGTCGGCCACCTTGGAGGCCGAGGCGTCCACGATGTTCTTCTTTAGACGCGCATCGGACGCATAGGCGACGATGTTGCCCGTGGCGACCCAATTGTTGCTGCCGTCGCGGTAGGCGCACCACGAGAAGGCGTTGCTGGCGAGGAAGCCGTGGTTGTTGTCGTTGCAATGGAGCCAGTGCGTGGTCCCGTTGTCGGAGTCGTAACAGGTGATGGTTGGCGAGTAGCTCTCCAAACGGAGGTCGCCACCGCTACCGCCTGGGCCAGCGATAAGGAATCCCTTGCCGCCGTAGGTGCGAACCCAGGTGCTGTCCTGCATCCAGATGCCGCCGCCGTGCGCTTCCGAGTACCAGCCGGTGCCGGACTGCTGGGAGCGGAACCAGCCAGCGTTGAGGTAAATCTGATCGCCGACCGTCAGGCGGCCCGCAATGTTCGCAGCACCGTTCCAGTACAGGTTGTACCAGCTGTTCGTGTTCACGCGGGTGATCGAGCAAACGTCATCGCCAGCGCCGTTCGTTCCGTGGATGTACGCGGTTCCCGCTGCACCCATGCCGGTCAACCGCAGCGGCGCGCCATAGGCCAGAGTGACCTGCCCGGTGAAGGTTGCGCCACCCAGGCTCGCCTTGCCGTCCAGTGCGGACTGGAGGCCGCTGACGTTTGCGATGGTGTGCGTGTGACCGGCGTCGGCCTTTCCTGCCGGGTTGAAGTTCGCCGAGGTCCAGACGGTGCCGCCAGCGTTGAGGGACGCGACGCCACCCGTGCCATCGCCGAATCGGAACTCCAGCGAGTTCGCAGCTGGCGGCACGTACACATAGCGATCCAGCGACCCCAGGTACATGACGCCGGACGTGGCCTCGCCGCCAAATCCCTGCACACGAATCTGCCCGGAGGCGAACGTCTTGACGCCACCGATGGACTGATCGTCGGTCACGTTGACGACGTTGGCGATCTCGGCGGCGGTATGCGTGTGGCCGATTGCCGACTTCCCGTCGAGCGCCGCTTGCAGCCCGGTTACGTTTGCGATGGTGTGCGAGTGGGACGCCGCCGCTTTGCCGTCGAGCGCGGACTGGAGGCCGGTCACGTTGGCGATGGTGTGCGTGTGCGTCGCCGCCGCCTTGCCGTCGAGCGCCGTCTGCGTCGCGGTGCTGATCGGCTTGTCGAGGTCGGCGGTATTGTCCACCTTGTCGAGGCCGACCTGCGCCTTGGTGTGCGTGTGGGTGCTCGGCGGGTAGGTCGTCGGCTTCCCGGTGACGTGGGTGTTGAAGTCCACGTCGTCGCGGGTCGCCAGCGCGCCCAGGCCGCCGATGTCGCCAGCCACGAGGGTCACGTCGCCCTGCTTACCGGCGACGCTGGTGACCTGATCGGTGTTGTCGATCTTCTCCCAGGTAGCGCCGTAGAGCGCCTGGTCGCCGACTCGCCAGTGGATGTCGCCCACAGTGCCTTCGCCGACCACCTTGTAGAAGTGACCCTTCACCGGGTTGGCCGGGAACGCACCAGTGCCGGCATCCCACGATCCCATGTAGACCAGCGAGCCAGTGACGGCAGCCTGCGCCTGGGCGGCCCAATGCTTCGCCGAGAACTCGCCCGGCGAGACCTCGGTGCCCTGCGGCGCGTTCGCGTACAGGCCAGCCTTGTCGCGGGCAGCCTCGGCAGCGGCCTTGGCCGACGATGCGGTCTGCGCCGAGATCGAGGCGGCAGACGCCGAGCCGGACGCAGCGGAGGCATGACCGGCTGCGGTGGTCGCCGAGCCAGCAGCCTCGCCAGCCTTGGTCGCCGCGGCGGACGCCTGGGCTTCCGCCCGGTTGGCCTGGGTGGTCGCCTGAGTGACCGAGGTCGCTGCGGCGGTCGCGCTGTCGGCGGCTGCGGCAGCCGATGCTGCGGCAGCGGTGGCGTCAGCTTCCGCGCGGTCGGCCGCGTCGGTCGCATAGCCCAGGATGGTCTGCGCCTGATCCCGTGACGTGGCGGCAGCAGTCGCCGCTGCTTGCGCGTCGGAACGCGCCTGACCCGCTGCGGTGGCCGACGTGCCCGCCTGGCTTGCGGAGCCAGCCGAAGCCAGCGCCGAGGTGGCCGAGGCCGTCGCCGAAGCGGCGGCGTCCACTGCGGAGCTTGCCGCCTCGGTCGCGCTGTCGGAAGCCTCGGCCGCCTTGGCAGCAGCGAAGGTCGCCGCGTCGGCGGTGGCCTGCACGTCGTCGTCGATGCTCGCGGCGGATTCCGCAGCGCGCACGGCGGATGCTTCGGCAGCGTCGGCGAAGCCAGAGGCGTCATCTGCGGACGCCTGCGCGGCGTTCGCCATGCCGGTTGCCACGGACACCAGGTCGCGCACCTGCACGACCGAGCCGGTCAGCTCGTCGGTCAGCCCGGCCACGTCCTTCTGGAGCTGCGGGAACGAGAGGAGGGTGTGGTTGTTGCCCAGGCCGTCCGTCACGACGACGGTGCCTTCCTCCTGAGTCAGCAGCGCGATCATCTGATTCTCGCGCCGGTTCCAGCGGTCTACCAGCGTCGAGAGGCGCGAGGCCAGCTCGGCGTTGGAGACGTAGCCGGGGGTAGTGCTCATGCGGTGCTTGGGTTCTCTCTGAGGGTTATCGGATGCCGAAGGCGAAGCCGCCAATCGACGTGATGAGGTAGTTCGGGTAGGCCGGGGCGTCGTAGCCGTGGACCTGCGGAGGCGGGCTGGATGCGCGGCACCGCACGCGGAATGCGCGGGCACCGCCTGTCCATGCGCCGGACGCCGAGAGCGTCACCGACTGCTCGTAGGTGTAGAAGTTGGACGCGGTGAAGGTGTTGCCGTCGCCGCCCATCTGCTGAATCAACGCGCGGTACATCGGCGGCTCGTGCGAGGCGATGACGACCCACACAGAGTCGCGCAGCTCCTCCAAGATGACGTGCAGCCCGTAGACGCGCGTGTTCGCGGTGACGGTCACCGACACGGAGGGCGTATGACCCTCGCCAGCCAGCACCGGAGCGCCGAGCCAGAACTCGTGGATCGCCACCCAATCGCCGAGCGGGATGAAGTTGTTGCCCGCCTGGTAGCAGAGGCTCGTTGCCCCGGTCCACCACACGCCGGTCGCCGACTGGAACTGCCCAACGATGTTGGGAGCATTGACGCGGCCTCGGAAGAACGCGCCGCCGTTGCGGTCCACGTAGAACACCGCGTTGTTGGCGTTCTTCGCGCCGGAGCCGACCCACAGGGGCCAGTCGCCGAGGTTGGAGATTTCCACGCGGAACTCGGCAGCGTTGACGATGTTGCCGTTGCCGTCGAGGGTGTGGGTCTTGAACGTGCCGCCGTTGATCGTGCCTGCGTTTGCCGTGAGCGCGGCCAGGGAGTTCACCCTGATCTTGTCCGCAGTGATCGTCCCGTCCACCACCAGCGCACCCTGGATGCCCACGGTGGACTGGCCGCCGACAGTGCCGATCACGAACGGATACTTGATGCTCGCCAAGGTGCCGCCCGAGGTGTACTGCGGGTGGACGAAGGCGAAGCGATCCGCGGTGACGATGAAGTCGCTGCCGGTCTGCGGGTTGGCGGAGAGGGCGATACCGGCGACCACGGGGACGCCGTTGATGGTGCCCGCGTTGATCTTGACCGAGTAGTTGGCCTGCCACTGACCGTACATGCCGGAGTGCTGCCCGGCGACCACGTTGAACTCCTGCCGGATGGTGGCGAAGTCGCCGTCCTTGAACGCCTGGACCTGCGTGGCCGCGATGGCCTGTGCCTGCTCGGCGGTGATCTTGGTGGTGTTGAGCTGCTGCACCAGCGCGCCGGTCGGAGAGGTGACATCCAGGTCGGCCTTGCGCCAGCCGGTGCCATCCCAAATCTGCGTCAGGTACGCGCCGGTCTGCACGGTCTTGACCCAAAAGGTCGGAACCTTGAAGCCGCCAGCGGGCGGGGAGGGCTGCGCGTCCGAGAAGATCGTCGGCGCGGTGCTGGTCTCCAGCGTGGATACCTGGGAAGCCAGGGCTTCGCGCGCGGACGCTTCGGTGTCGATGCGCTGCTCGAAGGCGGCCGAAACCGCCGACACCTGGCCGTCGATCTCATTGGCAATCCCCTGCGGCACGTTCGCGCCGTAGCTGGCCGCCATCTGCTGTCGGAATGCCGTGTTGGCACCCTCGGCGTCCGTCAGGGCTTCGGTGGTCTCGGCCAGGCCAGCGATGTTCTCGCCGTGGCGGACTACTGCCGTCTCAACGTCGGACACGCGGGCCTTGGTTGCGTCAACCTCGGCCATGACCGCGGTGCGGACCTGCGCCGCGCTGTCCTCGATCTCTGCGCCGAGGCGCTGCTCGGTGGCCGCACGCGCCGCTTCGGTGGTGCTCTCCACCTCGTCGATGCGCTGGTTGAGCGCTGCGGAGATCGTCTTGCCGTTCTCGACCACCTGGCCTTGCAGCTCGGTGATCGCCTCGACGCGCGCGGAGCGCTCGTCAGCGATGGCGCGATTGACCTCCAGGAATCGTGCCTGGCTACTTTGCTCGCCGTAGTCCACCCGCGCGAACAGGTCGATGATCTGCTGCGCGATGACCTTGTTGCCTTCGGTCAGCAGTCCGATCTCGTGGGTGGCCGTGCTGATCTTGTCGCCATAGTCGCGCTGCACGTCGAAGAACTCGTGCGAGCGCATGATTTCCTCCAGGATCGCCTCGGCGTTCACGTCGATAAGGTCGATGCGGGTCAGCAGGTCTTGGAGTGCTGGCGAGCGGAGGAGCTGCTCGATGATTGCGTTGAGGTCCGGGTCGCCACCGGGGTTACCGGGGCCGCCACCGGGGAGGCCGCTGCCACCACCGAACTCGGCGAGTTCCTGGTGTGCGTACAGCAGTTGGCGGAACGACTTGGACAAGTCGCGCGCCGGGAGGTTTGCGCCTTCCTTGTAGTTGACCAGGAGGGCGTCAATCGGCGTGAATCGCCGGATGGTCACAGTGTAGGGTGCGTCGAGCACGCCATCCTGCGACGGAATCTCGATGGTGCTGGCGTCCACCCACGACACGGAGACAGCGCGGGCCGCGTCCGGTTCACCGACGAACGCCCGGATGTGTTCGCGGGCGATGTACGGGAACGGCACGGTGAACCGCGTAGGGCCTCCCTCGTAGGTGTAGAGCACGAAGGAAAGGCCGCGCGATAGTTCGATCATGCGTCCTCAAAAAGGTGGAGGCCCCGAAGGGCCTCCTGGTTACGGTCGATCAGTCCCGTCCTTGCGGTCAGGGAACTGCTGTAGGGCTTGATCCGCGATGTTGCGGACGCCCGTCATGTTGTTGAACCACCAAATCTTCCAGAAGTCGCGCATCTGCTTCTCGGTGATCTCCTCATCGTCGCGGATGGCCGAACCGATCATCCGCGTGCTGCCGTAGACCTTGTTGAACAGGTCGATGGACGGGATGCCCATCACGCCGTTCTCCAGGCCGGTCGAGCGGTTGTTGGCGAACACCGGGTCGTTACCCAAGGCGTCCGCCCACACGGCGTCGGTGACCGCGGGGATCACGTTCGACCAGCTCGATTGCGCGACAGCGTTCTTGTAGAAGTTCTCCTGCGTCAGCTGCTTCTTCCGCTGTTCGGGGTTGCCCGCAGTGTTGATGTACGTGCGAGCCGCCCAGCCCATGCCTGCTGCCGAAGTGGACAGCACGACCATCGCGTAGGTGCGCCAGTCGTCGTAGTGGTGGACGGAGTTCAGGAAGTGGCGGGTGTAGCTGTTGACCATGAAGCTGCGGAACTGCGTGACGATGCGGCCGGTGGTGGAGTGCATCAGCTCGATGCTGTCCGAGGCGTCACCTTCGAGAACCTGGTGTCGCGTCACGCGGAACAGGAAGGCCGCCATGCGCTCGCGCGTCTGGAACGGCAGCTTGTCCGGGTCGATCTGCTCGATCTGCCGCTTGCCTTTGAGGTAGCCGAACACGTCGGCCTGGGCCTTCTCGTCGAGGCCCCAGGTGCGCAGGCGGGCCACTTCGGCGTCCGACAGCTTCTTGGCGTTCGCCATGTCCAGCAGCCGCAGCAGCGTGGCGCGACCGGCGATGCGTTGGAGCATCGTGTTGATCGGGGCCATGCCGGATGCGACCGAGGTGACGTGCGTCGCCATGTTCATCGCGTTGTCGATCTTCTCGCCGTGCTTGACGTTGAACGTCTGCGGCACTAGCGCATCCTCGTCCAGGCGCAGGAACGGCGGGTTGCGCAGCCAGTCGGTGCCGGGTGCGAACAGCCGCTCCATGACGCGCGCCTCCTGCGAGGACAGCTTGCCGTCAGCGCCGCGCACCAGGAAGTCGCGGGCGGCACCCACGGAGTTCCAGAAGTTGCGGAGACCGGCATGCGCGATGGTCGGGCCAAGCTCGGCGAACAGCGAGAAGCCGACCTGGTTCATCACGCGGGCGAAGTTCCAGTTGCGCAGGAACCGCGCGTAGCGTGCGCCTCGGCTGGCGGGATCGAGTTCGGTGCTGCGGCCGAAGGTGGACTTGAGGCCGATGTCGATCAGGCGCTCGATGTCCTTCACGTCGTCGCCGGACTTGCGGGCGTCGCTCTTGAGCTTCGACACGAAGCGGTCGAGCTGTGCGCGGTTCTTGATGCCAGCCTTCGACGACAGCGCCGACCAGCCGGTGATCTCGCGCATGTAGCGGGTCATCACCGAGTCCACGTCGTTGTCGAACAGGTCGGCCATCGAGACCTGCACGTCCTCGCCAGCCTCGTTGCGGATGGTGGTGGAGTAGGTCTCGTCGAGGTCGATGCGCTTCTTCGCGCGGTCGAGCTTGCCCGACTCGTAGGTCTTGCGCTCCAGCTTGGACAGTAGCTCTTGCGACCGCACGGGCGAGACGCCCGCCTCGGTCAGCATGTTGCCGATCTCCTCGACCGAATCGCTGTCCAGCGGGCGGACCAGCAGGTCCATCCCGTCGCCCTCGAAGTTCGCTTGGGCGCGCTTGAGGTAGGAGCGTGCAACCGCCCCGAGCAGCTCGTCGTCGATCTCGTCGCCTTCGTCGGTGGTGGCCTCCCAGGCGCGACGCATGGCGGGCTTGATGAGCTGCTCGATCACGTCGTCCTGGTGAAGCTGCATCTCGCCGAACAGGCGCTTGAAGCCCTTGCCACTCCAGTAGCGCGGCAGGTAGCTGCCGTTCTGCGCCACGTTGGCGAAGCCGTCGAGGTTGCTGTCCTGCGCCAGCTTGAGCGCATCGCGCATCGCCTTGGCGACGCTGCCGGCCGCCTTGGCGGCTTCCGGTGATACGTCAGGCGCACCGCGCACGGCACGGCCGACCTCCTCGTTGAACTTTGCGCGCTCGGAGAAGTTCCACCAATGGGTGCCTGTCCGTTGCTTGTAGGCGTCCCATGCGGCGTTCACTCCGCTCCGCCATTCCGTCTCCATGACGGCCAGGTGGCGCTTGGCGAACTCGCTGGTGGACTCCTGGACCGCGACGGAGCGATCGGTGTAGCCGACGCCATCGCGGAACAGCAGGCGGCCCGCCTCGCGCACCAGCGGCGACTTGGCGCTACCCATGCGGGCAGCAAGGTCGCGGCGGACGGTGGCGAAGTGGGGCGTGATGTGCGCGTTGACCAGCGCCTTGTCGGTGAACTCCTGCTCGAATGCGCTCTCGTTGCGCAGCGGGAGGACGCCTGGCGTGAGGTCGTTGGCGGCGGTGCCTGCCACGCGGGCGGCGGACAGCGAGTCGTCACCGGCCAGCCGCTTCACCACGTCAGGCTTCACCTCGCCGTCGAACAGGGCACCCCGGCGAGCGCCGAGGGCACCACCGAACGCGAACGACAGGGCGGCGCTCTGCACGCCATCCGCGAGCGTCTGCTCGGGGTCGTAGGTGGAGGTTGCGGCCGACATCAGCGCGGAGGTGCCCGCAGCCTGTAGACCGGAACGCACCGCGTTGGCGAGGCGTCCGGCCTTGGCTGCGTACCCCAGGCCGCCCGTGGCGAGATCGAGGCCGGTTGCCACCGGGTCGGTGAAGCCGAGGGCGATCTGTCCGCCCAGGCCGAACTGCGCCAGGTCGTCGTCCGCCATCTGATTCATAAAGGCCACGGATTCCAGATAGGAGAGGTGCTCGTCGGACGTGGCCCGGCCGAACAGCTCCCACTGCTCCGGGCGCAGGCCCATCGACTCCCAGCGCTTGCGCGCGTCTGCGGGAATGCGATAGCCCTGCTGCGGCTCGTAGCCCAGCTCGGTGATGAAGCGGTCGATGAAGCCGATGCCGCCCTTTGCCTGGGCAGCGCCCCATCCGTCCCATACGGTCGTCTGATCCTTCCGGCGCTCCGCGGCCTCTCGCTGCTCCTTGCGCTCGCGCACGGCTTGCACGATGGGCTGCTGGGTTGCCGGCTTGACGATGTTCTCGTCTGCGCCGGGTAGGGATTCAAACATGCGGTCTTACTTCCTCGTCAGGTACTCCAGGAAGTCCTCGGGGACTGCCGGGGTGGTGGTGGTTTGCTTGGTGCCCGCGTTGGGAACCAGCGGCTTGGTGAGGTCGAACTTGGGCAGCTCGAAGGCGGGAGCCTCGGCGGCGCTGGCGTCGCGCTTGGCGATGGCCGCAGGGACTTCCGTGGTCGCCGACTGCGAGCGCAGGTCGCGGATGTTCCGGGACTGGTCCGCCCAGGTGGTGCGCTGCTCGACCCGACGACGCGCCTGGGATTCCGCAAGGTCTCCCTTCCAGCGCTGGTGCTGTGCCGCGATGGCACGCGGGTCGAAACCGATGGCGCGGCCGGTGTCCGGGTCAGGGATCAGCCAGTTGTCGGGGCCGACGATCTGCCACTGCCCCGGATTGCGGGGATTGGGCAGGGCCGACAGCTCATCCGGGTCGCGGCCGAGCTTGCGCGCGACCGTCTGGATCAGCTCGTCTACCGCTGGCTCGGCACCCTGCGGCATGCCGATGTTTGGCACGCGGCGGCCGTTGACGGTCGTGCGCTGGGCGTCGATCTGACCGACCGCTGCACGGATGGCAGCTTCGCCGGACACTCCGCCACGCGAGGCGATGCGCTCGGCTTCCTGGCGGATGCGGTGCAGCTCACGCGGGTCACGCGGCTTGCCGTCGATCTCCAGGTAGTCCTTGATGCCGGACTTCCAGGTGTCGTTGATGACCGAGCGGGCCTCCTCGACTTCCCGCTTCGGTTGCGTCAGGACGCGAGCGGCCTCCTGGTGAGACTGACCGCTGCGCCGGGTGTCGTAGAGGTACTGGTCCAGCATTGCGGCAGCCTCGCCGCCAGCGACCGTATCGGCGTACTTGGGCGAGACCTTGCGGAGCTGTTCGTACAGCGTCGCGGCGTTCTGGAAGTTCTCCTGGAACGCCGGGTCAGCGCGCTTGAGGATGCGTTCGAGCTGGGGGATGACGATGCCCTGCCGTGCCCACTTCTGGAGCACCTGGCCGCGTGCGGCCTGCGGGGTTTCCTCCCACTCCTTACCGGCCTGCTTCTTGAGGTCGGCGTCGCTGATCTCGTAGGGATTGCCCCCGGCTACCAGCTTGCGGATGCGCTCCTCTCGGGCGCGCTCCTTCGCTTCCTGCTCCCAGCGGCGAAGCGTCTGCTCCTGCTGGTTGTTCCAGTATCGCTTGAAGGACTGGAGGTCGCCACCGCTCAGGCCGAATTTACTGGCCCAGGTGTCGATGGTCTTGTGGGTGAGCTGGCCGCGATCCGCGAGGCCCTGGAGCGTCCACTCTGCCTCGGCCATCGCCTGCTTGCGTGCCTCGTCCTCGCGGTGTGCGATCACGCGGGCACCAGCGGCAGCCGCCGCGCGCAGCTCGTCGCCGTGCTCGGTGTTCATCAAGCCGGGCTGGCCGTCGCCGCGGTCCTGCTCCAGGAACGCCAGGATCGACTGAGGATCGCGGTTGCCTGCGGCCAGCTCCTCCTTGGCGGCCTCGACGTAGAGTTCGTCCACGTCGCGCTTGTTGAGATAGGCGTACTCCTCCTGGTCCAGCATCGCGTACAGGCCGTTCATGCCCTCGGAAGTGAGGAACGTGCCGCCCTTGATGCCGTCGCGGATGATCGCGGTCAGCGACTCCTTCTGCCGGACCAGCATTTCCCGCATCGAGTCGGCCTGCCACTGCTGGCGGACCTGCTGCGCGGCGCGCATGGCGACCGGCATCAGGGCCTTGCGGACCTGCGGGTCTTGGAACTCGGGGTTCTGCGTCAGCGCAGCCATCCGCTCCTTGATGAGCGGCTCGATGTCGGTGCCGGGTTCGGCCTTGGCGATCTCTTTGGCCGCTTCGATCTGCCAGTCGCGGACGCGGATGATGCCGTCTGCCTTGAGGTAGCCGCGACGCCATGACTCCGACTGCTGGGCAACGAAGTCCTCGGCCTGCCGGGGCGTACCCTCGGCGTCCTCCTGCATACGTTGGGTCGCCGCGGCGCTGTACTGCTCGCGGCTGTTTGAGATCATCTGCGAGTTGACGGAATCCGAGACGCGCGTCAGCACCGCAGCGGCGGTGCGAGAGAGGACACCGGCACCAGCGGAGGACGCTTGGTCAGCCTGCACCGCCAGAACGGGGCGCTCGGCGAGACGCTGCGGCACCTGCGCGCGGCGGATGATCTCTTGGGGTTTCGTGCGAGCCACGGGTTACTCGTCTCCGGGAATGGAATAGCGCTTGTAGGTTTGGATGTTGCTGTAGGCATTCGCGCCTGACTGCATCACGCCGCCCAGCGCCTCGGCATTGCCGGTGCGGATACGAGCGCGTGCTTCGGAGCCGCTTTCGACGACTCCGTTCCTGCGGTTCTTCTCGATGAGGGCCACGTCACGGCCAGCCTGGGCCATGATGTCGTTCGCCAGCAGCTCGACCGAGTTGCCGGACACTGCCGCTTCTGCTGCGGAGGCGCGCATCGCGGATCGCAGTGCGCGGGCCTCCTCCATGCGCTGTTGGGTGCGCTCGGCGGCCTGGTCGTTGATCTGCTCCTGCTGACGCTCCGCGGCTTCCTCGATGGCCTTGTTGTTCTGATCCTGGCCGTACATGGTCGCCATCGCGCTGACTGCGGCGATACCGACCTGGACTGCTACGGGGTTGCACATGGGGTCTTGGTTACTCGGACGAAGGGTGTCTTGGCGAAGCCGTAGGCGGACTCGACGCCGCTCTCGCGGAAGCCAAGCCAGCCGAGCCATCGCCGCGTGGTGACGGCGTGGACATCGACGAAGTTGAAGATGGTGCCGAAGGTGGCCGACCACTCGTCGCTGATCCGCCGAGCTTCTCGGAGGAACGTGCGGCAGAACGTGGGAGCCACCAGGGCGTCGGTGCCCAGCAGCCAAACCGAGGCGATACCCTCGGCGTGCTGGCTGAAGCCGAAGATGCACACGGGGGAACCGTCGTGCATCGCGGCGAAACTGCGGTCGCTCGCGGTCACTGCAAATGCGAGCGCCTGGAGCGGGGTGTGACCATGCGAAGCCGCCACCTCCAGGATGTCCTCCTGCCGCATGTTCTCGGCGACGTGGAGGATGTCGCTGGCGGTGGGGCTTCGATAGGTCAGGGTCATACTCGGCTGCGGGAGACGAACATGCCGCGCCACTGTGCTGACTGGAACCAGCACTGGAACGGCAGGCGGTTGACGAGGTGCATGCGGACGCTGTTGGCGTCGCCCAGCACGGGGAACCGGCGAGAGCCGGAGTGGAACGTCGGGGCGCTGGTGCGGAACACCGAGTCGTTGAGGACGCGCGCGGTGTACGCACCGGAGTGCGACGCCACGTAGGTCTCGACGCGGCCATTGCCGTGCTGCTCGACCTCCAGCTCGAAGTACGCGCCATCCTTGTAGGCGACCTCGATGTCACGCACCTGCGTGCGGCCCACCAGCACGGCCTGGTTCTGCCCACCGCGAACGATGGGCTTGGTCAGGGTGAGGCGGTGCTCGTAGTCCATGCCGACGACCACGCGGCCCTCGGTGTGGTTACCGGGGAGCGCAAGGCGGGTGCGGGCGTTGTCCCAGCGCGCCTTGGTGATGTCCAGGTACGCGCCGGGGTCTTGCCAGTCGTCCGTCTTGAGGACGGTGACCGTCATGCCATCGGGCACGATGTAGGGCAGGTCGATCCAGGTCTCGTTGCCGAACTGCTGATAGGTGGGCTGCACCACCAGCATGCGGTCGAGCAGGAAGTTGTAGTCGCCCGTGGCATCCGTGTCGTGCTGGTTGAGCACCATGCGGAACTTGAGCAGCTCGCAGCCGCCGCCTGGGGCTTCCGCGACGGCGTACAGCACGTCGTTGATGGCGTGCATGTGGACGATGCGACCGACGCCGGAGATTGACCAGCGCGTCCATGCGGACTGCTGCTTCTCGTCGCCGATCCAGCGGACGAAGTAGACGTAGAGCTGCGCGTCGGTCGGCTCGTCAGGAGCGAAGAACACGCAGTCGGCACCACTTGCGCTCGCCATCGCTCGCATGCGGCCCGGCATCAGCTTGGGCACATGCGCCGTCACGTCGGCGGCGTCGCCGGTCACCGACAGGTCGTCGATGAAGTATTCGCGCACGCTGGCGTATGCGCCGCTGTCCTCGGTGAAGTACAGCGACTCGCCCATCAGCTTCGGCCGGATGTACGGCGAGCTGCTGTAGCTGTTGACCGGATCGCTCTTGACGTTCTTGGCGGCCAGGTACGGCTCGGCGGTCAGGAGGAACTGGCCGCCCGCAGCGGCAAGGAACAGGGCCGACTGGAACGGGACTGCGTGGTAGAGCGTGGTGACGCCGTTAGACCCGCTGACGCTCACGTCGATGGGGTCGGCGTCGAGCACCTGGGTCACCGAAGTGCGCCAGAGGTTGAACGGATCGGAGACCTCGGACATCAGCACGTTCTCCCCGGCCAGGAAGCCTAGGCGGTCCCGGTGCTTGAACACCTCGCGGATGCGCTGGCCGTCGATGGACGGGAACGGGTTGCTTTGCTCGTCACCCGCGAGGCGCGCGGTCCACTCCGGTCCACCGAAGGAGAACCAAAAGCCGTCCGCATGCACTGGATCGGGGATGCGCTTGAGGATGTGCGGCATCGTCTTGGCATCGAAGCGGTGCTTGATGCCCGGCCGGGCGACCTCCAGGTAGACCGAGGAGGACTGCTTCTGGACGTAGTAGTCGTCGAATTGCGATTCGGACGAGCCGATGATGTTGTAGATCGCGCCGGTCGGCACAACGGCCGAGCCTTTGTCGCCGGGCTTCGGCAGGTCGGACATCGTTTGCGCCGATCCGTACAGCGAACCGGGCGACAGCTCATCGCTCTGCTTCACGTCTACCAGCCGGTTGACGATGAAGGTGGTGTCGGAGAACGTCGCCAGCGCGAAGCACGACCACGCACGCTGTCCCTGGGTGTCCAGGTAGTTGAGCGCGTCGCCCGTGGCGTTGACGGTGTATTCCTTGCCGGTCTCGTGGTCGAACACGCGGATGCTGCGGTGACCCACGGCGACGATGTAGCGCTCGTTCTCATCGCGGACGATGGAGTGGAAGGCACAGTCGTGATCGAGGGTGACGCCAAGGCCAGCAACGAACTCGGCGGGCGGGCGCTTGCCAGCGCCCATTGCGGCATGCAGCCAGGCGTTGATCGCCTTGGTGAGCTGGTTCGGCGAGCGGACGGTATCGTCCTGCTGCGACTCGCCTCCCAGGAACGAGGGATAGTCCCCCGTGATTAGCGGCATCAGCGGTCCCAAATATCAGACACGTCCGTCGAGCCACTGAGGAAGTTGTGGCCGCGGGCGTAGGTGAAGTCGGCGTGCTCCTGCGCGAAGATGAGGTATGCCTCCTCCTCGTGCTTCTCGGTGAACACGTAGAGCTGGTCGCTACCCAGCACGCTCGTCTGGAACAGACGCGCAGCGCGCACGGCGATGTAGCGGCGGGCCGACTCGGGCAGCTCCTCGTAGGCGAGGAACCAGGTCACGAAGTCGGCGGTGGGGGCCGACGAGAACGTGTCGGCGAGGGTGAGCGGGTTGATGAGGCGCGTGCCTCGGATCACCAGCGGCTCGCTTCCGCGTGCGGGGACGAGCTTGAGGATCGACTGCGGCGGCAGCACCTTGCCTTCCGCGTTGAGCGTGAAGGTGAACGACTCGCTGGTGTTGAACCACCAGCCAGCGGTTTGGACCTCGCGGCTCACCGCGCGGAGGGTGTCGCGCGCCTGCGAGGCGTACAGGTTGCCGAGCGCTTCGAGGTCGCTGATCGGCGCTTCGCCGATAGCACCGAGCAGCACATTGACGGCTTCGAGTTCCGTGGTCGGAGTGAGTTCGAGGTTCATGGATTCGGGGCAAAAAAACGGGGGACACCCATGTGGATGTCCCCCGTAGATGGAGAGAGATTGAAGCGCCGCGGGATTTGCCCAACGGCGCGGTATTGCTTACGGGGCCTTCGACAGCTCGATGGCACCGCGCGGAGCCAGGATGCCGTGACCCAGCGCGTACTTCGCCAGCATCAGGGTGCCCTGCTTCTCGCCCTGGTACACGTCCTCCAGGGACAGGTCCAGCAGCTTGAGGGTGCCGACCGCCGAGCGGTGGAAGATCACGCCCACGGTGTCCGCGAAGTTGCCGCGGTACTTGGCCGGGATCGAGGCCAGGGCCGACTCATCGACACGCGGCATCGCGTTGATCTTCACCAGCGGGATGCGGGCGACCGAGGAAATGATCGCCTGGCCGTAGGAGCCGTTCGATTCCGCGTTGATGTCGCGGTCGATCAAGTCCTTGTTCTCGGTCAGCAGATACCACTGAGCCGGGGCCAGTGCGCCAGTGAACTCCTGCGGGTTGTCCGGCAGCAGCTTCTCGTCGAACAGCATGCGGGCGTTGCGGAACGCATCGGCCAGCACGGTCGGATCGGAGGCCATCGTGGCGGCCTTGATGATGGCACCACCCGGCTGGCCTTCGACCTTGCCTTCGGTGGTACGAGCGGCCAGGATCGCGCAGCGCAGCTCGTTCTGCATGCGCTTGAGCGCCAGCTCCGCACCCTGCTGACGGGTGTACTCGGAACGCACGTCGTAGTGGTTCATCGCCTCGTCGATGTTGGCGATGAAGGCGTGCGAGATCAGCATCGGATCGAGGGTGATGATGGTCTCGTTGTGCTCGACCACCAGGCCCTTGATCTCGGTGCCCGGCACATGGTACTCGGAGCCGATGGTGCCGACGTTCGGGAACGAGGCGGACTTGCCGCTCTCGATGTTGCGCACCGACACGCGGCCGTCCAGCTTGTAGTTCTCGACGAAGCTGGTGATGGTTTCAGCAGTGTAGTTCTGCTTGAACAGCGCCCAGGCGTCGCCGTTGGCCTGGGCTTGACCCAGGCGGGAGGGGATTGCGTCCGACATTTAGTCCTTGCTTGAGGTTGAGTGGATTACTTGAACAGCGGCGACACGGCCAGGCGGGCGGAGACTTCCGCGCGGTAAGCCGGATCACGGTGGTAGCGCACATCGCGCATCGCTTCGACGACCTGCGCCTGCGACTGGAACGGCTTGGGGCCTGCATCGGCGTTCGATGCGGTCTTGCCATTCAGAAGGCGGCCGTTGCCGCCACGGAGGGCGACGAGGCCCTGGACTGCCAGCGCTGCGCGGCCGGCGTCGCCGGACTGCACCGCTTCGTTGAACGCCCGCTTCTGCTCGGCGCTCAGGTTGGTCTTAGCCCACTGGACCAGGCCGTCGTAACCGGCCTTGCCACCTGCGGGCGAGTAGACGGCGTTCTCGTAGGTCTGCACGCGAGCGCGCAGGCCATCGACGTACACGTCCACCAGCTCCTTCGGATAGCCCGCGTCCTGGAGCTTCTTGTAGCTCTCCTCGGACAGCGAGCCGTTCGAGTTGAACTCGGTGGCGAAGTCGTCCAGGTTCAGGCCAGCCCGCGCCAAGGCGTCACGCGCGTCATCCGCGGTGGCGTCGTCGATGGTCGCGGGGCCGCCCTTGCCACCCTTGTCGTCGGCTGGCGTGCTCAGTTGTGCGTAGGCGGCTTCCAGCTCCTCCACGGTCTTGTACTTGCCGCCGAACAGGCGCTCGCCATCGGTGCCACCCTGCGCGCCCGGTGCGGGCTGCTGGGTGTCCTGGGAGTTCTGCGGCGGCTGCTGACCTGGGGTCGGCTGGCCGTTGATGCCGTCAAGGCTGACGGTCACTTCGGACTTGCCCGGCTGCGACATTACTTGTCCTCGGGCTTGTAGTTGACGATGACCAGGCCGTTCGTCTTGCGGGTGATCTCGGCCTTGCCCTTACGCTCGACGCTCGGAGCCTTCGGGGCTTCCTTGGTCGGCTTGGCGGGCTTCTCGGTGGTTTCGTTCGACATTGCGTCCTTCTCGGGGTTACGGGGTTTGGGTCATCGCTGAGGCGATATTCGGAGCGGCACGGACCATCGCCTCCTGCGCCGAGGCGTCCTGCTGCTCGGCAGCAAGCTCGTCGTCGGAGCGGATCAGGCCCTTGGTGGAAATGTCGGAAGCGGCGGCCAGTCGGGAGATCGCCTCGCCACTGTTGAGGCGGCGCGCCTTCTCCTCTGCGCCGACAAGCGCATCCACTGCCTGACCGAACTCGATCAGCTTGTTCAGGTCGTGGCCGCGGCCGAGGGCGGCGATGCCAACGGTGATGCGCGGCTTGATGAGTTCCTGCGGCAGCTCGGGCAGGCGACCCTGCTTCTGGAGCTTGTGCAGGCGGCGGCGGATCAGCGGCAGCAAGAGCTGCTCGCCCGACATCGCCATGAAGCCGCTGAGGGCGTCGTCGAGTTCCTGGGTGAGCACCCGGATTTCGTAGGCGGTCACGCGCTCGCCGGGGCGCTGCACGGCGGACTTCACGCCGAAGATCAGCTCCAGCGAGTTCGCCAGCCCTTCGGCCTCCTGACGCACGAAGTTCAGGTCGTAGGCTTTCTGGAGCTGGAGCGTGGTCACGTCGCTGGCCTCGCCACGCAGCACCGCGCCGGACTCGGCCTCGGTGAGCTGGCGCTCGCGGATCGTCGAGGTCGGCTTGAGGAACATGATGATCTTCGCCAGCGCGGCGGCACCCTTACGGATCGCCTTGCGCAGCGCCTCCAGCGACTCGAACGCGCCCACGTAGTCGTAGACCAAGCCCTCGCCGTAGTCGTCCACGAGGGACGGCGGCGCGCACAGGGGAATCCACGGGCAGGCGTCGATGGGGTAGGTGCCCACGGTCTCGGGGACTTCGACGCCCTCGACCTCCTGGACCACTTCCCACTCCTTGCCATCTTCCGAGCGACGCACCCAGGTGTAGAGGTTCACGTCGTCGTTCTTGGTCTTTTCGTCGCGTTCCTGGGCGAGCTTCTGCATCACCGCCGCGCGGATCGAGTCCGGCAGCATGGCCGGGGCGATCTTGTCGAGCGTGATGATCTCCAGCACGTTGCCCAGGCCGTCGCGGTCGGTCACGTAGGAGGTCAGCGGATACAGCTTAGGCTTGCCCTCGTCGGGGTCGTAGAGCAGGAAATTGCCGAGGACGATGGCGTGCTTGGCCGCCTCGCTGAGGACCGGGCGGACGCCGCTGGTCTCCAGGTCGTTGACGATGACCCGCTCCACGTCCACCAGCGCGGCCTCCAGTTCGGAGGTCTCCACGCCAGCCTGCTCGGCGATGTTCTCGGCGACTGCCTGGTCAGGCGCGAGCTTGAACACCGAGGCGTTCGGCGGGAGCCAGGCCAGCACGATCTTCGAGGCCAGGGCGTTGACGCACTTCGGGCCGGTGTCGATGTAGGCGGAACCGGGGGTACGCGATTTCGCGCCCTCGTCCACCCACAGGCGGGGCAGGGTAACCTTGGCGCAGCGCTTGGCGCGCGTCTCGGCTTCTTTGCGGTTGGACTTGAGATCGCCGTAGCGCTTCGCGGCCGTCTGCTTCTCGGCCGAGGTCTGCTTGGCGTCAGCCATTCGGAATGGTCAGTCCTTGGTACTGCGTTGCGTTGTTCAGGTCCAGTCGGACCTTGGACTTACGCCGCTGATCGGCCGCGTGGCCGGTCGGCTGGGTGTCCTGGCGGGTCAGCAGGATCGGGTCTTTCTCCTGCTGGTCCGGCATGTTGGGCTTGCTGCACATGATTAGCGGGCGCGGTGCTCCATCTGCTCGACCTTCCGCAGCGCCTTTAGCCGGAGGATCAGGCGGCGCTCGCCCTGCCGGAGCAGGAACTCCTCCTTCGGCTTGGCGGGGTCGTAGATCACTTCGGGGTGCAGTTCGTCCAGGAGGTCGATCAGGTCGTAGGAGTGCAGAGGGATTTGCATAGAACTCCTGGGTTATGAATAGGTGGGGAAACTGTCGTTTCCCCCGATGATGACCACTAAACCCTTAGAGTCGGGCCAGCGATTCCGCGACCATCCGCAGGCGGTGGATCGGGCCGTTGTTGTCGATCACGGTGTCGATCAGGTCGCCGTGGACGCCTGCCTCGGAGGCATGCGCCGAGACCGGGGCCGCGCTGTCGCGGAGCACCTGGACCACCTGGCCGCCCCACTCACGGATGAACTGCGCCTCGTTGTCGAAGCGAACGTCCGACACCACGACGCCAGCAGCGCCGTCGCGGCGGGCCTGACGGATCTTCTGCGCGACCACCTTGACCCACAGGTCGCGGTCGATCATTTCACGGCCCCACTCGGTGCCCACGGTCTGCATCAGGCGGCGCGGGGTCTGCCCGTTGAGCCAGTCGAGCGGCTCCTCCTTGAGCGGGCCGTCCTCCATCGCGGACACCGGCAGGCCGGTGATGTCCGCCACGAAGGCGCGGATCGGGGCCGCGAAGGACAGCTTCACGAAGCCGTGGTCGCTGACCAGGAACTCGGCCAGGGTGTCTTTGCCGCTGCGGGCGCGGCCGGTGATTCCGATGATCTTCATGGGGACTCCAAAAGAGAAACCCGGCCTTAGCCGGGTACAATTCGTGTTCGTTATGGAAGGAGACAGGTATGGCGAGTTCTACGCCGAGTAACACAAACGGAGCGGAAATCTCTGAGCTTGCACAGAAGCTCTATGGCCTACAGGAGGCGATGGATGCGCTCGTGGCATCAGGGCAAGCACAAGGAATTCAGCGAGAGCGCTACGATGCGGCCAAGCAGCTCATCACAGATAAGCTCACTGAGTTCAGCTGCACGTATGAAACGTTGACTACGCCGAAGGCGATCCAGCTTTGGGTTTTCAATAGCCGAGAACCCGTAAGTCGGAATCCGTCAGAGATTGCACACTGGAAGCAGTTCTACGTGGACGAGTTGCGGTAAGCAGGATCAGGTGGCTTGGTTGTCGTCAGGCGAAACACCGGGCGATCAGCCAAGCCGCGCCAGCAACGCCGACAGCGGCCGGCCACAGCTTGACGCTGCCAGCCGAGCGGTACAGGGTGCGTTCGAGGGTGTTGAGGCTGCGCCACCACAGCCAGGCAGCGCCGTAGGCGACGAAGGCGAACAGCACGGCCAGCACGGCGACGATGGTGATGAACAGGATCAGGGTTTCCACAGCTTCACTTCCTTGGTCTTGGGGTTGTAGTCGCCGTAGCGCAGGATTCGCGCGAGGCGTGCTTGGCGGATCGCATCGTGCTTCGACAGCGGCTCGGTGCCGCCGCGGGGGATGCGGGTGGTGTAGGTGGTGACGACGGTGTTCCACAGCGCGCCGAGGTGCTCCTCGACGGACGCATCGCGGTACGCCTCGTGGATGGGCATGAGCAGCTCGTCCGCGCCCTTGTGGCCGATGCCGGGGAAGCCGGGGTAGTTATCCACCTGGTCGCCCGTGAGCACCTGCTTCATCCAGAACAGGTCAGCGTCGTGAGCCGAGATCGGCCGGACGCCCACGTCGGGACGGTTGGGGTTGTAGAGACGGATGCCGGGGATCGTCTGCATGTCCTTGTCGATGGACACGACGATGCGGCTGCCTGGCGCGCGCTTCGGATTCGGGTGCGAGGCCAGCAGCCCCAGCACGTCGTCACCTTCCAGGTTCTCGATCTCCACGATCTTGTCGCCGAACTCGTCGTAGACGAACTCGTCGAGCACGTACCACAGGGCAGGCTTGTCCTTGCTGGCACGGTTGAGCTTGTAGGTTGGGTCGATGTCCTTGCGGAAGTTGTGCTTCTTGCAGGACAGGGCCAGCAGGTAATCACGCGCGCCGAACTTCTCGACGATCTCGTCGATGTAGTCCTCCAGCTTCGCCTTCGCGCGCTCGGGCTGGATCGCTTCGACCTTGTTGCCGTCGCCGTTCCAGTCGATGTTCGCGGTGTTCGAGAACGCGAGCTGGTAGCGCAGCACATCGGCGTCGATCAGTAGCAGGGGGCCGCGCTTGTTCATGCGTCCACCCACTGCCATCCCAGGAACGCCAGCGCGAACCAGCGGTGCAGCCAGTTCGGACGCTCCCGGACCTGCACGAAGAAGTTGCCGCCAATGACCCAGGAACCGGCCGCCTGCGGTGGCCGATAGGTGACGTAGGAAGTCATGGCCGCTTCTCCGGGTGGCGCTCATACCACGCCTGTAGCTCGGCGGCGTAGCGCTTCATTCCGGCCTGGTACTCCGGGCCGTCGCCGAGCGGGTACTCGTGCTCGTCGCACACGAAGTCGGTGGTCGGGATGGTGTACGGAATCTGCGTGCAGGAGTTCCCCGTACACATCGACTGCCACATGATGATGTAGGAGTTCTCGCTGTGCCCTTTCAGGCACGAGCCATAGTCCGCACTCGGCGGCCAGGGCTTCATATCGCACGCAGCGAGGCCAGCACACAGCGCCAGGATCAGGAGAGCGCGCTTCATACCATGCTCTCGTGTACGGCGACCCAGCACTTCTCGCTAACGCGGCGGATGAAGTAGGTCGCGGTGCTCCACTCCACGGGGCGCAGCATGCGCTCGGTGCAGCACGGGCACTTGGCGTTGTAGGCATGAACCTCGGGCTGGTGTTCGAGCACAGCCACGCGGTAGGTGGTACACGGATCGATCACGCGGACATCGCCGTCAGCGGGGCCGCCAATGAAATGCACGCGAAGCCGGTTCTCGTTCATCGGTTCGATTCCTTGAGGACTTCCAGGGCGCTCGCCTTGTCGGCGTTGCAACGCTGGAGGCCGTCCTCGGCGTTGCCGCCGAAGCGGTAGAGGTCGTAGGTGGTGGTGGTCGGGTCAGCCATCACGGCGTCGAGTGAGGAGTGCGTGCCCTCAATGACGGTCGGCTGGAGGAACTGCTCCGGCACGACTTTCGAGGTGTGCGCGGCGCAGCTCGTCAGGAATGCGGCGAGACAGGTAATCGCCAGTTTCCGGGTCAGCATTTGCTGCAATCTCCACAGAGCGGTTGGTGGTGGCGCGGGCGTTCCGCAGCGCTGCATCGAAGGCAGAGCGGCGCACGGCTTCGCGGTTGAGGGTCTCGACGGTCTGCTTGAGGTCGGCCAGTTCCTTTGCCGACTCCTCCAGCTCCGTCACGCGCTGGGCCATTGCGGTGTACTTCCAGGCTGCGAAGCCGCCTGCCGCGAGCGCGGCAACGACCAGCAGCGCCGCGAGGGCGCGCAGGATGTTGGTTGGGTTCATCGGTTCTCTTGGACGTAACAGGCGACTCGCAGAAGCTCCGAGGGAGTCGCGTCGGACTTGATCTGATTCGCGCGTGCGGAGATCACGCGCACGTTGCCCCGGACGTAGCCGAGGTCAGGTTCGATGCGGTCGAGCGTGGGTGAGTTGGGGCCTTGGGCCTTGCGCCCGACAGCGCGGTACAGCGGGATGCCCAGTGCCGGGCAGAAGTCGGGGACCACGATGTCGTCCGACGTGAGGTCGAACGGCAGTCCCTTCCTAGCTGCCCGGCGTTTCGCTTGGCGCACCAGGGCGAGTGCAATGTCCCGCTTGCCGCGGGTCAGTGCGTCTCGGCCCAATTCCTTCCGATCTTGAACTCGCCATCGAGCGGACAGCGGAAGCCGAAGTAATCGCCAGCCTTGCGGATGGCAGCCTGGGCGGTCTTGCCCACGAACTCGGCCTTGTCCTCGTCCACTTCGATTTGCCACTCGTCATGGACGTTGGCGAGGAACTCGTAGTGGACGCCCGGCACCAACCCTGCGGCTTGCAGGTCGGCGTCGAGGATCACCAGGGCTTTCTTCATCACCAGCGCACCGGCCGACTGGAGCAGGGTATTGAGCGCGGCGTGGTCGCTGCGGATGTGCAGCTTCCGGCCGTCGAGACCGATCAGGTATCCCTTCTCGGCCGCGCGCTTCTTGACCCCGCGTACCAGCTTCTCCAGCGCAGGCAGCCCGGCCAGGAACTTCGAGCGGAGCTTCGCCCCGGCCTGGCGACCCTTGCCAACGATGGAGCCGAGCTTCGCGTCGCCTGCCCCATAGAGGAAGGCGTAGATGAAGGTCTTGGCGTTGTCGCGGGTTGGCAGTCCTGCCGCCGATTGGTTGACGGAGTGGATGTCGCCTTCGAGGATGACCTTGGCGTACTCGCCGCCGTCGTGCTTTGCCATGAAGTGCGCCAGGCAGCGCAGCTCCAATCCCGAGGCGTCCGCGCCGACCTGGAGCTTCCCTGTTGGGACGCAGAACAACGAGCGGCACTCGAATCCGTAGCCGCCTTCCTGGCCCTTGAGGATTCCCTTCTCCTTCGAGTGCTGGACCTTCGGCACCTGAGCGATGTTCGGCTTCGAGTGCGTCATGCGGCCGGTCACCGCTGCGTTCTGATTCACGCTGCCGTGGATGCGGCCGTCCTTCTTGATGGCCTTGAGCCACGCCTCGTCGCCTTCGGCGAGCTGGCCGAGGCGCTTGTTGACGATGAAGTGCTCCAGCAGGAGCGGGATGATCGGGAACTTGAGCGCGCCCAGGACTTCTTCGTCGATCTTCGGCTGGCCCTTCTCGGTGAACTCCTGGGGCTGCCAGCCGTACATTGCAGTCAAGCGGTCAGCAATGTGCTGGCGGCTTGCCGGGTTGAACACCACGTCCTTGTAGGTCGTGACCTCCACGCCCTTGACGTAACCGCGGCGCTTGTCGTCGCGCTTCGGTACGAACTTGCGCTTCACCACCTTCCACGGCGGAATGACCTTGCGCAGCTCGGCCTCCAGCGCAGTGCGCCGGGACACGAGGATGCACTCCAGCTCACGCGCCTTCTCCTGATCGAACAGGTAGCCGTAGCGCTGCTGACGCGAGAGGATCGGCGCGACGGCCTGCTCCAGCTCGATGGCCTCGGTAGGGAGGCCCTTGCTCATCAGCAACGCGAACAGCGCTTGCGTGACCGCAACGTCCTGGTCGCAGTAGTCGTCCATTTCCTGAGACCACTGTGCCCAGGGATCGAGGCCGCGTGCGGCCATCTGCGCCGCGTAGTCGCCTTTCCAGCGACCGAGGCGGTAGCCCCACGCTTCGAGGGCGTGGCGGCCGATCAGCTTGCCCGGCAACACCGGGTTCGCTCCCTGCTTCTTGCGGGCCTTGAAGTCGCGGTCCTTGAGGTCCGGGTAGACCAGCGTGGACATCAGCAACGTGTCGAAGTACGCCTGGACCTTGAAGTCCGGGAACACCTTGGCGATAGCCGGAATGTCGAATCCGGCGATGTTGTGGCCGACAACGCGCTTGGCCTTCTTGAGCCTCTCGACGGCCTGACGGACTGTCATTTCGCCCGTGCCGTGATCGTTGGCGGACAGGATGGGACCGCGCGGTGCGCCGGTCTCATCTACCTCTTGGAGGGAAATGCAGTGGATCGTGTCAAGTTCGTCGAGGAGGCCATTGGTCTCGCAGTCGAATACGAGGATCAACGGCGGTCCTCCTTACGGGTAGCCGTGGTTGGTTACGGGGATTGCGCGGACGCGGCGGCGGGCGCGGAGGATGTACTCCGGCTCGGGGGCCTTCGGCGGCGTGTGGACGCCCTGCGGCGCGTGGCCGGGGAAGTCGTCGTCCTCGAACAGTTCGTCCTGCTCGGGCTGGTCGGGATGCAGCGTGTAGCCGTAATCCTCGACGTAGTGCGTGATGCGGCGGATGGTGCGCTCGGTGCCGTTGTTGTTCAGCACGAACAGCAGCTTCTCCGATGCGTCGGCAACCGCGCCTTCGAGGGATACGACCACCACCTCGTCGGTGCTGGGTTCGTAGATGGCGACGTGGGCGCAGCACCGCAGATCGAACCGGGCGCAGTGCTCGTGCGGCGTACCGAACTCGAAGCCGATCAGGCTCACGAGGTGACCCTCGGGCGAGCGGAAGTTGCGGATGCCGTTCGGAGCGGCCTCGCTGGTCCAGTCGTTACGGCCGCTCAGGTACGCGGCCACGTAGGTGTAGCTCGCCAGTGACACGAAGAAGCAGTCGATGTCCTTGATTTCGGTCCCGTCGTAGAACGCGCGCAGGCTTCCGCCACCCAGGATCACCAGGTGGCGGACTTCGGCCGGCAACACGTCGAACAGGGACCGAGCGTGTTGCTCGGCAGTCATGGTTGGTCCCTTAGCGGATCAGGTTGGTGAAGCGCTCGGCGACGCGCAGGGCGCGCTCGGCTTCTTCCTCGTGCTCGTCGGCCTGCGAGTGCAGGACATCGGCCTTGTCGCGCAGCGTCGATGCGGTGGCGATGCGGTCGGCGCTGATCTTGAACAGCTTGTCCACCTGGCCCTCCAGCACCTTCACCACGTCGGTCACGGTGTCCTTGCGGAACGGAGCGGTCAGCAGGTCGATTGCGATGGCGACGATCTCTTTCATTGGGGTAGTTCCTCGGCTTTGATGTGGATGACCACGCGCCGCCCAGGCTTGCCGTACATGACACGGCAGGCTTGGTCGGAGCGCGGGAGTTGGTAGGGGAGAACGAGGCTCTCAGCGAAGGAGAGCGGCGCATCAGCTGGGATGAAGCCGACGACCGAGCGGCCGTCAGTAGTCGGAGGTGGATACATCGGATGACTCGTCGGCGAAGTCGCCGTATTCGCCCGGAGCATCTGCATTGAGCAGGCGGCCGGATGCGTGGTCGTAGCTGTAGTAGAGAACCTGGCCGTTCGACTGGCCGGTGAAGCGATCCTTTAGGACGCGGAAGGTCGTGCAGTTGCGCTCGGCCTCGTTCTCGGCCTGCGTGTTGCGCTCCAGGCCGAACGCGAAGTGCGTCCAGAAGCCAATCGCGCGGCTGCCCTTGAAGTGGCGGAGCATCACGCGCCCGCCTTCCTCGTGTGGCTTGCCTTCCGGCGTGGCGAGGTGCGAGACCAGGTAGATGCAGATGAGGTGGCGCTGCGCGAACTGCGCGATCTTCGCCATCGTGTCCTCCAGCATCTTCCGCTCGTCCTCGGCACCGGCCGCAAACGACGTGAGGTTGTCGAGGACGATGTGCTTGACGCCCTCGGCGACGACCATGTGGGCCATCTTGGCTTCGATCACGTCCCACTCGGACGAGCCGAAGTGGTCGTAGATGAACACCTGGCCCTTGTCGAGAATCTCGAACGCGGCTTCCAGCTCCTCCTGCGTCCAGCTCCCATCGGGGACGTGGAAGCGGCGGCCAGCAACCTTGCCTGCCATGCGCTTCGCCGTCTCGACCGGCTGCTGCTCCAGGAAGAACAGGCCAACGCGGTCGCCGGTTTCCTGCGCGATGAAGGCTGCTTCCTCCATCAGCCAGTCGGTCTTGCCGATGCCGGTGCCCGCGCCGAAGGTGTAGACCTCGCCGTACCGCTTGCCGTAGGTCAGCGCGGTGAGGCGCGGGTCGTGCCAAGGCATGCCCATCGAGACCGGCTTGAGTGCCTTCTCCTTGAGGGAGCCGAACGTCACCACTCCATCGGGGCGCTTGGTCTGCGCTTCGTAGATGGCGCGGGTGATCGCCTCGGCATCGCCACGCTGGAGCAGCTCGTTCGGGTCTTTCGCCGGGAGCTGTGCGATCTTGGCCTTGCCGGGAGTCAGCAGCAGCGCCACTTCCTGCGCGGCGGCTTGGCCCGGTTCGTCCATGTCGAACATGAGCACAACCTCGTCGAAGCCGTTGACCCACTCCAGCTCGCGCTTGATGGACTTGGCCGCGCCTTGCGCTCCGTTCGGAACGGACACCACCGGCCAGCGGAGGCCGAGTGCCTGCGCCACGGAGAGCGCGTCGATCTCGCCTTCGGTGATGACGAGGCGTCGCCCCGGTTCGTAGAGGTGCTGGCCGAACAGCCCGCACGCCTTCGAGTCGCCGATGAATGAGAACTTCTTGTCGGGGTAGCGGAGCTTCTGCGCGACGATGCCGCCATCGCGCTTGTAGTTGGCGATCTGCACGGTCTTGCCGTGCTTGTCCTTGCCGATCCAGTAGCCGTACTTACGGCATGCTTCCTCAGTGATACCGCGCTTCGCCAGGGCTTGCGGTTCACCCTTCGCAAAGTCGCTCATGGTTTTCCTGCTGGTGGGTTGAGAGACCTCCTCGCCTTCGGCTGGCTCGTAGTGACCGCAGCCGAAGCAGTAGCCGTGCCCGTCGCTGTAGCGCGCAAGGTTGTCCTTGCTGCCGCAGTTCGGGCACGGCTCTTTGTGGAGGTATTCGGAGTCAGCGCTTTGCACGCTCCACGGACCACATGCGCTTGCGGTAGGAAATGCCGAGGCGACGATTCAGCGCACCCTTGACGGTGCGGCCCAGGCCGCGGAACGGCTTGTCGGCGCGCGCCCATGCGCGCTCGAAAGCCAGGCGCATCGCGGACGGAATGACGGTGGTAGCGGTGTTGGTCATGCGTTCTTCTCCAGCAGGAACTTGGTGAATGCGGCGACTTCTTCGGTCGCATCGTTGGCGTCGAGGCCCAGCTCGTCGGTGCAGTAGTTGCGATACAGCTGGAGCAGCGCATCGACGCGGTACTGCTTCGGAGCGCGGCGCGCTTCCAGGAGCGGAGCCTTGCTGCGGCGCTGACGGCGCGACAGGCGATAGCGCGTGTACCGCTGCCCCGAGGCGTCCTCGCAGGTCTGCGTTTCGATCTCGAAGCCAGCAGCGCGCAGCTCATCGACGCGCGAGGCGAGGCGGCGGATGCGGTAGACGCCTTCGGCCTGCCACGAGGTCAGGTGCGAGTGGCGACGCAGGTGATCCAGGACGACCTGGGTTTGCGGGGGCAGCGGTTTCACGTTGGGTTCTCCTATCGAGGGAAGTCAGGTGCCCACACGACGGGCTTGCCGTAGGCGGCGAGCAGGCGTCGCAGCGCGGCGTGTTGGGCTTCGGTGAAGTTGTCCTCGGGCTGCATGGCGTCGTTGACGCCGCCCAGGAGGCAGACTTGGTATGCGGATTGGTTGTGCTTACCGGCGAGAGCGCCGGGCTGATTCAGCGGGCGACCGTCGTAGATCGAGCCGTCACGTTCGATGACGAAGTGGACGGCGATCTTCGAGTAGCCCTGCGAGCGGTGCAGGCGTGCGAGTTCTTCGCCGGTCGTGACCTGCTCGGGGCGGGTCATGCTGGCGAGGACGAACAGCGCCTCTACCGATTCCAGAGGTTTGAGGCGCACTTAGAGTTTGTAGAGGTGGACTTCGGTGCGTGGTTCTTCGTCCGGCTGCGCCCAGCGCTTACCGGAGAGCAGCCACATGACTTGCTTGTCGTCGGCCCAATAGCCGGTGGCTTTGGTCACAACGTCCATCGGCCCCTTGGCGAGGTTGTCCACGTCGCCCTTGGGAAACGCGGCCTTCGAGGTCTTGGCGCGTTTGCATACCGCGATGATGACCACTAAAACCGGATCGGTCGGCGACAGGTCCAGATCACCGGCTGGCAGATGCTTCTCTGCGGCTTCCTTCCAGGTCTTGTAGGTCTTGCCGTAGTAGACGCCCCAGCGCGAAACCTTCGGGCGCGAGGCGGGCACCGGGTCAAACGGGAACGTGAGGGAGGCCAAATGCTTGGCCCCCCTCGCGGTGTTCACGATGACCGACAGCGGATCAGTAGTCGCCGTCATCGCCCTCGTCGTCGGAGTCGCTGTCGTCGTCCGAGTCGTCATCGCTGTCGCTGAACGGCGCGCTGTCGGCGGCCTCGTAGCCGTCCTCCTCGCCGAAGCCGTAGTCCTTGGCGTTGCGCTGGCCGAACTCGACCAGCTCGATCACCTGGACGGCGACCATGTAGCAGGTCAGGTAGAACTTCTTGGCCGATTCGACGAACGAGCCGCCGATCTCGTAGGAGACCTTGAGTTCGCTGCCGCCGCCGATCTGCGGCGGGTTGTCGATCTTCTTGCCGCGGGCGTCGAAGATGTCCGGGCGCATGGTGAACTTCTTGCCGGTGCGCTTGCTGACGCCGCTGGCCTTCATCTTGAACTTCACCAGCACGCGGCCGGTGTCATCGCCGTTCTCGTCGGTTTCTTCGGTGAACACCGGGGCCACTTCGGCACCCTTCTTCTTCTTCGGGTTCTCGCTCAGGAACTCCTGGAACAGCTCGTCGCGCCGGGTTTCCAGCTTCTTCGCCAGCGCCTTGAAGTCCTTGTCGTTCGGGTCGAACGCCAGGCTCACGGTGTATTCGCCTTCCGGCTTGAACTTGGTGTCCGGTTCGTTCAGGCGCGGCCACACGGCGGTGCCCTTGGGGGAGACGAATCGTTCGCGCTTCTTGGTTGCCATCAGTTGTCGGTCTCGTAGTTGGTCGGGAGATAGATGCCCGCGCGCCACAGGTCAGCGGCGGCGGTCAACGGGGTGTCGGCGGAAATGCCGAAGGCTTCGTCGATGTCGAAGCCGATGAGCGCCTCGTCGATGAAGGCGTCGGTGATCGGGTCACGCATCACGGGTAGTGCGGTTTCAGCTCGCGCTCCGCGTAGCGGCGCACGGCGTTGAGGGTGTTGACCTGCCGGTAGCGGCAGTCCTGCTCCATGCGCGAGACGACCCGCAGCACTTCCATCGGATCGAGGCCGAGCACTTCGCAGAAGTTCTTGAAGGCGCACGCCAAGCCGATCACCTGATCGGCCGGGTGGCCGAGGGACTGCACGCTGTCGATCACTACGAAAGCGCCGCGTGCGGCGCTCTCGGCAGAACGTGAGTGCAGTCCGTCGATGACGCGATCACGCACCTGCGTGCAGCTCCGTCATGCGGTGCTTGAACTCCTCGACCGTGCCGTGTTCGGCCGGGTTGTAGATGCCGAGGACCACACCGAAGTGGTCCTGGGCAACGTAGGTGTTCAGTGCGTGCTGGTAGTTGATGCTCATGTTGATGTTCTCGCTTGGGGTATCAATTGCCAAAGGGGGATGGACTAGGCAAAGAAATAGCGCGACTCCAGCACCAGGCTGAGGTCCAGGTCGCCATGCGGCGGGAGGGGTGGGAGTTTCTCTGCCGCTTCTGGCGGGAGCTGCTCGACGAGTTGCTGTCGGAAGTCGGCCAGTACGTCGCCGCTGTATTGATCGACGAACGCCTGCCGGAGTGCGGCGGCGAGGATTGCTGCCTGGCCCGCGTGCGTACCGTAGGAGTCGTGGATCATGGCGAACGACTCGATGCCGTTCTCTGCCGCGAGGCAGGTGGTCAGCATCATGTGGCTGGCGTCGCAGGAGTGGACGAAGTTCGGACTGATCCCGAGGGTCTGCCTGCGACGGTCGAGCTTAGTACCGCCGATGTTGACCACTAAATTCACCTCGCGGCCTCCGACGTGCGGCCGGATGCGGACGCCTTCCTCCTCGCGGTACTCCTGGAGGACCGGGAAGCCAGCGGGGGTCGTCCAGCTCACCGGCAGGTCGGCCGACGAGGCGACCTTGGAGGCGTCACGCAGCCAGTCCATCGCCGCGCGGGCTGCGATCACGACCTCGCCGATGCACTCCCACAGCAGGGTCGCCAGGTACTCGGCGGTCTCCCAATCGTCCTCCATGCCCAGCTTCTTGAACTTGGAGAGCACCTGGGCGCGCATGCCCGACTTCGTGACGCCGTAGGGCAGCGTCATCACCGGCTGCTTCACGATGTCGCGGGTGAGCTGGCCGTCCAGCTTGATCGCCAGCGGGTCGCCGCTCTCGGCACGGGCGCGCAGCTTCTCCTGGGCCACGTCTTTCACGCGCGAATAGATGTCGGCGGGCTTCGGCTGCGGGATCAGGTTGGTGGCTGCACCGCCCACGGAGTCGCGGAGCATGGCCGAGAAGTTCTGGAGGCCGTTACAGGAGCCGTCGAGCGCGATGGGCAGATGGGAGACGTGATCGCGGCCGTTGAGGCTGTAGCCGAGCCACTCGAAGCACGCTGCCAGCGCGCAGAACGGGCTGTCGGCGTCCATCCAGAAGCGTTGGCCGTCCAGCGGATCGAGGGCGCTGTCGAGAATCTGCTCCTCGTGCTCGCGCACCCAGGCCACGCGCTCCTCGAACGACACCTTGTCCACGCCGAAGCAGTTGGCGACGTGGATGGCGAGCCAGTAGGCACCGTCCTCGCCGAGCGGCACGCCTTGGGCGAACGTCAGCAGGCCCTTGGCCGCATCATCACCCTGCGGGGTCAGCGTCGGGGGCAGGGGGTAGCACCGGCCGCGGAAGTCGAGGTTGTGAGGGAAGTAGATCGCGGGGTACTCGGCGAACTTCTCCGCCAAGGCGATCTTCTGCGCGGCGGCGAGGCGGGTGGACACGCTGCGCGCGTTGGCCTCGTAGACCTTGGCGCGGTCGCGCTTCCATTCCTTGAACTCGTCGGCGTGGTGCTCCTTGAAGTAGTCCGGGTCGGTCTCCAGCAGGGCAGGGCGGCTCGGCAGGTCCATCAGTTCACGCTCCGGCAGCCCGGCGACACCGCCGCCTGCGTTCCACAGCTCGCGCATGACCTCTAGGACGGGCACGTTCACCTTCCAGGCGGTTGCCTGGATGGCGTTGAGGGCCTGGTAGACGTTGGGCATATCGACCAGCGCCAGCTCGCGCTTGTAGGCGCGGTTGCGGGTACGCACGAGGTCAGCCCGGCCGCCGATGTCGGTCAGGTAGCCGCCGTCGCGGGGCGTGGTCCACGGACGGGGCGGGACGACCATCGGCATCAGCACCGGCTGGTACAGGGCGGCGCTGTCGTGGGCCTTGGTCAGCCAGTCGAGCACCTTCTGATTCCCGGCGATGAGCAGGTGGCGCTTGCCGCGCTCGGCGACGGTGACCAGCTCGACCAGCCCGGTCGCCTCGACGAACAGCTCGATGAGCTTCATGCCCACCAGCAGCGCGTCCTTGTCGGACAGGTAGAGGCGCTTGTCGTCCTCGGGGGCGAACTCGGCGTCGGCGATGACGTGCCGCATGACGGCGGTGGAGTGCCGGGCCGAGGTGGACTTCTTGAGCTGCTCCTGGACGACCCGGTACAGGCCGGGGTGCTTCTCGCGGAGCAGGGAGAAGTTGATCTCGTTGGCGACCTCGTGGCCCAGGGTGATCGCCACGGACACCGCCTTGCGGTGATCGGCGACCAGCGCGTTGACGCAGGTGAAGCTGGTCAGATAGGCGAGGGCGTGGGGGTTCAGGTGGCGGATGAATTTGAGGGCGGCGTGGCGCTTGCCCGGCTTGCCGGTGTCGGCTTCGGCCACGAACGCCATGATCGCGGCGGCGGTGGCGTCGATGCTCTCCATGACCAGCTTGCGGCCGGGGCCGGTCTCGGCCTCCTGGCGCTGCTCCCTGATCTTCTCGTAGCGGGCAATGCCCAGGCTGGTGCTTTCCTTCTCCAGTTCGAGCTGGGCGGCGTGCAGGTCGTTCTCTTGCCAAGTCGTCATCGTTTGCCCTCGGGGGATGCAAAAGTCAAAACGGGAGGACCGCACCGGGGGCTGCCCGGTACGGTCCTGAGTGGTTCGGTTGTTGGTCCTGGGTGGACCTATGTGGAACTGTAGTAGTCCTCGGTGGTGAACAGCAATGAGTAGTTCTGAATGGTTGTCCTAGGAGGAGGTCCGCCGAAGATGACCACTTTATTCGGCGTCACCTGGTGTCACCTGTCGCGGCACCCGGCGTCACCTATATGTCACCCGAAGCGTCACCTGATAGACTGGAACGCTGTAAGTAGTTGAGTGGTCAGCACTAATCGGCAGGGGCTTCGGGATTTAGGTTCCAGTGCCGCAAGGCGTGGGGGTTCGAGTCCCCCCTTTCGCACCAGTGCCGGCCTGTCCCCGCCCTGATCGGGCCATCTGCGCCCACTTGACCGGCACGCGCTGGCAGTGCAGGCCGAATTGGGCGAAACTAAAGGGCTGCGGCAAGCAGGCGCGTCCCAGACGTCGTGTCCTTACAACCGTTTCATCCCAATCATCGAGCCGGGGGCCTGGGCCACCGGTGGCAGGAGTCAACATGCAAGCTTCGATCGAATCCACCGGCAACCTGGAACGCCGCCTGAGCTTCTCGCTGCCGGAAGAGCGTCTGCAGAGCCACATCGTCGGCCGCCTGGGCGAAATCGCCCGTACCACCCGCATCAAGGGTTTCCGTCCGGGCAAGGTGCCGGCCAAGGTGATCGAGCAGCGCTTCGGCGCGCAGGTCCGTGGCGAGGCGCTGGACGGCCTGCTGCGCGAAACCTTCGATGCCGCCGTGCGCGAGCACGACCTGCGCATCGTCGGCAGCCCGCGCATCGACAAGGGCGACGAGGGTGAATTCTCCTTCGTGGCCACCGTGGAAGTGGTGCCGGACTTCGGCGATATCGACGTCAGCAAGCTGACCGTCGTGCGCCACAGCGCCGAGATCACCGACGCCGACATCGACCAGATGATCGAGAACCTGCAGAACCAGCGTCGTACCTGGGCCCCGGTCAGCCGTGGCGCGCAGGACGGTGACCTGGTCGCGGTGGAAACCTGGTCGCAGGCCGGCGAAGAGCGCCTGCCGGCCGAAGGCACCGAGAAGGGTTCGATCGTGCTCGGCCAGGGCATGATGTTCGACACCATCGAAAAGGGCCTGGTCGGCCTGGCCAAGGGTGAAGAGAAGACCCTGGACGTCGAGTTCCCGGCTGACTGGCGCGTGCCGGTGCTGGCGGGCAAGACCGTGCAGGTCACCGTCAAGGTCGCTGAAGTGTCCGAGCCGGTCGTGCCGGCGGTCGACGAAGCCTTCATCAAGAGCTTCGGCGTGAAGGGCGGCGACGTCGAGCAGTTCCGCAGTGACATCCGTGCCAACCTGGAGCGCGAGCTGAAGGGGGCCCTGATGAACCGCCTGCGCCGCGAAGTGGGTGAGCAGCTGATCGCCGCCTATTCGTCGGTGGAAATGCCGCCGCGCCTGGTCGAGAACGAAGCCCGCGCCATGCTGGCCCAGCAGGTCGAGCAGATCCGCCGCAACGGCCAGAACGTCGGCGAGATCCCGGCCGATGCCCATGAAGGTTTCAAGGAAGCGGCCGCCAAGCGCGTGCTGGTCGGCCTGCTGGTCGGTGAAGTGGCCCGCATCAACGACCTGCGCCTGGAAGCCAAGCGCCTGAACGAAACGATGCGCCTGATCGCTTCGACCTACGAAGAGCCGGAACAGGTCATTGAGATGTACCGCAACGACCCCCAGCTGATGTCTGGCCTGCAGAACCGCGTGATGGAAGAGCAGGTGATCGACTGGATCGCCGAGCGTGCCCAGCACACCGAAGAGAAGCTGTCGTTCCAGGACGCGATCCGCCAGTAAGCCCGGGCGGATCACCGGATGCCCCGCGCCTTTGCCGGCGCGGGGTTGTTGCCCCCCAAGATAGGTACCTCACGTAATGGACAACCGAACCAAAGCCCTGAACCTGGTTCCGATGGTGGTCGAGCAGACCAGCCGCGGCGAGCGTGCCTACGACATCTATTCGCGCCTGTTGAAGGAGCGCCTGATCTTCCTCGTGGGCCCGATCGACGATCACATGGCCAACGTGGTGGTGGCGCAGTTGCTGTTCCTGGAATCGGAGAACCCGGAAAAGGACATCAACATCTACATCAACTCGCCGGGTGGCGTGGTCACCGCCGGCATGGCGATCTACGACACCATGCAGTACATCAAGCCGAATGTGAGCACCACCTGCATCGGCCAGGCCGCCTCGATGGGCGCCCTGCTGCTGGCCGCGGGCGAAGCCGGCAAGCGCTATGCGCTGCCGAACTCGCGCGTGATGATCCACCAGCCGCTGGGTGGCTACCAGGGCCAGGCCACCGACATCGACATCCACGCGCGTGAGATCCTGACCCTGCGTTCGCGCCTGAACGAGGTGCTGGCCAAGCACACCGGCCAGTCGCTGGAGACGATCGCCCGCGACACCGAGCGCGACAACTTCAAGAGCGCCTTCGAGGCGCAGGCCTACGGTCTGGTCGACCAGGTCCTGGAGCGTCGTCCGGATGAGTCGATCCAGGCCGGCTGACCGGCCTTCACGGGGCCAGGGAGGCCCCGTTCCTGCAGGGTCGGGCGGGACTGGTGTCCCCTCGGCCCTGTGCTATTCTCGAATCGAACCCCCGTTCAGCGGGTGGGGTAACTGGGTAAGCGAAGCATGAGCGAAGACCGCCAAGGTCGTTCCACGGACACCGGCAAGATCCTCTACTGCTCTTTCTGCGGCAAGAGCCAGCATGAAGTGCGCAAGCTGATTGCGGGTCCGAGCGTATTCATCTGCGATGAGTGCGTGGAGCTGTGCAACGACATCATCCGTGAGGAACTTGAGGAAAAGGCGCAGTCGGCGCGCAGTTCGCTGCCCAAGCCGCGCGAGATCCTCGAGGTCCTCGACCAGTACGTGATCGGCCAGAACCGCGCCAAGCGCACCCTGGCCGTGGCCGTGTACAACCACTACAAGCGCATCGAGAGCCGGCAGAAGAACGACGACGTCGAACTGGCGAAGTCGAACATCCTGCTGGTCGGCCCGACCGGTTCGGGCAAGACGCTGCTGGCCGAGACCCTGGCCCGCCTGCTCAACGTGCCGTTCACCATGGCCGACGCCACCACGCTGACCGAAGCCGGTTACGTGGGCGAGGACGTGGAGAACATCATCCAGAAGCTGCTGCAGAAGTGCGACTACGACGTCGAGAAGGCACAGCAGGGCATCGTCTACATCGATGAAATCGACAAGATCTCGCGCAAGAGCGAGAACCCGTCGATCACCCGCGATGTGTCCGGCGAAGGCGTGCAGCAGGCCCTGCTGAAGCTGATCGAAGGCACCGTGGCCAGCGTTCCGCCGCAGGGCGGCCGCAAGCACCCGCAGCAGGAATTCCTGCAGGTGGACACCAAGAACATCCTGTTCATCTGCGGCGGCGCGTTCGCCGGGCTGGACAAGGTGATCCAGGCCCGTTCCACCGACGTCGGCAGCATCGGCTTCGGCGCCAAGGTCAAGAGCAGCGAGCGCAAGCAGGAAGTGGGCAAGGTGCTGGCCGAAGTCGAGCCGGAAGACCTGATCAAGTTCGGCCTGATTCCCGAGTTCGTCGGCCGCCTGCCGGTGGTGGCGACCCTGGAGGAGCTGGACGAGCCGGCCCTGATCAAGATCCTGACCGAGCCGAAGAACGCCATCACCAAGCAGTTCAAGAAGCTGTTCGAGATGGAGAACGTCGAGCTGGAGTTCCGTCCGGACGCGTTGTCGGCCATCGCCAGGAAGGCGCTCAAGCGCAAGACCGGTGCCCGTGGCCTGCGCACCATCGTCGAATCGGTCCTGCTGGACACCATGTATGACCTGCCGTCGCAGGAAAACGTCAGCAAGGTGGTGGTGGACGAGTCGGTGATCGAGCACAAGTCCGAGCCGTACCTGATCTACCAGACCCCGGCGGCCCCTGAACAGAAGGCCGCAGGCGCCGAGTGATCCTTCCAGGTTGTTGATTGGAAAGGATTTTCAAGGAATGCCTTGCATCTGAAAGCCGATGGCCCCATAACGGGGCCATCGGCTTTTTTTGTCTCCGGAAGATGCCCTCCCGGAGGCGGTTTTCCCCTTCCCTGGAGCCCCCATGGCCCGTTCCCCAAGTGAAACCCTCGACCTGCCGGTCCTGCCGCTGCGCGACGTAGTGGTGTTCCCGCACATGGTCATCCCGCTGTTCGTCGGCCGTGACAAGTCCATGCACGCGCTCGAACAGGCAATGGAAGCGGACAAGCGCATCCTGCTGCTGGCGCAGAAGTCGGCCGAGACCGACGACCCGCATGCGGCCGACCTCTACCAGGTCGGTACGCTGGCGCAGGTGCTGCAGCTGCTGAAGCTGCCCGACGGCACCATCAAGGTGCTGGTCGAAGGCCTGTCGCGCGTGCAGGTCACCCACGTCGACGAGCGCAACGGCTCGCTGCATGGCCAGGCCGTGGAGATCGACGCCACCGACGAGCGCGAAGCACGCGAGGTGGAGGCGATCGCCCGCTCGCTGATGTCGCTGTTCGAGCAGTACGTGAAGACCAACCGCAAGCTGCCGCCGGAGCTGCTGCAGACGCTGTCGGGCATCGATGAGCCGGCCCGCCTGGCCGACACCATCGCCGCGCACATCAGCGTGCGCCTGGCCGACAAGCAGCGCCTGCTGGAAACGCTGGCCGTCGGTGACCGCCTGGAGATGCTGGTCGGCCTGGTCGACGGCGAGATCGACGTGCAGCAGATGGAAAAGCGCATCCGCGGCCGCGTGAAGTCGCAGATGGAGAAGAGCCAGCGCGAGTACTACCTCAACGAACAGATGAAGGCCATCCAGAAGGAACTGGGTGACCTGGACGATGCACCGGGCGAGCTGGAAGAGCTGGCCCGCAAGATCGCCGAAGCCGGCATGCCGAAGGCGGTTGAAGCCAAGGCACGCAATGAACTGAACAAGCTCAAGCAGATGTCGCCGATGTCGGCCGAAGCGGCGGTCGTGCGCAACTACCTGGAGTGGTTGCTGGGCGTGCCGTGGAAGAAGCGCAGCAAGGTGCGCAAGGACCTGAAGGCCGCGCAGGACACCCTCGATGCCGACCACTACGGCCTGGAGAAGGTCAAGGAACGCATCCTTGAGTACCTGGCGGTGCAGTCGCGCGTGAAGCAGATGAAGGGCCCGATCCTGTGCCTGGTCGGGCCGCCGGGCGTGGGCAAGACCTCGCTCGGCCAGTCCATCGCCAAGGCCACCAACCGCAAGTTCGTGCGCATGTCGCTGGGCGGCGTACGCGACGAGGCCGAGATCCGTGGCCACCGTCGTACCTACGTCGGTTCGATGCCGGGCCGCATCGTGCAGAACCTCAACAAGGTCGGCAGCAAGAACCCGCTGTTCGTGCTCGACGAGATCGACAAGATGTCGATGGACTTCCGTGGCGATCCGTCGTCGGCGCTGCTGGAGGTGCTCGACCCGGAGCAGAACAACGCGTTCAACGACCACTACCTGGAAGTGGACCTGGACCTGTCCGAAGTGATGTTCGTGGCCACCTCGAACTCGCTCAACATTCCGGGCCCGCTGCTGGACCGCATGGAAGTGATCCGCATCCCCGGCTACACCGAGGATGAGAAGCTCAACATCGCCACCCGCTACCTGGTGCCGAAGCAGATCAAGGCCAACGGCCTGCAGCCGGAAGAACTGGAGATCGGCAGTGATGCGATCCAGGACATCGTGCGCTACTACACGCGCGAATCGGGCGTGCGCAACCTGGAACGCGAGATCGCCAAGATCTGCCGCAAGGTGGTGAAGGAGATCGCGCTGGCTGGCCCGCAGCCGGTGAAGGCGAAGAAGGGGGCGAAGAAGTCCAAGGCGCTGGTCAGTGTGTCCAGCAAGAACCTGGACAAGTACCTGGGCGTGCGTCGCTTCGACTTCGGCCGCGCCGAGGAAGAAAACGAGATCGGCCTGGTCACCGGACTGGCCTGGACCGAAGTCGGTGGCGATCTGCTGCAGATCGAATCGACGCTGGTGCCGGGCAAGGGCCAGCTGATCCTGACCGGCCAGCTCGGCAACGTGATGAAGGAATCGGCGTCGGCGGCACTGTCGGTGGTACGTTCGCGCGCCGTGGGCTTTGGCATCGACAGCGACTTCCTGCAGAAGCACGACGTGCACCTGCACGTGCCCGATGGCGCCACGCCGAAGGACGGCCCGAGTGCCGGCGCGGCGATGGTCACCTCGCTGGTGTCGATGCTGACCAAGGTGCCGGTGCGCGCCGATGTGGCGATGACCGGCGAGATCACCCTGCGTGGTCGCGTCACCGCCATCGGCGGGTTGAAGGAGAAGCTGCTGGCCGCACTGCGTGGCGGCATCCGCACGGTCATCATCCCGGAAGAGAACCGCAAGGACCTGGCCGACATTCCGGCCAACGTCACGCGCGATCTGGAGATCGTGCCGGTGAAGTACATCGAAGAAGTCCTGGACCTGGCGCTGGAGCGTCCGCTGGCACCGAAGAAGGCGCGCAAGAGTGCGCAACGTGTCACGGTGCGCAGCAAGGCCAAACCGAGTGGAAGCGCGCGCGTCAAGCATTGACGCGCGCTGTCCAATGGCCCGAAACCCGCGTCGTTGCTGGCTTTTCACCTTGCGTGGGGGTAGGGCCGCTGGTATAAAAGCAGCACTCGCGAATGAGTGATCGCTGTCAGCGATCACTGAATCGGCGAACCGTTTCCACATGGCGGCCGCATGCAGAGCGCGTGCGGTTGCTTCCCTGTCGAATAAGCGGAACCCACCGCCAAAGGAGTTGTAGAGAATGAACAAGACCGAATTGATCGATGCCGTTGCTGAAGCTGCCGACCTGACCAAGGCCGAGTCCAGCCGCGCTGTCGATGCCGTCGTTGCTGCCGTCACCAAGGCGCTGAAGGACGGCGATGCGGTCACCCTGGTTGGCTTCGGTACCTTCCAGGTCCGCGACCGTGCTGCCCGCACCGGCCGCAACCCGAAGACCGGCGACACCATCAAGATCGCTGCTTCGAAGAATCCGTCGTTCAAGGCTGGCAAGGCCCTGAAGGATGCTGTAAACTAAGCGGCTCGCTGGGGTGCTTAGCTCAGCGGTAGAGCGTCTCCTTTACACGGAGAGGGTCGGGGGTTCGAAACCCTCAGCACCCACCACAGCACCGCGGTAAAAGTTTGAGTGTGGAGCGGTAGTTCAGCTGGTTAGAATGCTGGCCTGTCACGCCGGAGGTCGCGGGTTCGAGTCCCGTCCGCTCCGCCATTCAACGAGGCCTCCGGCCAAAAGCTGGAGGCTTTGTTTTCTTCCCGGTCCAGGCCGGTGGAAAACAAGCAAGGTAACAATGCGGAGCGGTAGTTCAGCTGGTTAGAATGCTGGCCTGTCACGCCGGAGGTCGCGGGTTCGAGTCCCGTCCGCTCCGCCATTACATCGAGGCCCCCGGCCTAAAGCTGGGGGCCTTGTCTTCTCACCGACAGGCTCGGGAAGAAGACGAAAGGGTTTTTGCAAGAACGGAGCGGTAGTTCAGCTGGTTAGAATGCTGGCCTGTCACGCCGGAGGTCGCGGGTTCGAGTCCCGTCCGCTCCGCCATTGCAGAATTCTTAAGTCCCTGTGAAAAAACTTTGAAAAAAGTGTTCATCGGGCTGGGTTTCCAGGAAGTCTTCGGATATACTGGGCGCCTGCAAAGTTTCAGCGCGGAGCGGTAGTTCAGCTGGTTAGAATGCTGGCCTGTCACGCCGGAGGTCGCGGGTTCGAGTCCCGTCCGCTCCGCCAACTTTAAAAGCCCTCGGCGCAAGCCGGGGGCTTTTTCTTTGTGTCGTTCGCGCGGTCGGACGTGAGGCATGCATCTACCAGTGACGCGTTGCTGCAAGGATGCGGCGCAGGCCGCGCCGGCGCTGCTTTTGGTCCCTGCGGCGAAGCGGGTTACACTGCCGGGCTCGCCAATCAGGCCTTGTGATTCCTCACCATGCTGCAGAAACTCCGCGACAAGACCTCAGGCTGGATCGTCACCGTGATCCTGGGGCTGCTGATGATTCCGTTCCTGTTCGTGATCGACAACAGCTACCTCGGTGGCGTTGGCGCACAGAACGTGGCCAAGGTTTCCGCGCCTCCGACCTGGTGGCGTTCGGCACCGTCGTGGTGGCCGGTGCGCATGCTGTGGCAGCACCACGAGATCAGCGCGCAGGATTTCCGCACGCGTTTCGAGCAGGAGCGCATGCGTGAGCGCCAGCAGCAGGGCGAGAACTTCGACCCGCGCGCGTTCGAAAGCACTGAGAACAAGCTGGCCGTGCTCGATCAGCTGATCGACGAGCAGGTCGTGCGCCTGGTCGGTGAACAGGCGGGCGTGGTGATCGGCGACGGCGCGGTGCGCGAGTACATCGCGACCATGCCGGCGTTCCTCGATTCGAACGGCAAGTTCAACGAGAACAACTACCGCCTGGCCCTGGCCGGTGGCAATCCGCCGCGCACCCCGACCCAGTTCCAGGAGCTGGTGCGCGAGAGCCTGCAGCAGTCGGTGATCCCGTCGGGCCTGCAGAACTCCGGCTTCGTCACCCAGTCCGAGACCGAGCGTCTGCTGAAGCTGCTGGGCGAAACCCGTGACGTCGAGCTGGCCGCGCTGCCGGAAGTGCCGGCCGATACTGCGCCGGTCACCGATGCGCAGATCAAGCAGTGGTACGACGGCCACGGCAAGGACTTCCGCCAGGCCGAGAGCGTGTCGCTGGAATACGTCGAGATCAACGGCGCCAACCTGCCGGCACCGACCGCGGCTGACGAAGCGACCCTGCGCAAGCGCTATGAAGACGAGAAGGCGAAGTTCACCTCGCCGGAACAGCGCCAGGCTGCCCATATCCTGATCACCGGTGACGGTGCCGAAGCCAAGGCGAACAAGCTCGCTGCCGAAGCCAAGGCGGCGGGTGCCGACTTCGCGGCGCTGGCCAAGGCCAACTCGGAAGACCCGGGTTCGAAGGACCAGGGCGGTGATCTGGGCTGGGTCGAGCGTGGCGCGATGGTCAAGCCGTTCGAAGACGCCCTGTTCGCCGCCAAGGCGGGTGACGTGATCGGCCCGGTGAAGACCGACTTCGGCTACCACATCATCAAGGTCGCCGCGGTGCGTGGTGGCCAGGGCAAGTCGTTCGAGGAAGTGCGTGACACGCTGGCCGCCGAGCAGCTGAAGGCCGATGGCGAGCGCGGCTTCAACGAGCTGGCCGGCCACCTGGTCGATGCCATCAACAAGAGCCCGAGCGACCTGGCCGCTGCCGCCAAGGAAGTGAACCTGCCGCTGCAGACCCTGGGCCCGATCACCCGCGCGACCGCCAGTGGCATCGCCGCTGATCCGGCCGTGCTGCGCGCCGCCTTCTCCGAAGTGCTGGTGCAGGACGGTACCGCCAGCGATCCGATCGCCCTGGGCGGTGCCACCAACCACAGCGTGGTCATCCGCGTTGCCGCGCATACCCCGGAACAGGCGATGCCGCTGGACAAGGCCCGCGAGCAGGTGATCGCCGCGATCCGCGCCGACCGCCAGCGCCAGGCCAGCGACAAGGCCGCTGACGCCGTGCTGGCCAAGCTGAAGGCGGGCGCCACCCTGCAGTCGCTGGCTGCCAGCGAGAAGCTGCAGCTGAGCCCGATGCCGGGCCTGCCGCGCAGCCAGCCGGTGCCGACCCCGGAAATCAACCGCGCGATCTTCAGCGCGCCGGTGCCGGCCGAGGGCAAGCCGAGCTACGGCAAGGTCGACGTCAATGGCCACGCGCTGCTGTTCGCGGTGAACAAGGTGAACCCGGGCGACGTGAAGGAAGTGACCGCCGAGCAGCAGAAGCAGCTGAAGGACCAGCTGAGCCAGATCGACGGCATGGCCGCGGCCAAGGCCTACATCGAGGCGATGCGCAAGAAGTTCGTGGTCCAGACCACCGAAGCGAACCTGTAAGCCCACCGGCTGCAGGTACGAAAGGGCCCGGCAATGCCGGGCCTTTTTTTTGTGCCTTCGCCTCGTTTGTGGCGCGCTTGAGCTCTGGTAGTGGTCGAGCTTGCTCGACCGCCTTTTGTAGAGTCGAGCCGGGCTCGACTGCATCTGCCGGGCGCAGGCATGAAAAAGCCGAGCATGGGCTCGGCTTTACAGGGAGGGCCTGGCTGGCGCGTCAGTCCTCGACGCGCAGTACCGCACCAGGCTTCAGCACGCTGCTGCCACTCAGGCCGTTCAGCGACAGCAGGGCCTTCACCGGCATGCCGTAGCGGCGGGCGATGGTCCAGGCCGATTCGCCATCACGCACCGTGTGGCGTCGGCTGCGCGGACGATCGGCGATCGCGGCGACGGTCTTGGCCACCTGCGGCGTCGGTGCGGCGGTGGCGACCGGCGCAGCGCTGGCGACCAGGGCCGTTGCGGTGTCCGCCACCGTCGCATTGGCGGCCGAGACCGGGGCCAGCACGCGGGTGGTGCCAGAGGCACGGCTGCCAGAGGCCAGCGCTGGGTTCAGGCGGGCGATCTTCGCCGGGTCCAGGGCGCGCTGTGCGGCCCACTGCTGGACGCTGGTGCCGGCCGGCAGGGTGTGGTCCTTCAGTACCGGCACGGTGCGGTCCAGCGAGGCCATCACGCCGGGCTGGTCTTCCACGTCTTCCAGCACGCAGGCCAGGGCATGCAGCTTCTCGACGTAGGCATGGGTCACCGGCGACAGGCCGGGCAGAGCCGACGGCTTGGCGTTCTGCGCGTTCATGCCGGCCTTGCGCATGGACTGCAGCACCCGGTATTCGCCGGCGTTGTAGGCCATGGTGGCCAGGCGCCAGTCGCCGCCGAACATGCCGTGCAGGGTCTTCAGGTAACGCACCGCGGCCTGGGTCGAATCGACCGCCGACAGGCGGCCGTCATAGCCGTTGGCCATCGGCACGCGGTGGTTGCGCGCCGTGGTGGCGATGAACTGCCACAGGCCGGTCGGGCCACTGCCGTTGCGGGCATTGGGCCGATAGCCGCTTTCCACGAACGGAATCAGCGCGAATTCGGTGGGCAGGTGGGCTTTGCGCAGCTCTTCGACCACGTAGCCGAACAGCACCAGCGCATCGTCATCCTGGTTGGCCAGGCGCGAGGGGGCATGGGCGAACTGCTTCTGCCAGCGCGGGCTGGTGGCCTCGGCGTCGCAGCTGGGCTCGGCCAGGCCGTCGCGGAAGCTGGTGAAGATCTCCTGGCCGTTGCGCACCGAAGCGGCGGGCAGCGCAGCCGGATCCAGCGGCAAGGCCGCAGCGGCGGTCAGGTTCTGGCTGATGCCGGCGCCCAGCGACTGCGCGCCCGCGGTTCCGGCCAACCCCAGGACAAGGCCCAGGGCCAGCGGCAGACTTCGGCGCATCATGCGCGGAAGCCGTCTTTCCAATGCCGGAGACCGGCCATCACGTCGACGTCGTCCACGACGTCACGGCCCAGGTGTGCAGACACCGACGCACGGATCGGCGCCGCGTGCACACGCAGGAAGGGATTGCAGTCGAATTCGTTGGCCAGGGTTACCGGCAGGGTGGAACGGTCATCGCGGCGCATGGCCAAAGCCTCCTCTTGGCGCTGCCACAGGGCAGCGTTGGCGGGGTCGACATGCCGCGCGAAGACGGCATTTGACACGGTGTACTCATGAGCGCAACAAAGCAGCAGTTGCGCGGGCAAGGTACCCAGCTTGCGCATCGATGCCAGCAGCTGGGACGGCGTACCTTCGAACAGACGTCCACAGCCCAGGCTGAACAACGAATCTCCGCTGAAAAGATGTTCAGCAGTGTGAAACGCGATGTGGCTGCGGGTATGCCCGGGCACGGATAGTACGTGGAACGTCCGGCCCAGTGCCTGAACGCGTTCACCTTCGCCGACCCGCTCGGTGGCCGTGGGGATGCGCTCTTCGACCGGCGCGATGACCCGTACACCGGGAAAACGTGCCTGCAGTGCGGGCACGCCACCGATGTGGTCGTCGTGGTGGTGGGTGAGCAGGATCGTGTCCACGCGCAGGCCCTGATCGGCCAGCGCGAGCACTGGCGCGGCATCGCCGGGGTCGACGACCACGGCAGTGCCATCGTCGGCGATCAGCGTCCAGATGTAGTTATCCGCAAATGCGGGCAGGGCAGTCAGTCGCATAGAATTGGACCATGCCCGCGCTGCAGAGCACCCGTCAAGCGAGCCAGACCCCGTGGTTCGACAGTGAACCGGCGGCAGCCTTGCGCGTGCTGGAGCGGCAATTGCTGCTGCCGCAGTTGTCATTGCTGCCAGCGCAGCCCTGGTTGTGGATCGCGCCGAGTGCGGCCTGGCTGGATGACGCGCAGCTCGGTGGACGCGGTCTGCGCCTGTATCGGCAGGGGCAGGGCTATGCAGGCGATACCCGCTGTGCGCTGCCGCTGCCGCTGGCCAATGAGAGTGTCAATGCGATCGTGCTGCAGCATGTCACTGCGGCCGACGCTGATCGGCTGCTCGACGAGTGCGAGCGCGTACTGATGCCGGGCGGCCATCTGTGGCTGAGCAGCCTCAATCCGTTCAGCCCGTATCGCACGCGCTGGCGCCAGCATGGACTGGTGGTGCGTACGCCACAGCGGATCCGTCTGCTGCTCGGCCGGCATGGGCTGGAGTGCGACGATATGCGTTACCTCGGTCCACTCTGGCGCGGGGCTGGCAGCCGCCGTGCCGATGGCTGGGCGCCACTGCGCGCGGCCTGCCTGTTCCATGCGGAAAAACGCACGCTGGCCCTGCCCGGGCCGAAACCGTTGCCGGTGCGTTGGCACGGCACCGTTGCTACCTGATCTGGAGTTGTATTGAAAACCATCGAAATCCACACCGACGGATCCTGCCTCGGCAATCCCGGCCCCGGCGGCTGGGCTGCGTTGCTGCGTTACAAGGGGCATGAGCGCGAACTGAGCGGTGGCGAAGCGCACACCACCAACAACCGGATGGAGCTGATGGCGGCCATTTCGGGGCTGGAGACGCTGACCGAGCCGTGCAACATCGTGCTCTACACCGATTCGCAGTACGTGCGGCAGGGCCTGACCCAGTGGATGCCGGGTTGGATCCGCAAGAACTGGAAGACCGCTGGCGGTGATCCGGTGAAGAACCGTGAGCTTTGGGAGCGGTTGCACGCGGCCACGCTGCGGCACCAGATCGACTGGCGCTGGGTGAAGGGTCATTCCGGCGACCCCGACAATGAACGCGTGGATACCCTGGCGCGCAACGCGGCGATCCAGATCCGCGACGCCAGCCCGGTAAACTGAGCCCATGCGTCAGATCATCCTCGATACCGAAACCACCGGCCTGGAGTGGAAGAAGGGCAACCGCATCGTCGAAATCGGCTGCGTGGAGCTGTTCAAGCGCCGCCCGACCGGCAACAACTACCACCAGTACATCAAGCCGGACTGCGAGTTCGAACAGGGCGCGCAGGAAGTCACCGGCCTGACCCTGGAGTTCCTGGCTGACAAGCCGGACTTCGCACAGATTGCCGACGAGTTCCTGGCGTTCATCGACGGCGCCGAGCTGATCATCCACAACGCGGCGTTCGACCTGGGCTTCCTCGACAACGAGCTGTCGCTGCTTGGGCCACAGTACGGCAGGATCACCGACCGCTGCACGGTGATCGATACCCTGGTGATGGCGCGCGAGCGCTTCCCGGGCCAGCGCAATTCGCTGGATGCGCTGTGCAAGCGACTGGGCGTGGACAACTCGCACCGTGCGCTGCACGGCGGCCTGCTCGATGCGCAGATCCTGGGCGACGTCTACATCGCACTGACCTCGGGTCAGGAAGAGATCGGCTTCGGATTGGGTGACGAAGAGGGGGGCGGGGCCGGTGCGGCGCTGCAGGCCTTCGACACCAGCAAGCTGCTGCCACGCCCGCGTGTGGTCGCCACGCCGTCCGAGTTGGAAGCGCATGCGGCGCGACTGGAGCGGCTGCGCAAGAAGGCCGGCCATGCGCTGTGGGATGGCCCGAAGGTGGAAGAGCCCGCCAGCGCGTAATGCCTGGGATGGGGGAGTGCCGGCCGCTGGCCGGCAGCGCCGCATCCACGCATGGCGTGGATCTACGGGTTAATGGCAGCGCACCAGGATCACGCTGATGTTGTCGCGGCCACCGCCGTCGAGCGCGGCCGCGACCAGCGTGTCCACGCATTCCTGTGCGCTGGCATCCTCAAAGGCGAGGGTGCGGGCAATGCCGCGGTCGTCCACTTCCTCGGTGAGGCCGTCACTGCACAGCAGCAGCTGCATGCCCGGGCGCAGCTCACCACTGGTGGTGGCCACGTTCAGATGCGCCGGATCGGTCACGCCCAGTGCCTGGGTGACCACGTTGCGATGCGGATGCGCGCGTGCCTGTTCGGCAGTCAGGTTGCCCTGGGCGACCAGCTCCTGCACCACGCTGTGGTCCTGGCTGAGCTGCGCCAGCTGGCCATCGCGCCACAGGTAGGCGCGGCTGTCGCCGACCCACGCCACTTCATAACGGTTGCCCTGTACCCGTGCGGCGACCACGGTGGTGCCCATCGGCAGCGTGTCGTTGCGCCGGCGCGAGGCGCGGATGATCTCTTCGTCGGCGGTGCGGATGGCCTGCGCCAGCGGCGCGCCACGGCGGATCTCGCGCACGATGGTTTCGCGCGCCAGCGCGCTGGCCACTTCGCCGCAGGCGTGCCCGCCCATGCCATCGGCCACCAGCCACAGGGCCAGCTCACTGTCACCGTAGTAGGTGTCCTCGTTGAGCTCGCGGCGCATGCCGGGGTGGGTGAGGTGTCCGAATTCGATCATGGGGGCTGTGGCGGGGTATTGCTGGGGAGATAGGCATCATCGGGTGGCTGCAGGCATCCGGCAAGGCATGCGCTCAGGAAATTTTCACTTCGTTGGCCGGAATGACTTGTCGTCGGCCCCACTTCCTCGTATGATGCGCGTCCCCGGTCCGCCGGGGACCACCCGGAGAGGTGGCAGAGTGGTTGAATGTACCTGACTCGAAATCAGGCAGGCGTTTATAGCGCCTCGGGGGTTCGAATCCCCCCCTCTCCGCCAGATTAGATGAAGCGCCCGCCAGTCAATGACTTGCGGGCGTTTTCATTTTTAGGCTCTTGGGCACTCGCTTGGACACTCTCATGCGATTGCCGAACTACCTTGTTCTATCCCCCACTGGGGTCTATCACTTCCGCTGGAAGGTTCCTAAGCGCTTCCAAGGCCCATTGGGCCTCAAGGTGGTCAAGCGCTCGCTCGGTACGCGTGATGCCCGTGTGGCGCATCTGCAAGCCCTTGTGCTCGCCTCCCGCTATGCTGTGGCCCTTCAAGGAGGGGATATGGCAAAGAGCGTGGATGAACTGCTCCGCAGCGCGCAGAAGGGGCAGGTTGACTTTGAAGTAGTAGCCGGTCCTCACGGTTACACAGTCAAAACGGACGGTTCGGCGCAGGACAACGCTGCCGCTTTGGAAACCGTCCGGTTGCTGAACGCGCAAGGGGTGGCCTCTGTTGGTGGTGCGCCGCTGTCCGCGTCCACTCGCATCGCCTTGGAGATGGCAGTCGAAAAATGGTCCAAGACCTTGACCAGCGGGGCCCGTAAGACTCCAGGCCAGAAATTGGAGGCCGTGAAAGCTTTTGTAGCGTGGAAGAACTCCACGCGTAAGCGCTCACCGGCGCGGGTGGCAATGGGCGATCTGTCCAAGACTGATTGCGCGGAATGGGTCATCAGTCTGAAACAAACTCCCGCAGCGCGGACCGGCAAGCCGCTGACGGATAGTTATATTGAAACAAAGACGCGTTGGCTGTCGCTGTTCTTTGACTGGGCCATGGCGGCAGGCTACTACCCCAAGGGTGACAACATTGCCCGAGGCCATATCAAGGTCAGCAAGAAAGCAAAGCGACTCCAGTCCAAAAAGACCGGTTGGCAGCCTTTTGAAGTCGCCCAACTCAAAATGATTTTCGCTTTCCCAGCACTGAAGGCTATGCGCCGACAGTCATCCCGCTGGGTCGCCATGATCGCGCTTTACACGGGCGCACGTTCCAATGAAATCGCGCAATTGGAATTGGCCGATTTCAAGATTGTGGATGGGGTCAAGTGCATCCATATTACGACCGAAGGCGCGGATAAGAGTCTCAAAACGGAGGCCAGTGAAAGGACGATCCCAATCCACCCGGACTTGCTCGCGCTGGGGCTGTGGAAGTTGGTCGAAAGGTTGCAAGATGATGGTGAGAGCAAGTTGTTTCCCAATCTGACTTTCGACGCCAAGAACGGCCCGGCCAATGGTCCTCAAAAGGCGTTCAGTCATCTGCTGAGCGATACGCTGAAAATCGCCGCTCGTGGCGATGGGCGTATTGGACTGCACAGTTTCCGCAAGACGGTCATTCAGCGGATGCAAGATGGCTTGGTGGGCAAGGAGTTTCGTGTCGCCTACGTCGGACACGAAGGAGGTCGTGACCTTGATGACGATCATTCGGCGGTCTATGGTAAGAAGGTGTCTCCGACCGTCTTGGCTGCGCAGTGTTTTCCAGCACTGGACTGGGCAAATTTGGGTGTGGTGAAAGTGGCGGCGCTGACGCCTCTGTTTGCTCCTGCCTAAAGCGCGGATGCGTGCGGGGCTCTGTCCCCGCCTGTTTTTATAATTCCATACCAGCCCGACAATCCCATTTGAGGGCGCGCGCACCGGCTTCATTTCATTACGCCCCTCCGGGCTTGTATTTTATTTATTGGCTTTCCATGGCACAGTAAAGCTTTACCACTAGAAAAACCTAGCTTTTCTAAAGTATTAGGTCGTTAGACTTAGGGGTGGATTTATCCACAATGTTGCTTTTAGCTTTGGCTTGAGGGTGTTCACAGATGTTATTCGTTTTCCCACAGGGAAAACTCCCCCAAGGGCAACGAACTTGTCTGTGAACACTCGGAATGTGATTTCAAACCCACCCTGCCGTAGCCCACAAGCAACACGCGGTTTATCGGTGTTGCCAGCCCTGTGCGCGGAATAAACTCCGCCTTGAACCTGGTCAGGGCCAGTGCGTCGGGGGGAAATCGTCCAGCCCTTCGTACCTAGTTATGCAGTGCGCCGTGTTCAATAATCCCCGCCTTGCGCGACAGTCCCGAATATTTGCGGCGTGGTTACTTGCCCCGTTTCTTCAATATCCGATGGCCTATCGGTTGAGCAGAGAAGTGGGCGAGAAAGGGGCTTGATTTTTTTGCGTTCGTTGCTACCTTGAAGGGGTAGGAGCAACTGCTTGGGTAGCGCAAAGTCTCTTTTTGCCTTACTCGCCACATGGTCTGTCAACCGTGTGGCCATGTATTCAACATAATAAACCTCGCTTGATTGTCAAGCGGGGTTTATTGTTTAATTGTCAATCAATCGCTATTGACATATTTCGCAGTGATGCTAGTTTGACCTTGTCGGCTCAATTTGCCCCACACGTGGGGCTTGAAATAGAAGAGTCAATGGCCGATAAAGTATTAAACTCAATTTCTTGATGATTGATGCGTATGAAGAAGGGGCCGGAAACGGCCCCTTTTTCAATGGGCGATTTCCCGTGTTTGAAGGGCGCACGATGAAACCGTTGCGGCGCTTGGCTATCAGCCATTTTTTCGTCTCAGATCGTCACACGCACGTGTACACGCCGAAATCCTTGCGGGGCAATGGTCTTGGGGTGATTTTTCAGAAAAACTGACACACGGCGTTACAACACCCTAGGTGCGACATGTGCATACGTTCAGGACAGTCACCAACACACACCCAATATCTATCGGCCCCTGCGGCTATTTCTATCTGACGCCCCGCGTCCACGCGCGTCCGTCCGCAACACCCGCTCGGTCCATCGCTGCGCCTCTTTCCATGCACTGCGCCAAGCATCCGCACCTGTGGCGGCGTTCGTGCTGAGTCGGCACTGCTGGGCGGTTTGGTACGTCATTCGCGCGCAGACGTTTGGCCGTTGCCACCCATTGCGCGCTTTCGTTTTTCTGTTTCAATTAAATTATGAAACAGAAATCACCCTCAGCCCTACATGCTTCAAACCATTTTCGGACGGTTATACCGTCCGAGAATGGGGGGAGTGTGGACGGGGTGGAGCGAGAGCGTAACCCCATAAGGCCACACGGGGGCACAGCCCCCTCGCTCGTTTCAGAATATGAAACGGGCGAACGTGCGCACGATGTTCGACCACTACCCCTGTGTAGTGGTTGGACGAGTAAGCACAAAGAAAAATTGGAACGCGATGAACAGTGGCACCGCAGGCAGGCCATTGCCACAGGTAAGCCGTGGACATTGGAAGCCGACAAGTACACGCGGAAGGTGCTGGCCGAGTGTCCGGAGCGCGCGCTAACGCTGGAAACGTCAACGGAGTACCGCCGCGTGTACACGAGATTGGTACGCGAGGGAGTTACGGCATGGGAGAAGGCGAACAGTGCGCAGCATTGGAACAAGTTGCGCACGGCGTGCCGCTGGGCAATGGCCGAGGATGTGCGGGCATGGCGCGCACTTGCCGAACAGGCGCGCAAGTCCGGCGACTTGGATCAGGCCCAACAGTGCACCGCAGAGGCATGGAGACTGGCTGTTGCGCTTGATGACCAATTTTTGGCGGCGGGTCGAAAGGCCTGGGCAGCGAAGGCCCTCAAAATAAAAACGGAGGGCGGCAAGCCGGTGGACAAGTCCAAGCGCCTCAGCGGCGCGCCGACAGCCGACACCGCTGCTTGTGCGCTGTTGGACAGCAGGCACCGTGGAACGCGGCTCCTAGAGCGGCACAGTGAGCGTCTGGCGCTGTTGGCGTTGACGGGATGCCGCCCGGCAGAGTTGATGGCCGGGGTTAGCGTGAAATTGTTGAGGGACAAGCATGGAAAGCCCAGCGGCATCGGTGTGGAAATAATTGGAGCGAAGGTGGACGCGTTACGGGGCCACGAAAAGCGCCGCTTGGCCTTCCCGCTGTCGGGCGGCGGCAAGGCTGTCCAAGGTCTTGCGTTGTTGTGCGCCGAGCGTGGCGGGCACTACACGCTTGCGACGACAGACGCCGACTACAGAAGTCTCAACCGAGCGCTTCAGGTGCAAGGCATGAGTTGTTACACCTTCCGCCATGCCGTCGGCAGCGACCTGAAGGCCGATATTTCAGACGGGAAGGCTACGCCGGAGACGGCTGCGAAAATCATGGGCCACCGTTCTACAGCATCCCTCATGTCCTACGGTACAAAACGGCGCGGCCGGGGTGGTCAGCGGCCGCGCGCGAGTGTGTCTGGTCCCATAAAGGACTTGGCGGTAACGAAGGCCGCACGAACAAAGATCAGAGCGGATGCGAAGGCAACGAAAGCAAAAGCAAAAGCAATTTCGGTGGGGGCTTCGCCCGCCCAGGTGCGCGCGCAGACGCGTGCGCCACAAACGCCACTGGCTAAGGGGCTCAGACCCAAAAATTGGTAGAATTCGACCCTAAAAGGGGGATGCCAATGAGTTCGATGAAAGAACAGGTTGTGGCTGGCGTGATAGTTGCCGCGATCGTTGCTGTTGCTGGAGCGATTGGGGCGAGTCTTGCGGGATGGTGGCCAAAGATTTTTGGTCTCATTGGCGGGGCGTGGAACTGGTTTGGCAGTTCGTCTCAACATCCCAACTGGTTGCTTCTTCTGTTATGGGGGGGTGTTCTCCTCGGGTTATTGCGTGTTTCAGTGCGGGTTTTCTATCATTTTCGTGGTTCTGGTGAGCCTGAAGTTACTTGGCGAAATTATCGTCGCGATCACTTCCATGGGGTTGACTGGCAGTGGAATTATACTTCTGGCGCTAACGCTAAAATAATTTCTCTGACGCCTCTATGCCCATCGTGCCAATGTATTCTTGTGCGTAAGGATCATGATTATTTCTCCAGCAACTATGCGTACGGCTTGTATTGCACGAATTGCAGTAGGAGCGCGGCAGATTTTAGGGAGGACTATCACCAACTTTGTCAGAGCACTGAGATCCTGATTGACCGGAAGGTCCGCACCGGGGACTGGAGGAATGTGGGTGGCTGAGTGGTCAAGGTGAGCAACTTGGCATTGTGCCGGGGGGCTGTTAACGTGGACACTTCCTTGGACACCTTGCGCGGGTGCCTCGGGCGCTAAGTCTTGCGCTGCAAGGGTTTTGGGAGTTGTGTGGCTTAGACTCCCCCCCTCTCCGCCAGATTAAAGAAAAAGGGCTGCCGAAAGGCAGCCCTTTTTCTTTATCTGGCGTGGGACGCGCCGCGCGTTGCGCGCGGCGCCCCACACGTTGCTGCGCAACCTGTGGGCCCCTCCCTTTGCCGGCCTCTCCCCGCCCCTGTCGGGGCAGCCCCTCAACAGAGGGGCTTGTTGCTCCAGATGGTTCCGTGCGTGGTGGAGGGGGCATCGATGGCTTTCTTGTCTCTGCAGGAACAGAAGAGGGCTGCCGAAAGGCAGCCCTTTTTCTTTAATCTGGCGTGGGATGCGCCGCGCGTTGCGCGCGGCGCCCGAGACGTTGCGCCACTTGTTGCCCGCTGGGAGCATCCACGCATGGCGTGCGAGGGGAGGCCATGCGCACAGGGTGGGGACCCCTGTCCTGTGCGAATGGCGTGTGCTCAGAACGTGTAGCCCAGTCCCAGCTGTATGCCGTTCTGGGTCTGGCCGTCGCGCCGTTCGCCCACATAATCGACCATCACCGACAGGCGCTTGCTGGCACGGCTGGTCACGCCCAGGTTCCAGGCCAGGACCTGCTCACCGACGGTCTGGCTGCTGGCACTGAACAGCAGGTCCGGGGCGGCGGCGAAGCCGTTGCTGTAGCGGGCCTGGGTATCGCCCAGTTCCTTCTGCCAGACCACGCGGGCACGCGGGGTGATGCGCTCGCCGTTGTTGCCGTCGAAGGTCTTGAACAACTGCAGGCCAGCGCCCACGCGGATGCTCTCCAGGCTGCCACTGCGGCCGACCAGTGCGGCCGCGTCCTGGCCTTCGTTGAAGCGCGTTGCCGAGGTGCGCGTGTAGTCGATCACCGGCAGCAGCGGCTGGATCACCACACCGTTGCCGGTGGTGAACGAGAACGCATGCTCCACGCGCGCGGAAATCGCGTCGTTGCTGTACTTCGCACGCAGCGGTGCCTGCAGGCCCTCGATCCCCTCGACGCTGCGACGGGTGTCGTGGCGAAGATCGGTGTAGCGGACAGCGGCGGACAGGTAGCCGCGCGAATAGAGCGCGTCCACGTAGCCGCCGATATCCAGCGCGCGGACATCGCCGCTGAATCCTGCACCTTCACTGGACCTGGTCGACATGTCGGCCGCGGCAAGGCTCACGCCCAATGTCACACGGTCGTCTGCCAGGCGGGTATCGGCACCAAGCACGATGCCGCCGATGGTGTGGCTCAGGCCGGCGACGCCAGCGTCACCCTCGATGCGACCGTGGCTGCCGAACCCCCGCGCCCAGAAGCTGCGGTTGCGTCCGGTGTCGCCCGCATCACTGCCCGCATCTGCCGGCGCGACCAGGTGCATCGCCAGCTGGTTGAACAGGCGACTGCCGGTCATTGTCGATTGCGCCGAGGCCGTCTGCGCGGCCTGTGCTGCCAGGCCATCCGCATCGCCACCGCTGCGCGATGCTGCCTGGTGCTGCTGCACGACGTTGCCGATGCTGCCGACCAGTGCGGTATCGGCCAGCCGCAGGCTGGCATGCGCGTCGCCACGCAATGCTCCCGCCTGGCGCGCGATGTCATCACGGTCAGCGAACTGCAGGGCGCCCAGCAGTCCGCTCATCGAGGAGGTGCGTTGCGCAGCCGCCTTTTGCAGTGCGATGCCCAATCCATCGCCGGATTGCGCGTTGGCGAACAGACCCGTGTCATCGAAAGATGGATTGGCGGTCAGCCACAGGCCGTTGCCGGTCTGGTTGACGGTGAAGCTGAGCAGCGAATTGTGGCGAGGGCGGAACACCGCGCCGGGAGCGGTGAGGTCCACCGCGCTGCCGGCCTCGCCACTGCGCTCGACGTACTGGAAGCGCCCTTCGATGAAGTCCGACACCGGCGCTGCGCGGGTCAGGGTATCGGGCGTAGCGGTGCGGCACCACAGGCCGGCGTACTCACCGTTCGACGGGCCGCAGGGGGCGACGGGCAGCTGCAGGGCGCTGGAATCCACCTGGGTTCCCACCAGGTGGTTCTGCTGCCCGGCCGGGAAGAACGCCTGCTTGACGTCCAGCGTCAGCCTGGCAGTGGGGGCAATGCTCAGCACGGCGCGGTTGATGTTGCCGAGCAGGTTGTAGTCACCGGACCGCCGGTCCTCATCAACCAGGAAGTAGCGGGCTTCTTCCAGTGTCAGTGCCGGTGCGGTGCGCTGGCTGTCGACCTGGAAGGCCAGGTTCGCGCCGTCGTTGAGGTTGATGTAGCGGCCTTTGCCGATCCGGAAGCGTTCGCTGGTGAACACGTCGTCGCCACCCGGAGCGAGCGCTTCCAGCGAGTAGGGACGCATGACGATGCCGGACGGCGCGAGCGTTCCGCCCTCGTTGATGTCGATCGTGGCATTCAACGAACCGTGTCCGGTCAGCACGCCGCCGCGTTCGATCACGGTCAGGCTGCGCAGTGCGCCCTGCTGCAGCTCGATGCGCCCGCCATTGCGGGCGCCGATGGCTTCGGCGTGGTGGATCCAGCCATCCTGCTGCAGGCGCAGGGTGCCGCCATCGGCCACCACATACTGGGCGGCAGAAGCGGTATCCAGCGACCAGACGCCGCCCTTGCCGATGCGGATCACACCGAAGGCGTCGTCCAGCCGGATGTCCGGGGCCGATTGCTGGAAGTAGCGCAGGTTGGCCAGCGCGTTGGTGTAGCGCCCGCGCACGGCCAGGTTCGGATTGAGATCGCCGCTGACCGCCGTGTCGACGGCGAGTACATCCCCAGGCATGACGTAGCCCGCCTCGGTGACGACACGGTCACTGTAGAAGGTAACGCCAGGATACGCGGTGCAGTTGCCGGCCGCGCTCTGGTCGCGAGTCGGGCAGAAGCGTGTGGCCACGGCCGTGGCATTCGGGTCGAAGTAGCGCAGGAACCCGGATTGCTCGGTCAGCTCGTAGTGTGCTTGGACGATGCGTGCCTCGATGACGGCGAAGTCGGTCGGGCCGAACATGTCCCGGTAGTACTTGATGTACTTGTCCTGCCCCGGGTAAGGGGTTGGGCCGTTCGGGCCGGATTCGCCATGGATGCCCAGCACGGTCTCCGTGTAGTTGCCGTGTGCCGGCAGCAGGCCGAACTGCGTCACCTTGCGCTTGACGCCGGCAACGAAGGCATCGGCGCAGGCCGAGTAGCAGCCGCCGTCCAGTACGGTTTCCAGCCCATGCTGGCGGATGATGGCGCCCATGCCCACGCCGCCGGAGGCGGCCCCGCCGGGCGAGTTGCGGAATACCACCTGGCGCAGCGGCGTCCCGCGTGCCTTGGCAGCAAGGACGTAGGCCTCCAGCGTCCCGGGGTCGGTCGCCAGCACGTTGCCAGTGTAGTAAAGCGTGTCTCCATTCACATGGAAGGCACTGGCACGGGCTGCGGGCGCGGCCGCCATGCCGAGGAGCGCTGCAAGAAGGGCGCTGCCGAGGATGGCTTTGCGGTGGGCGGGCAGGGCGGGAAATGGGGGCATGCGAAGTTCCACGGCAGAGGGGTGATGTGCGGTCCCGCCACTACCCGCTGCATGAACGTGCTGATATCGCGTGATATCAATGCGTTACGGCGTGGGCGCAGGGTGTGCCGCGCTGCAGTCCGTCAGGGTCGGGCCGGGAGAGTCCGGCGCGCGGGCCGTCTCTCCCGATCACTAACGGATGGACAGGGCGTTCTCCCCCAGTCCTGCCTTTGGGACCCATGCAACGAAGGGGCGAAGCGTCCGCGCGGCACGGGTTACCATGTGCGCATCACCTGTTGGAGCGTGCCCCCATGACCGCTGAAATCCTCGTCCCCGTGTCCTTCGGCGAGCTGCTGGACAAGATCTCGATCCTGCAGATCAAGTCCGAGCGCATCAGTGACGAAGGCAAGCTGGCCAATGTTCGCAAGGAGCTGTCGGCGCTGGAGCAGACCTGGATGGCACACCCGGTGGCGGTGAAGGACATCGCCAAGCTGCGGGCCGAGCTGAAGACGGTCAACGAGCAGTTGTGGGACATCGAGGACGACATCCGCCTGAAGGAAAAGGCGCAGGCGTTCGACCAGGGCTTCATCGACCTGGCGCGTAGCGTCTACCTGCGCAACGACGAGCGCGCGCGCATCAAGAGGGCAATCAACCTGGCGCTCGGTTCGGCGTACGTGGAGGAGAAGTCGTACCAGGATTACGCGCAGCGCGCGTAATCCCGGCCAAGGGGTAGATCCACGCCATGCGTGGATGGGGACTGCCGCTCACCCCAGGTGGTCGGCCACGTAACGCTCGAACGCAGCGATACCGTCTTCCACGGTGATCAGTTCCATCACGTCGTCGAACTCGATCTTGGTCCCCCACTTCAGATCGGTGGCCTGTTTGGCCAGATACTTGCGGGCGGCATCGTCATAGCGGTCCACGCAGTAACGGCGATCCGAGTACGGGCCACTGCGGTTCGGATTGCTGGCCGCATGCAGGCCCAGCACCTTGGCACCCATTGCATTGGCGATGTGCATCGGGCCCGAGTCCGGCGTCATCACCAGATTGGCGCGGGCCAGCAGCGCGGGCAGTTGCTTCAAGGTGTCCTTGCCGACCAGATCCAGTGCCGGGGTACGCAACTGCGCCTGGATGGCGTCGGCCATGCTGCGTTCGAGTTCACTGCGGCCACCGCACAGCACCACCCGCCAGCCACGCGTGAGCGCGTGGTTGGCCACGGCGGCGTAGCGGTCGGCGTACCAGTTGCGGCGTACGTGGCTGGAGCACGGCGAGATCATCAGCACCGGGCGGCCATCGTCCTGCCACTGCGCGGCGGCCCACTCATACGCAGACGGTGGCACCGCCAGATCCCAGCTGACCTCGGTCTGGCGCAGGCCCAGCGGCTCGCAGAAGCTGCCGATGGCATCGAGCACGTGGATGCCGGGACGATCTGGGATGCGCTCGTTGATGAAGAGACCGTGCAGGTCCTTCGATCGGCTGCGGTCGTAGCCGATGCGACGCTCTGCGGGAATGAAGGCCGACAGCAGGTTGGCACGGAACGCCACCTGCATCTGCAGCAGCGCTTCGAAGCGCCCCGGTGGCAGCTGCCGGCGCAGCTCCTTGACCCCGGCCATGCCGCTCTTCTTGTCGTAGGCATGGAAGGTGACACCGGGCAGGCCGTCGAGCAGCTTGTGGCCGGCCTTGTCGATGATCCAGTGGATCGGCGTATCCGGGCGCGCAGCCTGCAGGGTGCGCACCAGGGGCACCACATGGGTGACATCGCCGAGTGCGGACAGGCGCAGGAGGCACAAGGAGGAGGACGCTGATGCCATGTGTTGTTAGACTCAATGAAATGGTCGCATTCGACGCCAATGAAGCGCTGACGCCATGCCGCGAGGGTCGCGGCATCGGGGCCATTCTGTTCGACCGCGAGCGGCTGCGGCAAGCCGAGATCGGCCTGTTCTCGCCCCAGCACTGGGGCAGCAGGGCCCGGCCGGTAGGGGACGGTGGTCGTGGCAGCGCCTGGTTCATCGATGCGCCGTTCGGCGCCAGCGTGCTTCGCCACTACCTGCGCGGCGGCATGGCGGCCAGGATCAGCCACGACCAGTACCTCTGGCGCGGCGCGGACCGGACCCGCAGTTTCGCCGAATTCCGGCTGATGCGCGCCCTGCGCGAGAAAAAGCTGCCGGTGCCCCGGCCACTGGCGGCGTTCTACATGCGCGAGGGCCTGCGCTACCGGGCCGCGATCCTGATGGAGCGGATCGAGGGTGTCCGTTCGCTGGCCGACCGCGCGCTGGTCGCCGGCCGCGGCGCGCCCTGGGAGGAGACCGGACGGCTGATCGCCCGCTTCCACCGTGCCGGCCTGGACCATGCCGACCTCAACGCGCACAACATCCTGTTCGATGGCAACGGCCACGGCTGGCTGATCGACTTCGACCGCGGGGTGATCCGCATTCCGGCGACCGCCTGGCGCGAACGCAACCTCAAGCGCCTGCTGCGCTCGCTGGTCAAGCTGCGCGGCGAGCGCAGCGTGGAAGACGTGCAGAAGGACTACGCGCGGCTGCGCCGCGCCTATGACATGGCCTGGAACCGGGGCACCTGATGGACTGGTCGTTGCGTTTCCTCGGCGTCGGCAATGCGTCGGCGGTCGAGCTGGGGTCGCCGATGTCGGTGATCGAACGGGACGGTCGGCCGTGGCTGACCATCGACTGTGGCGGCGAAGGCCTGACCGCGTTCAAAGCGCACTACGGGCACATGCCGCAGGCGCTGTTCGTCACCCATGTGCACCTGGACCACGTGGCCGGCTTCGAGCGCCTGTTCGTGGACACCTTCTTCAATGCGCACCGGCGCGGCAAGGTACGCCTGTACGTGCCCGCCACGGTGGTGCCGCTGCTGCACAAGCGCATCGGTGATTATCCGAACGTGCTGGCCGAGGGCGGTGCCAACTTCTGGGATGCGTTCCAGCTGGTCGTGGTGGGCGAGGCGTTCTGGCACGAGGGCGTGCGCCTGGAAGTGTTCCCGGTGCGCCACCACTGGCCGGAGACGGCCTATGGCCTGCGCCTGCAGGGCGCGCTGACTTGGAGCGGCGATACCCGGCCGATTCCGGAGATGCTGGCCCGCTTCGCCAACGACAATGAACTGATCGCCCACGACTGCGGCCTGCACGGCAACCCGTCGCACACCGGCGTGGACGACCTGGAACGTGAGTACAGTGCCGAACTGCAGGCGCGGATGATGCTCTACCACTACGCCAGCGAGGCCGACGGCCAGGCGCTGGCCGCGCGTGGGCACCGCGTGGCGCAGCCGGGGCAGTGCGTGCCGTTGGCTGACCCGACCGCGCCGCACGTACTGGCGCAGGATCCACCGTGAGCGGAACCGGCCGGCCCGTCGATACGGCGCTGGCCGCCGAGCTGGAAACGCTGGAGCGCGCGCTGCATGCATCACCGGTGCGTGTCGACCGTGAGCGTCTTGCTGCATTGCTGGATGAGGATTTCAGCGAGATCGGAAGTTCCGGCCAGTGCTATGGCCGTGATGCGGCGTTGCAGGAGATCCCGCTGGAGCGCGCGCAGGTGCTGATCGAGTCCGATCAGTACGCGGTATGGCTGTTGGCCGAGGGTCTGGCCCAGGTGCGCTACCGCAGCCGCCATCACCTCGATGGCCATGCGCAACGCTGGGTGCTGCGCAGCTCGCTGTGGCGCCGTCACGGGGACGGATGGCGCATGGTGTTCCACCAGGGCACGCCGGAAGCGCAGTAGCTTGGGGCCATGTCCGGTGCGAACGGCATAAGGGTCAGAGCCCTTTGCCGGGCAACGGGATCTGACCCCAGTGCAGGAAAGGCGGTGGCCCCGCCGGCTGGCCTCGGCGCCCGCGTCGATCGATACCGTTGCTGCCTTCCGGCCCTGGCGGGGTTTTCGACCTAGCGTCGCGAGGGGCCGACGGGGCCACCATAGAGACGTTGGCCGCCCATGGGGCGGCCAGTTCACGGATCAGGGGAAGCAGCGCGTGTCGCGCCGGAGACCACAGCCGGACTGCACATCGGCTGGCCGATGGCAGACCGCAACTATAGCGCAGGCAGGTACATCGACGCCAGCTTCGTGCACTGAATCGGCTGTAACCCGCGTCTCCCGACAACGCCCCGCGCCGACCGGCGTTGCTAGAATGCCGGCCAGGAGGAACGACCTCCCCCACATCGGGAATCAATGACCAGGACGGCCTGGCCCTACCAAGAGGAGGGCCGTGCCATGGCCTGGATCTATCTGTTGTTTGCCGGCCTGCTGGAAATCGTCTGGGCCGTGTCCATGAAGCAGTCCGAAGGCTTCACCAGGCTCACCCCCACCGTGGTCACCATCATCGGCATGATCGCCAGCTTCTGGCTGCTGGCGGTGGCCATGCGCAGCCTGCCACTGGGCACCGCCTATACGATCTGGACCGGCATCGGTGCGGTTGGCGCGTTCGTGGTCGGCATTGTGTTCCTCGGTGAGCAGGTCAGCCCGATGCGGATCGGTGCGGCGGTGCTGATCGTTTCCGGCCTGGTGCTGATGAAACTCTCCAGCAGCTGAATGCATTTAGTTGAGCGGGGAATGGATTCCCCGCGTCCTGCAGGTATATGCATTTTCGGCAAAACCATTTTGTCCGCCCGTTTTATTTGACGCACGTCATGAAAATAACGAGCGTGATTCACATGCCGCTGGCGCCATCGGTCGCACAGTGCCGCCATTCGTCATGCGAAACCGGGGAGTTTTCGCCTTGACGGACACGCCGGCGCACCTTTTCCACGGGCGTCGCGTGAAGATGTGAAGATTTTCAGGAGTTAATGCCGCCACGCCTTGTTCCCGTATCGGGAGCCGGGATGGGCCGCATCGTCTTCAAAAAACCTGCCCGCAGTGCCATCCGGTCTTTTCATGGAGATTCACCGATGAACCGCATTTACCGTCTGGTTTTCAATCGCGCCCTCGGCGTAATGCAGGTTGCATCGGAGGTCGCCCAGAATCCTGGCGGAAGTGCGATTACCGCGAAGCGGCCACCGCGATTGCGGGCGCATCAGCTGACGGTTGCACTGGCGGCCACCCTGGCCAGCGGTTCGGCGTTCGCAGCGTGCACTACCGCAGGCACCACGGTGACCTGCGCGACTGGCTCCAATACCAATTCGCTGGCCAACAGCATCAATGGCGTGACGCTGGATATCCAGACCGGCGCTGTGCTCAGCGTGCCGCCGATCGTTGGCGGAAGTGCCGTGAATTTGAGCGGTAACGGCATCACCGTGAACAACCAGGGCACGATCGATCCCACCCTCAACGGTGGCCTGAGCCTGGCGGCGTCGGGCATGGTGCTGGGTAACAACTCCGTCGGTGGAAACACGATCAACGTCAACAACCAGGCGGGCGGGGCGATCAAAGGCCTGGTCAATATCGGCTCCATCCTCGGTTTCGGTGGACAGGCGCTGGTGGTGCAGAACGCTTCCGGCGGTGTCAGCAACATCGTCAACGCCGGCAATGTGGACATGTCGATTCTTGGCGCAGGCCTGTTGACCACGGCCGATGCGGCATCGATCGTCAGCTACGGTGGTGCGCAGACCAATCTCAACAACACCGGCACCATTACCGGCCGCATAGGGTTCCAGGGTTCGGCCACGGCGGGGGCCGGCAATACCTTCCTCAATGCGGGAACCATCAACGGCAGCGTGAACCTGGGCAGTTCGGTCACCGGCAACACCTTCACCGCCGTGTCTGGTTCCAGCGTCAATACCGCCGGTATCGGCGTGGCTGGGCAGGTCGGCGCGCTTGCGGTGAATCTGGCCGCGGCCGGCATCGTCGACGGTGGTTCGGCGTCCAACAACAGCCTGGTGCTGCAGAACAGCCCAACCGGCCCGGGCAGCGGTACCGGTGGGGCGGTGACCACGTTGGGCTGGAACCAGTACATCAACTTCCAGAAGCTCACCGTCAACAGCGGTACCTGGAACCTGCAGGGTGCGTGGGCTGGCGCAGGTACGACCACGCTCAATGATGGTCTGATCAATTTCAACAATGCCGGTTCCTTCGGCACAGGACTGTTCACCGCCAATGGCGGTGCCATCGCCTCCTCCACGGCCGGTCTGAACCTGGCCAACGCTTTCAGCCTCGGTGGCAATCTATCCTTGGCAGGGACCAATGCGTTCGGCCTGGGCGGCGTGCTGTCCGGTACTGGCGGGCTGACGGTCAACAACACCGGCATCGTTACTCTCGGCGGCGCAAACCTGTTCTCCGGCGGCGTCAACCTCAATGCCGGCGGCCTGGTACTGGGCGATGCCGGTGCACTGGGCAGCGGCAACCTGACCGTCGGTGGCAGCGCTTCGCTGGATACGACGGCGGGCTTCACCCTGGGCAACAATCTGGTGATCAATGGCGGGGGCTCGCTGAACCTCGTGGGCAGCAACGCGTTGTCATTGAACGGTTCGATCTCCGGTGCCGGCAACCTGACCAAGAACGGTGCCGGCACGCTGACCTTGAACGGCGCCAATTCGCTGACCGGCAACTTCAACCTGGCCGGAGGCGCGTTGGCGCTGGGCGCGGGCGGCAGCCTGTCGCCCACCGGTGCGATCACGGTCGGCGTCGGTACCACCCTGAACCTGTCGGCGGCCGCCGACCAGACCATCGGTTCGCTGGCGGGCCTCGGCGGTTCGGTCGACCTTGGCAGCCATACGCTCACTCTCGCCGGGCTGGGCGATACCAGCTACAGCGGCACGTTCGCCGCAGGCACGGGTGGCCTGGTCAAGCTGGGCACCGGCGTGCAGACCTTGTCGGGCGTGAACAATCTCAGTGGCGGCGTGGCACTCAACGCCGGTGGCCTGCTGCTGGGCAATGCTGCTGCGCTGGGCAGCGGTACGCTCTCTGTTGGGGGCAGCGCCACACTCGACGGCACGACGGCGCTGGCGCTGACCAATACAGTCAACCTCGGTTCGGGTGCCAGCCTCAATCTGCTCGGCAACCAGGCGCTGACGTTCAACGGCGTGATCGGTGGCACCGGCAGCCTCGCCAAGAATGGTGCGAGCACGCTGACACTCAACGGTGCAAATACCTTTGGTGGTGGGCTGGCGCTCAATGCCGGTGGCCTGGTCCTGGGCAATGCCGGCGCGCTCGGAACCGGCGCGTTGACTGTTGGCGGTGTGACAACGCTCGATGCCAGCGCGGCGCTGAGCGTGGGCAATGGCATCAACCTCGGTGCGGGTGGCCTGCTCAATGTACTGGGCAGCAATGCACTGACGCTGGGCGGCGCCATCGGTGGCACCGGCAGCCTGGTCAAGAACGGTGCCGCCACGCTGACGCTGGGTGGCGCGAATACCTTCACCGGCGGCCTGGCGATCAATGCTGGCAAGGTCGCGGTGGGCAGCGGCGGAAGCCTGTCGGCCGGCGGTGCGGTCAACCTGGCCGGCGCTGGCGCGGACCTGGACATCTCGCTCGGCGGCAACCAGACCATCGGCGCGCTGTCCGGTATCGCCAGCAGCACGGTGACGCTGGGCAGCAGCACGCTCACCTTCGGTGATGCCACCAACCAGACGTTCGCGGGCGTGATCGGTGGTACCGGCGGCCTGGTCAAGCAGGGCACGGGCATCCAGACGCTGAGCGGCGCCAACACCTTCAGTGGCGGCGTGAATCTGACAGCGGGCGGCCTGCTGCTGGGCAACAACAGTGCGATCGGCAGCGGGGCGTTGACGGTCAGCGGCAACAGTTCGCTTGATGGCAGCGCTGCATTGAACCTGGCCAATGCCATCAATCTGGGCGCGGCGTTGACGTTGCCTGGCGGCCAGAACCTCAGCCTCGGCGGCAACATCACCGGCACCGGCAGCCTGACCAAGAACGGTGCCTCGCTGCTGACCCTGAATGGCACCAACACCTTCAGCGGGGGACTGAATCTCAACGCGGGCGGGTTGTTGCTTGGCAATGGCGGCGCGCTTGGCAGTGGTGCCCTCAACGTGAGCGGCAGTGCGTCGCTCGATGGCAGCGCGGCGCTGAGCCTGGCCAACAATGTGACCCTGGGCAGTGGGGCCGTGTTGTCGCTGCCGGGTTCGCAGGCGATCACGCTCGGCGGTGTGGTTTCCGGCGCGGGCAGCCTGGTCAAGAACGGTGCCAGCACGCTCACGCTCAACGGTGCCAACGCATTCACCGGAGGCCTGGTACTCAATGGTGGCGGCCTGATGCTGGGCAATGCCGGCGCGCTGGGAACCGGACTGCTTGCAGTCGGTGCAAACGCCACCCTCGACAGTTCGGTGGCATTGAACCTGGGCAACGCCATCGATCTCGACACCGGTGCGCAGCTGAGCCTGGTGAGCAACCAGAACGTCACGCTGGGCGGACTGATCACCGGCACCGGTGGCCTGGTCAAGACCGGTAGCGGTGTTCTGTCATTGAACAACAGCAATACCTTCAGTGGTGGCCTTGCGTTGAACGCGGGCAGTGTGTCAGTGGGCGCCAACGGTGCGCTCGGTACGGGGGCGCTGAACATCGGCGGCAATGTTTCGCTCGATGCGGGCGCAGCGGTTTCGCTGTTCAATGCGGTGAACCTGGGCGCCAACACGCTGACCCTGCCGGGCAGCAACAACCTCACCCTGACCGGTGTGGTGGGAGGAACCGGTGGCCTGATCAAGAACGGCGCCTCGACGCTGACGCTGTCCGGTGCGAACACCTTCCTGGGCGGTGCCACGGTCAATGCCGGCACGCTCGCGCTTGGCGCCGGTGGCAGCCTTGCCGCAACCGGTGCGGTGGACCTCGCCGGTGCCGGCGCGACGCTGGACATCTCCGCGGCGGGGGCCGGGCAGACCATCGGTGCATTGAACGGCATCGCCGGCAGCCATGTGGCGCTGGGTACGCAGACGCTGACCTTCGGCGGCGCCGGCAACGGCAGCTTTGCCGGCCTCATCGATGGCAGTGGTGGATTGATCAAGGCTGGCGCGGGCGTGCAGACGCTGTCCGGAGCCAATACCTTCAGTGGCGGCGTTGCGCTCAATGCCGGCGGCCTGGTCCTCGGCAATGCCGGGGCGTTGGGTACGGGGGCGCTGGGCATTGGCGGCAACGTCAGCCTGGACACGACGGCTGCGCTGGATCTGGCCAATGCGGTGAACTTCGGCGCGGGTTCGCAGCTGACGCTGGGCGGCAGCAATGACCTCAGCCTGGCGGGCGTGCTGGCCGGTGGCGGCAGCCTGGTCAAGAACGGTACGGGCCTGCTGACCCTCAACAACACCAATACCTTCGGTGGCGGCCTGACCTTGAACGGTGGTGGCCTGGTGGTCGGCGCCAATGGTGCGCTCGGTACCGGCTCGCTGGCGGTGAATGCCAGTACCACGCTGGACACGAGTGCTGCGGCGACGCTCGGCAATGCGGTCACGCTGGGCTCGGGCGTTGCACTGACGTTGCCGGGCAGCAACGCGCTGACGCTGTCGGGTCCGATCACTGGCAACGGCAGCCTGATCAAGAATGGTGCGACGACGCTGACGCTGTCCGGTGCCAATCTCTACAACGGTGGCACCACCATCAATGCCGGTACGCTGGCACTCGGTGCGGGTGGCAGCCTTGCCGCAGCGGGTGATGTCACTCTCGCCAACGCCGGTGCGGTCTTCGATATCTCCGCTGCAGGCGGCAGCCAGACCATCGGCGCGCTCAACGGCGTGGGTGGCACCACACTGGCCCTGGGCGGAAACTCGCTGACCTTCGGTACAGCGACGAACGCCGCGTTCGACGGCGTGATCAGTGGCGGCGGCGGTCTGGTCAAAGTGGGCGCGGGCGTGCAGACGTTGTCCGGTGCCAACACGTTTGGCGGCGGCGTGACGCTCAACGCAGGCGGGCTGGTGCTCGGCAATGACGCGGCGCTGGGCACGGGTGCATTGACCGTCGGCGGTGCCGCCACGCTGGATACCACCGGCCTGGCAACGCTGGCCAACAACATCGCGCTCAATGCCGGGCTGACCGTGCTCGGCAGCAATGCGCTGACACTCAACGGTGTCCTTTCCGGGGCTGGCAGCCTGACCAAGAATGGCGTCGCGACGCTGACCTTGAACGGGATCAACACCTACACCGGTGGCACCAACATCAACGCCGGCACGCTGGCGCTGGGTGCCGGTGCCAGCCTGGCGGCGAGCGGTACCGTGAACCTCGCCACCGGCGCCACCCTGGATCTGTCTGCCGGCAGCGGCACGCAGGTGTTCGGCACCCTGGTCGGCAACGGTACGGTGAACCTGGGTGCCAACTCGATCGCAGTCGGCGGGGCCACCAATGGCACGTTCAGTGGCTCGATCGCAGGCACGGGTGGCCTGACCAAGGTCGGTTCGGGCATTGAAACGCTGACCGGCACCAATACCTATACCGGCGGCACCTTCATCAACGCCGGCACGCTGGCGATTGGTCCGGGTGGCAGCCTTGCCGCGACCGGGGCGGTGAACGTGGCTGCACCCGGTGCGGGCTTCGACATCTCGGCCTCCGGTGCCAACCAGACCATCGGTTCGCTGTCCGGCGTGGCCGGTGCGACGGTCAGCCTGGGGGCCAACTCGCTGACCCTTGGCGGTGCCGGCAGCAGTACCTTCGACGGTGCGATTTCCGGTACCGGTGGACTGGTCAAGAACGGCGCAGGCATTCTCACGCTCGGCGGCGCCAACCTGTTCAGCGGTGGCGTTGCATTGAACGGTGGCGGACTGGTGGTCGGCAACAACGCTGCGCTCGGCACCGGTGCGCTGACGGTGGGCGGCAACGCGACGCTGGATGCATCGACAGGCGTCAACCTGGCCAACAACATCGGGCTTGCAGCGGGCGCCAACCTCGACCTGCTGGGTAGCCAGGCGCTGACACTGGGTGGCGTGATTTCCGGTGCCGGCGGCTTGATCAAGGACGGTGCGGCCACCGTTACCCTGAGCGGTGCCAACACCTACACCGGTGGTACCACCATCAACAACGGCACGCTGGCGATCGGCGCCGGTGGCAGCCTGGCGTCGACCGGCGCGGTGAACCTGGCAGGTGCCGGTACCCTCGATATCTCCGCGGGCAACCAGGCCATCGGTTCGCTGGCCGGCGTGGTCGGCAGCACGGTGGCACTCGGTGGCAGCACGCTGACCCTGGGCGGCACGGTGGACAGCAGCTTCAACGGTGCGATCAGCGGCAACGGCGGCCTGATCAAGAACGGCGCCGGCGTGCAGACGCTCAATGGCGCCAGTACCTTCAGCGGTGGGGTAACGCTCAATGCCGGTGGCCTGGTGGTCGGCAACAATGCTGCGCTGGGCACCGGCGCGGTAACGGTGGGGGGCAATGCCACGCTCGATTCGAACACCGCGGTGACGCTGGCCAACAACTTCATCCTCAATAACGGGTTGACTGTACTCGGCAGCAACAACCTCACCCTCAACGGCAGCCTGAGTGGCACCGGCAGCTTGACCAAGGAGGGGGCCGCAACGCTGACCTTGAACGGCGTCAACACCTATACCGGTGGCACCAACATCAACGCCGGCACGTTGGCATTGGGCGCGGGCGCGAGCCTGCACGCCAGCGGCGTCGTCAACCTGGCTTCGGGGGCGACCTTCGACCTGTCGGCGGGCAGCGGCACGCAGCAGTTCGGCACCCTGATCGGCAACGGTACGGTGAACCTGGGCGCCAACACGCTGACGATCGGTGATGCCAGCAACGGCACGTTCAGTGGTTCGGTGGCCGGCTCTGGCGGCCTGGTCAAGGAAGGATCGGGGACCCAGACGCTGACCGGCACCAACACGTTCACCGGGGGTACCACCATCAATGCCGGTACGCTGGCGATCGGTGCAGGCGGCAGCCTGGCGGCAACCGGCGCGGTGAACCTGGCCAATGCCGGTACCGCCTTCGACATCAGCGCGGGCGGCGCGCAGACGATCGGCTCACTGGAGGGCGTGGCCGGCTCGGCCGTGGCGCTGGGCACCAGCACGCTCACCCTCGGCGGCGTCGGCAACACGACGTTCGCCGGCACCATCGGGGGGACCGGTGGCCTGGTGAAGAACGGTGCAGGTGTGCAGACCCTGAGTGGCAGCAATACCTTCAGCGGCGGCGTGGCACTCAACGCCGGTGGCCTTGCCCTGGGCGACAACGCTGCACTGGGCACCGGCACGCTGACCGTGGGCGGCGACGCCAGCCTGGACGCCACCACCGCGCTGACGCTGGCCAACACCGTGCAGTTGAGCAGCGGCACGCTGACCCTGGCGGGCAGCAATCCGCTGACGTTGAATGGTGCAATCAGCGGTGCCGGCGGCCTGCTCAAGGACGGTCCGGCGACGGTTAGCCTGGGCGGTGCCAGCACGTATACCGGCACCACCACCATCAACAGCGGCACATTGGCGGTGGCGGCCGGTGGCAGCCTGTCCGCTGCCAGCACGGTCAACCTGACCGGTGCCAGTACGCTGGATATCAGCGCAGGTGGCAGCCAGAGCATCGGCGGCCTGGCCGGTGTGACCGGATCCAGCGTGGTGCTGGGCGGTGCAACCCTGACCACCGGCGGCAACAATGGCAACACCGTCTTCGGCGGCGTGCTCAGTGGCACCGGCGGCCTGGTGCAGAGCGGTACCGGCACGCTGACCCTGAGCGGCGACAACGTCTATACCGGCGGCACCACCATCAACGGTGGCAGCACGCTGCAGATCGGCAACGGTGGCAGCACCGGTTCGGTGCTGGGCGACATCACCAACAACGGCAACCTGGTCTACAACCTCGGCACCACGGCAACCGTGGGCGGCGTGGTCAGTGGCAGCGGTGGCCTGACCCAGGCCGGCAGCGGCACGCTGGTGCTGACCGGCAACAACACCTATACCGGCGGTACCACCATCAATGCCGGCGGTACGCTGCAGATCGGCAATGGCGGTGCGACCGGTGCGATCGTTGGCGACATCACCAACAATGGCGCGCTGGTATCCAGCGTGGCCGGCAACACCACGCTGGGTGGCACCATCAGCGGCAGCGGTGGCCTGACCCAGGCCGGCGCCGGCACGCTGACCCTGACCGGCAACAACACCTATACCGGCGGCACCACCATCAATGCCGGTGGCACGCTGCAGGTCGGCAATGGCGGCGCCACCGGTGCCATCACCGGCAACGTCGCCAACAACGGCAGCCTGGTCTTCGACGTGGCGGGCAACACCACCGTCGGTGGCGCGATCAGTGGCAGTGGTGGCCTGACCCAGGCGGGCAGCGGCGTGCTGACCCTGGTCGGCAACAACAGCTACACCGGCGGTACCACCATCAATGCCGGCGGCACGCTGCAGGTCGGCAACGGCGGGGCAACCGGCGCCATCGCCGGCGACATCACCAACAATGGTGCGTTGATTTCCAACGTGTCCGGCAACACCGCGCTGGGCGGCACCATCAGCGGCACTGGCGGCCTGACCCAGGCCGGTAGCGGTACGCTGCTGCTGACCGGCACCAACACCTACACCGGCGGTACCACCATCAATGCCGGCGGCACGCTGCAGCTGGGCAACGGCGGTGCGACGGGCTCGATCGTTGGCGATGTCACCAACAATGGCACGCTGCTGTCCAACGTGGCCGGCAACACCACGCTGGGCGGCACCATCAGCGGCAGTGGCGGCCTGACCCAGGCCGGCAGCGGCACGCTGACCGTGACCGGCAACAACACCTATACCGGCCCGACCACCATCAACGCCGGCGGTACCCTGCAGGTCGGCAATGGCGGCGCCACCGGTGCGATCGGCGGCAGTGTGACCAACAACGGCAGCCTGGTGTTCAACGTGGGTGGCAACACCACCGTGGGTGGCACCATCAGTGGCAGCGGTGGCCTGACCCAGGCTGGCAACGGCACCATTACGCTTACCGGAAACAACACCTACACCGGCGGCACCACCATCAATGCGGGCGGCACCGTGCAGGTCGGCAACGGTGGGGCCAGCGGTTCCATCACCGGCAACATCACCAACAACGGTGGCCTGGTCATCAACACCGGTGGCACCACCACGCTGGGCGGCACCATCAGCGGTGGCGGCAGCATCGTGCAGGCAGGTCCGGGCGGGCTGAATCTCGGCGGCAACAGCGGTGGTTTCAGCGGCACCGGCCAGGTCACCGGCGGTGGTCTGAATGTCACCGGCACTATCGGCGGCCAGTGGACCATCGGCAGCGGAACCACGCTGTCCGGCACCGGCACCATTGGTGGCACAGGCGGCGGGGTGACGGTGTCCAGCGGCGGCGTGCTGTCGCCGGGCAATGGCCCAGGCAACGGCAGTGGTGCGGGCAATGGCACTGGCACGATCACGGTGGGCGGCAACTTGACGTTGTCGCCGGGCAGCACGCTGGGTATCGATCTCGGTGCCACCGGCAGCGACACGGTGCAGGTGGGCGGCAGCGCCAACGTGGGCGGCAGCACGGTGCAGGTGAACACCATTTCGCCGAGCACCAGCTACCAGCAGGGCCAGCAGTACACGGTGGTCAATGCAGGCGGTGGCGTGAGTGGGCAGTTCGCCTCGGCAACCTCGCCGTCGGCCTTCCTGACCATCACCCCGGTCTACACCGCCAACACGGCCAACCTGCAGATCGACGTGGCGCAGACCGCAGCGTTCACCACCGTGGCCAACACGCGCAACCAGTACAACACTGCTGCGGCGCTGGACAGCCTGCCGCAGAGTGGTCCGGCGCTGGGCCTGTACAACACGGTGCTGATGTATGACGCCGGCACCGCGCGCAGCGCATTCGACCAGCTGTCCGGTGAAGTGCATGCGGCCAGCCGCGCGGTGCTGCTGTACGACAACTACCTGGAAGAGGGCATCCGCCAGCGCCTGGGCAGTGAGCTGCCGACCGTGCGTGGTGAGCGCGCCTCGGCCTGGTTGGCCGGCAGCGGCAAGGTGTTCAAGCAGGATGGCGATGGCAACGGCGATGAGATCCGCTCCAACCGCAATGCGCTGATGGCCGGCGTGGACTGGCAGCTGGGCGAGCACGTGGTGCTGGGTGCAGCGGCCGGCAATGAACGGCTGGATACGCGCCTGTACGATCGCAGCTCGCGGGCGCGCCTGCGTGGCAACACCTTCGGTGTCTACGCACAGGGCCAGTGGAACAACGGCTTTGCGGTCGGTGGCAGCGTATCGCGCGGTGACTACCGCACGCGCACCACGCGAGAGGTGCCGCTGCTGGGCCAGACCCTGTACAGCCGCCAGGATTCGGATGTGACCATCGCGCAGGTGGAGGGCAGCTGGACCTGGACCCACGGCAGGACCCAACTGCAGCCGTACGTGCAGTTCACCAAGCACTGGGTCGACAGCGATCGCGCTGTGGAGCAGGGCGGCACTGCTGCGCTGGAGCTGGAAGGCGGCAAGGACACGCTCAATGTCAGCACCGTGGGCGTTCGCGGGCGCTGGGACGTGGGCAGCGGCGAGCGCTTCCCGGCACAACTGACCGTCGGCCTCGGCTGGCAGCATGCTTCGGGTGACACCGATGTGGCCAGCCGCAACCGCTTCGCGGTCGGCGGCAATGCCTTCGACGTCTACAGTGCAGTGATGGCGCGCAATGCACTGGTCAGCCAGGTGGGCGTGGCAGTGGGACTTGGCCGCAACAGCCAGCTGTCGATGTTCGTGCAGGGCCAGCACGGCGATGGTCGCCGCGATGTCGGTGGCCAGATCAATCTGCGCGTGGGCTTCTGAGCAGGGGAGGCCAGCGGTAGATCCACGCCCCGCGTGGATCTACCTGCTGCGCGAGGCTACAGCACCCGTTCCATGTCCACGGCGTCGATTCCGGCGCCATGGCCATCGCTCACCACGCGCGTCACCTGGAAGCCCAGGCCGGCATAGAAGCCCTGGGTGTGCTGGCTGGTACTGAGCGTGACGCGATCGATCGATGGATCGCCTTCAGCCTGGCGCAGGCGCGCCAGCGCCAGTTCGCGTCCCAGACCGTGCCGGTGCAGCGCGCGCTGCACCATGCCCCAACAGAAGCCGGCGCTGCCGTCGCCACGGCGCGACAGGCCGCCGCAGGCCACGACGCGGTGATCGCGCTCGATCACCTGGAAGGCGCAGTCCATGGCCTGCTCGCGCAGGAAGCGTTCGAAGTCGTTGCGTTCTTCAGGCGCGAAGTAGGTGGGCACGTTGCTGTCGAAGATCGACAGGCAGGCGGGTGCGTCGGCGGGCTGGTAAACGCGAAGGCTCATGCGATCACCATAGCGTGCTGCGGGACCTGGTTGCATCTGGGCTATGCTGTCGGGCGACGGGAGTGACCGTGCGGGAGGAACCCGCCGCCCCCGTTTGTCTTGCCCTACGCAAAGGAGTTGGCCAGTGGTACCGGAAATTCCCCTGTCCCGGACCGGTGAGATCGTGCGCGGTCTGCTGTTCGGCATGGTCGGTGTACTGATGCTCGTCGTTGTCGCCTTCGAGTTGAACCATCGTCTTGAATTCCTACAGGTCGCGCGGAGTGCCGATGGCCATGTCGAGCGCTTGAACGCGGGTGGCTCACATCCGGAGGTGGCGTTCACCACCGACAAGGGCGAACAGGTCTCCTATCCGCAAGGGGGCATGATCTTCGGATACAAGCCCGGGCAGGCGGTACGCGTGTTGTATCGACCTGCGCAACCGGCTCTGGAGCCGGTGATCGATACCTTCGGCGCGCTGTGGGGGATGACGCTCATGGTGGCGGTGATCGGGCTGACGTTTGTCTGTATATGCGTGCGGGCACTGATCAAGCGCAGGTGATCGGTACCCGGCTGAGTGCTGCCACCCGACGGGGCGGTCATTGGCTACAGGCCCCGCACTCAGGCTGAAATACCCGCCAGCACCGCATACATCACCACGAAGCTCACCAGGAACAGGTAGACGCCGCCGATGGCGAGGTAGCGCAGCACCGTCAGTGCCTTGTTGCCGCCGTACACGCGTTGCTGCATCCACAGCAGGTAGACCGGAACCGCCAACCACAGCAGTGCATACAGCCATTGGCTGGCGGCGGCGAAGGCGGGAGATGCGAGCGCGCTGTTGATGCCCGCGACGAGAAAGGTTGCCAGCAGCACCATCATCAGCCAGCAATGGCTGTACAGCGCCACCACCAGATGTTCCAGATAGCCCATTGGCCGCGGGACGTAGGCGATGCGCAGCACCAGCGCGAACACCGGCATCAGGAAGAACAGGGCGCCCGGCAGTGCAGTCAGGATCGCTTGCATGTACAGGTCGGTCTTGCCGCCCATGCGCTGGATGTTGGCGTTGCCGTTCTGCAGGCGCTTGTTGAGCCAGTTGTTGGCGAACTGTGGCCAGCCGTTGAGGACGATGGGATTGCTGTTCGCGTCCCACGGCTTGCCGTTGACGGTGTGGCTGAAGAAGGTGCCGGGCTCGATTGCGGTGGCGTCCTTGCGGGTGCCGGTGAGCTCGGCCCTGCGCTGTGCTGCCGCCGCGTTCACCGCAGCCCTGGCCATCGCGAAGCCGGCGTTGCCGGTGGCGGGTGAGCTGGCCTGCTGTTGGTCGATCATCATCAGCTGTTGCGTGCGTGCGGCTTCGACCTGTTCAACCGTTGTGGCCTTGGCGTACAGCGAATCGCCGCCGCCCATGCGGATGTCGTCGACGTGCACGAACAGCTTGCCGATGAAGAACGTAAACAGGGTGAGGATGACGAACAGCCGCAAGGGCTGTACGTATCCGACCCGGCGGCCCTTGAGGTAGTTCTGCGTGATGCGGCCGGGCACCCAGAGATCGCGCAGCGTGCGGAAGATGCGCCCGTCCAGATGCCAGAACGATTCGAACACTTCCTCGATGGCGTGGCCCACGTGCTTGAGCGGGTTGTGCGCCGATTGCCCGCAGCGATGGCAGTAGTGGCCCTGCAGGGCGGTGTTGCAGTTCTCGCAGTCGGCGTGAGCGCTGTCGGTCGAGCTCATGGGCAATGGGCCAAGCGTCGGTTGAAGGCGCCTACCATAGCGAATTTTCAGGTTTCGTTCAGTTTTGTTTTGGGGTGCCTGGAGCGTGCGGAAGCCGATCAAAAGCATCCCCGCGTGGCGTGGGTCTACTGATCGGTCTGCGACAGCGTCGAAGGGGGGATTGTCGGCCGTGCATCCATGCATGTCGCGCATCTGGAGGAACAAGCCCCTCTGTTGAGGGGCTGCCCCGACAGGGGCGGGGAGAGGCCGGCAAAGGGAGGGGCCCAAAGGTTGCGCAGCAACGTTTGGGGCGAAGCGCGCGCAGCGCACTTCGCGTCCCGCGCCAGATAACTGAAAAACGCCGCCCCCAAGGGCAGCCTTTTTCGGTTATCTGCGCGGAGGGGGGATTGTCGGGTGCATCCATGCACCCGATCCCGGCGCGCGTTGCACCCCGGGACCCGCCTGCGGCGGTCTGCCCGTGCATGTCGCGCATCTGGAGGAACAAGCCCCTCTGTTGAGGGGCTGCCCCGACAGGGGCGGGGAGAGGCCGGCAAAGGGAGGGGCCCAAAGGTTGCGCAGCAACGTTTGGGGCGAAGTGCGCGCAGCGCACTTCGCGTCCCGCGCCAGATAACTGAAAAAGGCCGCCCCCAAGGGCAGCCTTTTTCAGTTATCTGGCGGAGAGAGGGGGATTGTCGGGTGCATCCATGCACCCGATCCCGATGCGCGTTGCGCCTCGGGACCCGCCTGCGGCTGTCCGGTTCTGCTCCTGCAGAACCGTCGAACCCCGGCGGGGCTTCTCACCACCCATCCCATCCGCCAGACAAACGCAAAAGGGCCACCCTGTGGGCGGCCCTTTTGCGTTTGTCTGGCGGAGAGAGGGGGATCCAGTTGAGACCGACCCAACCCCTTGAACCGCTTGGCATTCACAAATCGGGAGTGTGCCCTGTTTTGTGCCCCGGGCATTGTAGCCGTTCGCTCTGCCGGATGGCACCTTGAGTTCTGTGTCCTACGGCGGCAGTGAATCTTTGAGGGCGTCCAGGTCGGACGGGCTTGTCGAGGTGCGCAGGGAACTCTGATAACGGCCGTGCCATCAGTGGTCCAGCGATACCTGACCAGCCCATTCCAGTGCTATCAATGCAAAGCCTTGCTGGAAGGCTCTTTCAGGGAGTGGAAGGATGCGCAGGTTTGGAGCGGCAGGTGGGGGGCTTACCCACGTCAGGGAATGGAAGAAGTATTTTCGGCAGCTGACGGCCCTAGGTGCCTGGCTTTGCTGTGTGCTGTTGGTGGGGCTGTCCATCGTGCCGCCCGTAAGCGCGCAGACCGTCACTTACATTCATACCGATGCGCTTGGTTCTGTTGTTGCAGAGACCGATGCCAATGGCAAGGTGATCAAGCGCTATGACTATGAGCCCTATGGGGCGGTGGTCGGTGGCCACGTCACGGATGGGCCTGGATACACAGGACATGTGAGTGATGCGGCTACCGGGCTAAGTTACATGCAGCAGCGGTATATGGATCCGCAGTTGGGTGTCTTCCTGTCCGTAGACCCGGTGACGGCGTATGAGCAGCCTGTGGGGCAGTTCAATCGGTATCGGTATGCGAACGGAAATCCATACAAATTCAAAGATCCGGACGGTCGCATCGTCGAAACCGTGTGGGATGTTGCGAACATAACCTTGGGGGCAACCAGCGCCTACTCAAACTTTAGCGAAGGCAATATTGGTGCAGGTGTCGTTGATTCGATTGGCGTGGCCGTGGATTCTCTGGCGGCTGCTGTCCCATTTGTGCCAGGAGGCGCCGGGGCAACGATCAAGGCCGTCAGGATGGCCGAGAACGCGGCGCAAGGCGCTCAGGCTGAAAAGGCCGTAGCCCAGGCGTTTGGTGAAAAGGTGGCAGGCCAGCGCGTTACACTGGAAGCATCTACCGGTCAACGAAGCGTGGCGGACATCGTGACGAAGGATAAGGGTGTTGTGGAGGTAAAAAGCGGTAATGCTCAATTGAGCTCCGGTCAAAAAGCGGTCAAGGCGGACATTGATGCAGGCCGTCCGGTGACGCCTAGGGGAGCGAACGCGGAAAAAGCGGGGCTTGAGCCAGGAAAGCCGACGCAAATGAAGTGCTATGACGTGAAGCGTTGCTGATGAGTGCTACTGGACATTGCGATGCGGCCTTCAGGAAGGCTGTTCTACTCAAGTGCTATGAGGCGCTTGAGGTGGAAGGATTTACGCGCTATCGAATGCAGGATGTGGACTGGCCGATGGAACATGGCTTCCATTGCTGGGTTGGGCTCAATACTGGCTTGGAAAGAGAGTATCTCGATATTAATCCATTCGTCGGCGTTCATGTGGTGCCGATCATGAAACTTTATACCTCCCTTGAGGGGCGGAAATACAGCCGAAGCACATCCACCTATGCGGTTCACATGGGAGAGCTGGCACCCAAGGAGCAGGCTTTTCGTTTTACTCGGGAAACTGATGTTGCAGCGCAAGCGGCTCGGTTGGCGCGTTTGTATTCGGATGCCGGCTTGTCATATGCGTTGTCCATCGGCACCTATGAACGACTACTTCCCTTGTTGCAAGAGCGTGTGCCTATGCTCGGTGCTTATCCGGAACGGGTGGCATCTTGCCTGTATCTGATGGGCCGTAAGGAAGAAGCGAGGTTGTTCGCTGAAGAGTTCTTGCAGGATCATCGAGATTACTTTGAAGGCTTTGCAGTTCCGTTCTTGAGGATTTTGAACGGCCAATGACAGCCAGGTCGGGTCGGGCAAACGCGGGCCGCACGCCTGCAAGTCCGACAGAGCGCAATTTGAGGTGCACTGGAGTGAAGCGCCGGGGGTGTGCCCTGTATTGTGCGCCGGACATTGTAGCCGGTGGCTGCGTTGGGCAGCTACTGCAACGGTTGGAAAGCGAGGCCCCTGCGAATGCAGGGGCCTCAGTATGTCGGCGGGAAAAACAGCTCTTTCTAAGCCACCCGTAGGGCGGTGAACACCCGGCTGACGCTCCCAACTTAAAACAGCACAACGCGTTGTCAACCCATTGATCGGCGGGCAAGGCTGCCGCGCATCTTCCCCGTTTTCTTACCTTCCTTAGCTGCATTGGCGGATTTGCGCTTTTTCTTCATGGTTCGGCGGAGGCTTCTGCCACTTGTGTCGTAACCGGCGGCTTTCAGCAGCTTGTCGGCAGCGCGTTCCACTGCAAAGCGAGTGAGTTTGTCCATCCCCAGTGTTTAACGCGTTTTCGCCGGTGCGCAAGCCCGGCGGCGCTCCTGCGCCGCCTCTTGCCTTTCCCCTCCAAGGGTAGCCGAGCGGTAGCGAGGCCAGAAGGGCGGCGGAGCCGCCCGTGGTTTTGCTGTTGAACCCAGGCGCAGCCCGCCCAGCGACGAAGCCCGTGCGCGTGTTTTCCTGGTAGTGTCCCCTCGGCCGCGAAAGGCGCCAACGGCGGTCTTGAGCAACGGGGGGCGCTGGCAGCGCGCCCCCCAGCGACCCCCCGGCTGCCGAGGACCGTCGCCGGAGGCGTCGGCCTCGGCCTTGGGTTCGCCTGTTCAAAACGCTTGGCGTTTTGGGTGGGCAACCCGCATTGCGGGTCGCAGGGGCACGAGCCCCCCACCCGTGAGGGCCAGGAACAACGAGATGGTCGGCCCGCGGTTGAAGTGCCTTGCGGCTGCAGGTGTGCCGGCGAGGAACGACCCCGTAACGGCCCAGCGTGGTTCACAGCGTCGCCGCTGCTGCCCCCGGTCCACGCCGCCCACGGTCTGCTGTAGGCGTCTCTCTCGGGCTGCGGCTGAGCCAGCGTTCGCCTACGGTCTCACGTAGACCCAAGTTACGCGGGTGCTTTACTCCTTGCCCGCAGTCCTCGGTTGCCGCGCGTTTGCCCAATGATGGGCTGACCAGCAGAACCGTTTGATGGCTACGAACCACCCCCGCCTAGTGCTGATCACGCAGGCCGTCCAAGCGGGAGCGAAGGGAGGGCGAGAGGGAGGGCTTGCCAGATGGCCGAGGCTTGTTGCGCTGACCTCAAGGGGTCATTGCCTGGGCTTGTGTAGCTGCCTTCTACCTTGCTCGCCTCCGCGCCGGTCAAGCTCGGGGGCCATGAATTCAAACTATGGCACCCTTGGCCGTTGTCAAGCCAAGGGTGTCTTTGTATCCAAGGAGGACGCGTGAACCCAGCAACCTACATCTCTATGTCGACTGTCCGGCTACTGTGTGGGAGCAACGGTGTGTCAGTGTCGGTGGGCACCGGATTCTTCTATCTAGTCGAAATTGATACGCCGGAAGGGAAAGGGAACTTCCCCCTAGTTTTCACGAATAAGCATGTCGTAAACGGGCACAACGAGATCCGTATAACTGTGACAACCCGTAGTTCATCGGACGATGTTAGCGAGCAGGTGGTTGCGCCGGGCGATGTGCACCGGACATTCCTCATTCCAAACTGCCAGCAACGAATAGTGTTCCACCCAGATGCAGACGTCGATCTGTGTGCATTTTATGTCGGTGATGTCTTCGAGGCCGTACAGAATAGTGGGTTATTCATCAGGAATACATTTCTGCACAAGAATTTCCTTGTTCCGCATGATGAAAGGAAAAGCGTTCGCGCAATCGAGCCCATTATGATGATTGGCTACCCTAACGGACTTTGGGATGAACATAACAATCGCCCGCTAGCGAGGCGAGGAAGTACGGCGTCACATCCATTTTTGAAATGGAATGGAAGGCAAGAATTTGTTATTGATGCGGCCTGCTTTCCAGGATCGAGCGGGTCGCCCGTTTTTCTTTTCGAAGACATAATGTTCAGAACAAAAGACAATTCATACACGCCTGGGACGCGCGCTCAGTTGCTCGGCGTATTGGCCTCAGGACCGCTCTTTACCAACGAGGGCACACTCGTTCAACGGGACATCCCTACGGCGACGGCAATAGTTCCAGTGGTTCCGTCGATGATGAATTTGGGTAACGTAGTGCATGCGGATGCACTCCAGAAAGTTATTGATTTGGCTTCCGCGGCCTCAGTGGAAGGTCGGACCTTTGCGCGGGCCATCAGTGTTTAGGGTTAGTTCTTCCCGCCCTCGGAATTCTGGTCGAGCGAACAAAATGGTAGGCGCACCCACCTAAAACAGGAAAAGCCACGTGAACGGGCAAAAGCAACAGCCCTACCACCGCTGCCAGGCCCCGGACTTGCGTGGGATTGGGAAGCACATCGGCAAAGCCAGCGACTAAAAACACCAGCACTTGGGCCGCGATGACCGCAGCCCAAGTCCAAAGGAAGCCCCTCCAGAAGCCCCCGCGGGGGAGGCCCTGTTCAGCGTAGTGGGGGAAGGGCTGGCGGTTGATCCACGTCCGTCGTCGGTTGGCCCGATGGGTGATCCAGGAAAGGAAGGCCAGCACCAGCCAGGTGCCAATGCCTCCCAAGACCGCCAGCCACCCAAATGAGCTTCCGTTCTGGAGCATCTCCAAGCCGCCACCGAGCAAGACGAGACCTGATCTGGCTCCCCGTCAGCGGACGCCAAGAAGCGATACTTTGATCGCACTTGGAGGTCCTTTATGTCCCGTATTACCCGCCGTAGCTATACCGATGAGTTCAAGCACCAGGCCGTGGAGTTGGCCGAATCGCTTGGCCCAGCCGCAGCGGCCCGCCAGCTGGAAATGTCCGTCAAGACGCTGGCAAATTGGATTGACGCGGTCCGTGCTGGGCGCTCGTTGACGTCTGAGGCTCGCAGGCCGGCCACTGACCTGGAAAGCGAGATCAGCCGCCTTCGGGCCGAGAACGCCAATCTGAGGATGGAGCGAGAAATCCTAAAAAAAGCGGCGGCGTTCTTTGCCAAAGAGTCCAAGTGAGGTACGCCTTCGTCGCCCGTCATAGGACTCGTTACCCGACTCGGGTGCTGTGTCGTGTTCTCGGCGTATCGGTCTCTGGTTTCCATGATTATCTGCACCGACAGTCCGCCCGAGCCGCGCCAACCGAGCCGGTGAGGCCCGTGCAGCAGCACGCTGGCGGGTGCTGATCCTCTCAGCGGGCGAGGTCGGATTGGCGCAGCACATGGCCGAGGTCGGCAAGCAGGCACGGGCGGGGCAGTCCGTGCGCCTGGCCGACGTACCGGCCGAGGCCGAGGGCGGGCATGGTGTGTTTGAGCGCCTGCACGATGCCAGCGACGGTGCCGCGCTGTCGGCCCTGCTCAAGGACGCCGCCGCGCGCACCTATGGAGCACCGTGGCCGCTGTGGATGGGTTACCTCACCCAGCAGGACAGCCCGACGCTGACCGCCCAGCTGCGCGAATCCACGGACCGATTCCTGGCCACCTACGTACCCGAAGATGCCTCCGGCGAGGTGCGCCGCGTGGCTGAGCGCTTTGCTGTTGTCGCCTTTGCCGGGGAGTTGGCCAGCAGCTGCCGCCATCGCATCACCGGCTGGCCCAAGGGTGAGGCCACACGCGGTGTCGCCGCGTGCTTCCAGGCTTGGCTGCAACGTCGGGGCGGTTCCGGTAGTGCCGACACCGATGCGCTGCTGTCGCGCGTGCGTGCGTTCTTTGAAGCGCACGGCGAAAGCCGTCTGGAGCCGTTGCGCTACGGCCAGGAAGCGCCACCGGTCCGTGATCGGGCCGGCTTCCGGCGTTTCGATGAGGTGGGGGTCACCGAGTACCTGGTGCTGCCCGAGGCGCTGAAACGGGAGTTGTGTGCAGGCTTCGATCCTCGCCAGGCCACCCGTGAGCTGATCGCAGCGGGTTGGCTCAAACCCAGCACCGATGGCAAGTCCTCCCAATCAGTGCGTGTCCCAAGCCTCGGCTCCATGCGCCTGTATGTCTTTGACAGCCGCAAGGTTCATGACAGCGCGCTGTAGGTCGCGCCGTCTTTCCCATAGCTCGCCGACACAGTGTCGGCGAGTCCCCCCAATCGTTTTAACGGAGATTCAACATGAGCGACATCCAGACCATCACCACCACTACCTCCGAACCGGCTATTCAACCCGTCGACGGGGCCGAGGTTGCGGCGGTGTCGGAGAATAGGCGGCGGCTGAACGAGCTGGCGCAGCAGTTGGCCAGCGTGATGCAGCGCAAGCGCGCCCTGATGGGCAAGGTCGATACGATGCAGCGCGCCAAACAGGCTGCACAGGGTGATGCCGCCGCTGCCCGTCAGCAGTGGGGGGCGAAGCTGCGCGAGAGCGATGGCACGCTGACCCGTGACATTCAGAAGCTACGCGCTAACGAGCGCTCGGCACTGTCTCTGGCCGAGGAATATGAGGCGATGCAGGGCGAGATTGCGGCCGAGCTGCCGCGCCTGGAGCTGGAATTGGCCGAGGTGGCGGGCTACTGTCTGAACGCAAGAAGCACCGTCACTTGGGAATTGGCCGATCAGGCCTACGAGCAGTTGCTGGCACAGGCCGGGGATAGCCTGGCCTTCGCATTTGCGTTGTTCTCGAGAGCGACAAACTCCGACGATGCAGATGCACTGGCCAGCCGATTCTTTGGTCGCCTCGGCAATGCGGTGCGCCGTCGCCTGGACGATGCCGCAGTGACGGAACAGGTGACGCAAGTGTTGGCGCTGCCGTCGATGGACCTGAGCGCGGTGGATATGCAGCTGGTGCGTAGCCCGATTCGTCTTTCACAGTTGCGAGAGAAGATCAGTGCTGGGGAGGCAGCGTGATGCATTCCCCTGCCGATGCTGCTATCGGTGAGGTCGTGCCCGCGCGTAGCGTGGGCACTGCCGGAGCTGTCACAAGCTTTTCCTTTGGCGATCCAACGCCCGTGTTGGACTCGCGCGGGTTGTTCGACTACCTGGAATGCTGGCGCAACGGTCGCTATTACGAGCCGCCGATCACCCTCAGTGGTCTGTCGCGCACAACGCGTTCCAATCCGTTCCTGCACAGTGGTTTGATCTTCAAGCGCAACATGCTGGTGCGCACCTTTGTGCCGCATCGACTGCTGGACCGCACCGCGTTCTCGCAGTTGGCGCTGGATTACCTGGTCTTCGGCATGGCATACCTGGGGCGGCAAGTCTCGCACTCCGGGCGGCTGTTGCAGCTACACCCATTGATGGCGCAGTACATGCGTCGTGGTGTGCAACCTGGTGAGTTCTTTCAGGTCCGAGCTGGCAGGGCCGAACACGAGTTTGCCCCCGGTTCGGTGCACCAGCTCCGTGAGGCCGATACCGATCAGGAAATCTACGGCATGCCGGAGTGGCTGGCCGTCGTGCAGTCGGCGTTGCTTAATGAATCGGCGACGTTGTTCCGCCGCAGGTACTACACCAACGGTTCGCATGCGGGCTTTATTCTTTACATGACCGACCCGCAACCGGAGGGCATGGACGTGGACGCCTTGCGTGAAGCCCTGCGAGACTCGCGCGGGCCGGGCAATTTCCGCAACCTGTTCGTGCATTCGCCCAATGGCAAGAAGGATGGGTTGCAGCTGATCCCGATCAGCGAAGTGGCCGCCAAGGATGAATTCACCGGTATCAAGCGCGTGACTCGCGATGACATTCTGGCCGCGCTGCGCATACCGCCGCAGCTGCTCGGCATCGTGCCTCAGAATGCTGGCGGCTTCGGCTCGATTCGGGATGCGGCTACCGTGTGGGCGTCGATGGAACTGGCACCACTGCAATCGCGGCTGGCCATGGTCAACGAATGGATCGGGGAACAGGTCATCACTTTTGCCCCCTTCGAAATAGAACGTTCAGCGAACTGAGTGCCTATCCCTGAAAGGGCGAGGTCAAGCTACTGCTTCAGTCGAAACAGGGGCGACAGGGACAAGGTCAATACCTGTCGCCCTTGGGGGCGATCCCAGTGTGAGTAGCCGCGGCTGGATCGAACTTAATTCCAGATCACGATGGTTCCATCTGGACTATTCAACTGCATCGCCTCTGGACCAGAGTAGCCGTCGTCACTTAAGTCGACCGTGAGTGAGGCCCCGCTAGAAAACTGCGCAACCATTGTCTGGCGATCGAACCGGCAATCCTGCAGCACCAAGCTCAGCGTTGAGGGCGGGGGGGGCTCCGCAATGCCATCGCAGTGAAGGCTGAAGGAGTTGTAGATATGCAGTTCCCAGCCATCGTCCGTACCGATGGTGGCCATGCCGTCTTCCATTCGCAGTTTCACATTTTTCCCGATCAATGGCCGGAGGGTTTCCGCCTGGTGGTCGATCATGTTCAGGCCTATCTGACTGGGAAGTGAGACTTCGAATTAGGGAGCGTTTTCCCGGAGAGCGGATCTACGCCTTGCTTTCCAGCATTCTCGTACTTGATATAGCCAGCTGGATATCCAGGACTGTTTCCCCTGGGAGGGGTTGGGTCCATCATCCGCATGGTGGCTACTTGCCCATTACTGCCTCCGGCACCCCCAGTAAATGCGACGCCGGTCTGTTTTCCTGCGGGGTTGATGACCGGAGTTGGTCCGCTCGCCCCTGTGGGCACCGGAAATGCTGTCCCGTTCGACGAGATGACGTAGCTCGGGCCAGAAGGTGTCGTCGGGGCAGCGGCAGGAGTTGGCGCAGAGGGCGCTGCTGGTGCTGGTGCTGGCAGGGCCAGTGGTTGCGCCGAATTAATGGAGCCAGATATTGCTGATGCAGCAGCAGGCCCAACAACTGGCGTCGCGCGCACAATCGCTGTTGTTACGGCAAGTGCTGCGGGGCCGAACGTATCATATGCCGAGGGTGTGTTCGCCACCGAGTCGGCATGTCTTTCCGCCGCCCGTTCCTGGCGACCATCAGGATCGACGAACCTATAGGGATTGCCCGCAGCGTAACGATAGCGGTTGAAGGCGGAGCCCGGTTTGTCGTTTGGTGAGACGGGATCTACAGAGAGAAAGAGTCCTAGTTGGGGGTCGTAGTAGCGCTGCTGCATGTAGCTCAGCCCCGTGGCAGCATCGCTCACGTGCCCCGTGTAGCCAGGCCCATCCGTAACCGGTCCGTCCACGACGCCCCCGTAGGGCTCGTAGTCATACCGTTTGATCGCGTTGCCACTTTCATCGGTTTCGGCAACGACCGAGCCAAGTGCATCAGTGTGGATGTAGGTGACCGTCTGAGCAGTTGCGATTGGCGGCAGTGCCAAGCCCACCAACAGCAGCCAGCAGAGCCAGACGCCCAAGGCGCTCAGCTTGCCGAAATGCGTTCTCATCCCCTTTCGGCGGGCCGACGCGCGGCACGCAATTCTCTCAAGCCGTTCCATCCTTCCAATCCCTGAAAGAGCCTTCCAGCAAGGCCTTGCCTTCATATCACAGTCCCCGTCGGCGTGACGACCGAAGTCGGCGCCAAGGGTGGGTGGGCAGGTCTTCAGGGTTCGTCGCGGCGGGTAGGCTGTAACACCGGTAACACTTGTGCTACACCTTGGTCGAGATCGGTGGTGGCATAACCATTTGATTTAAATGGAATGTTCGGCTGGCGTAACACCTGTCACACTTGTAACACTGAAAAATATCAATGTCGGAAACTGTTGCTGGAATGTGGGTGTCAATCTGACGGCAGAGATGGCGGGAAAGCGCTGTGCCACAAGGCATTCCAAGGAAATAGTTGGCAAATCTGCTGGTGCGATGCCTGATACACGTTTTCTGTTACAGACCCTCAATTCATAGCGTTCCTGAAACATTGTAAGTAGTGGGTGTTTTCTTCTTGGACACTATTGGATGCCTCGTTTTCGCCACTACCTGTCCACTGCAAATCTGGCCTCCATCTGGCCGCTCAGTGCTCCGTCAAATACCCCCTTTGGTGCAGGGATTCGCGGGGTTCGGCATGCCCTCTCAATGCCCCCGACAGCCATGCTGGGCCTGTTCTTGCCCCGTGTGCAGGTAGTGCAGAAAAAGCACCCTATGAAGTGCGCAGGCGTGGCGGGGAGACGAGTGCGCACGCCGGGGTACGCACGGCGCTGGGCCTCTGCGCCCTCCTATCTGCTCCACTGCCTCTCAACCGCTTCTACTGGCCGCTGACGCGCAGCGCGCAGCAGCTCCTGGCGGTTGGTGGCTTGCCTGGGCGCTGATGCTGCTACGCGCGCTCATGGCCTTGCGCACGCGCCTCCTCATTTCGTTACGGCTGTCAGAGGCGGTGGCGTGGGAGCGGCGTACTTCCCAATGCACGCAGGCTGGTCATCTGGAACTGCTTGCGTGCACCGTCACGTCCCCAGGTGCTGCCCTCTTGCGACTGCCGTAAGCGGCACTCATACGCGCAGGTCGCGCTGCTGATAGGCCAGCAATCAACGGATTGACGAAGTATGGGGCGAAGTATGGGGCTACATACGAACCCAAGAAAAAAGCCCCTGAAATCAGGGGCTTAGTTCGCAACTTGGCGGAGAGAGGGGGATTCGAACCCCCGAAGCGCGGTTTAGACGCTTACACACTTTCCAGGCGTGCTCCTTCAACCACTCGGACACCTCTCCGGATCCCTGCCATCGGCAAACGCCTCAGCAGGGGCGCAGATTCTAGCGGGCTGCGCGGCACTTCACAAGCACCCCGGTCAGGAACCTGCGAAGGACGTGCCGGAGGCGAGGGGGCTGGACAGGCATGGCACAATGGAACATCCGATGGAAAACGGTGGCCTGATGTCCTATCTCGTCCTTGCCCGCAAGTGGCGTCCGAAGCGTTTTGCCGAGCTGGTGGGCCAGGAACACGTGGTCCGTGCGCTCAGCAACGCGCTGGACAGCGGCCGGGTCCACCATGCGTTCCTGTTCACCGGCACCCGCGGCGTGGGCAAGACCACCATCGCGCGCATCTTCGCCAAGTCGCTCAACTGCGAGCAGGGCACCAGCGCAGACCCATGCGGTCAGTGCGCGGCCTGCCTGGACATCGACGCCGGCCGCTACATCGACCTGCTGGAAATCGACGCCGCGTCCAACACCGGCGTGGATGACGTGCGCGAGGTGATCGAGAACGCGCAGTACATGCCCTCGCGCGGCAAGTACAAGGTCTACCTGATCGACGAAGTGCACATGCTGTCCAAGGCGGCGTTCAACGCGCTGCTGAAGACGCTGGAAGAACCGCCGGAACATGTGAAGTTCCTGCTGGCCACCACCGATCCGCAGAAGCTGCCGGTCACCGTGCTCAGCCGTTGCCTGCAGTTCAACCTCAAGCGACTGGACGAGGATCAGATCCAGGGCCAGATGACCCGCATCCTGGCGGCCGAAGAGATCGAGGCCGATGGCAGCGCGATCGTGCAGCTGGCCAAGGCCGCCGACGGCAGCCTGCGCGATGGCCTGTCGCTGCTGGACCAGGCGATCGCCTATGCCGGCGGCGCGCTGCGTGAGGACGTGGTGCGCACCATGCTGGGCACCGTCGACCGCACCCAGGTGTCGGCCATGCTCGATGCGCTGGCCGAGGGCGATGGTCCGCGCCTGTTACAGGTGGTGGCTGCGCTGGCCGAATTCTCGCCGGACTGGAGCGGCGTACTGGAAGCGCTGGCCGAAGGCCTGCATCGCATCCAGGTACAGCAGCTGGTGCCGGGTGCCGCAGCGGCTGCCGAAGGCCTGGACGCGACGGCGTTCGCCGAGCGCCTGCGTCCGGAAGTGGTGCAGCTCTGGTACCAGATGGCCTTGAATGGCCGCCGCGATCTGCCGCTGGCGCCGAGCCCGCGCGCCGGCTTTGAAATGGCCGTGCTGCGCATGCTGGCATTCCGTCCGGCCGCAGCGGTACCGCCGGTACCGAAGTCGGTGGAAGGTGCTGCGGGTGGCAACGTTGCCGGTGGTGGCAGTGGAATCGGTACCCAGGAGGCGCCGCCGGCTGCTGCCGCAGCGTCGGCCAGCCCCGCCGTGGCGCAGGTGGCCGCTCCGGTGCAGGCCGCGCCGCGCGAACCTGAACCCGAACCTGAGCCGGCTCCGCAACCCGAACCGGACCCGACGCCGGAGCCCGAGCCGGTTCCGGTGGAAGAGCCGGTGTCACCGCCACCGGTAAAAGCCGAAGCGCCGCCGCCGACCGCCAGCGCAGAGACCAACGACGACCTGCCGCCGTGGGCCACCGACGAAGCTGCGGCCCGCGACGAGGCGCTGGCGGCGGAGATGTCCGGCCCGGACGCCGCCATGGCTGCGCCCTGGCACGAGCCGCCGGCCCTGCCGGTAGCAGCGCCGGCCGAAGCGGCGCCTGCCGAGCTGGAGCGCCCGTTCCGTGCCGATGGCATCGCCATCGCGCCGGTCGAACCCGCGCCAGTGCAGGAGGCCGCGCCGCTGGAAGGTGTCAGTGATCTGGCCAGCGCCGAGGACTGGCTCGATCTGGTCGCCAACAGCGGCCTGAGCGGCCCGTCGCGGCAGTTGGCCGCCAACGCTGCTTTCATCAGCTGCCAGCACGGGACCTTGAAACTGGGCCTTTCGCCCGGATTTGAATACCTGCGTTCGGAGCGCGCGCTGGCCGCCTTGGGCGAGATGCTGGAGAAGGCCCTCGGCCAGGCGCCGAAGATCCTGGTCGAGACCGTGGAAATCGAACACGTTCCGGCTGAGACCCTGCACCAGCGTGCCGACCGCCAGCGTGGCGAGCGGCAACAGGTGGCAGAGGCTGTTTTCATGGACGATCCGGAAGTGCAGGTGCTGATCCAACAGCACGGTGCCCGGGTTGTTTCCGATTCCATCCGTTCTTTTGACGAGTAAGACACTATGCGCGGCAACATCGCCCAACTGATGCAGCAGGCCCAGAAGATGCAGGAAAACCTGCAGAAGGCCCAGGAAGAAATCGCCAAGATCGAAGTGACCGGCAGCGCCGGTGGCGGCATGGTCAGCGTGACCCTGACCGGCGCCAAGGAATGCCGCAAGGTGCGCATCGACCCCTCGCTGGCCAGCGACCCGGAGATGCTGGAAGACCTGATCGCCGCCGCCTTCAACGATGCGTCGAACAAGATCGATGCCGAGTCGAAGTCGAAGATGGGTTCGGCCACCGCCGGCATGCAGCTGCCGCCGGGCATGAAGCTGCCGTTCTGATTTCTGGCGGGGCGCCTGTCGCAGCAGGCGCCCCGTAGCGTCGAGCTTGCTCGACGGCTCCACCCCCCAGTCGAGCATGGCTCGACTCTACACGTAGCCGTCGAGCCTGCTCGGCGCCATCAAAGCATGCCGCCGTGTCCGCACCCCTGCTTGAACAATTGATCGACGCACTACGGGTGCTGCCTGGCGTAGGCCAGAAGACCGCGCAGCGCATGGCCTACCACCTGCTCGAGCGTGAGCGCGAAGGTGGCCAGCGCCTGGCCGAAACCCTGGCGCTGGCGGTGGAACGCATCGGTCACTGCGCGCAGTGCCGTGACTTCAGTGAAACCGAGCTGTGCCCGACCTGCGCCAACAGCAGCCGCGAACGCAGCCAGCTGTGCGTGGTTGAATCGCCGGCCGACCGCCTGGCCATCGAGAACGCCACCGGCTTCCGCGGTGTCTACTTCGTGTTGCAGGGGCGTCTGTCGCCGCTCGATGGCATCGGCCCGCGCGAACTGGGCCTGGAACAGCTGGAACAGCGCCTGGCCGAAGGTGAGGTGCAGGAGTTGATCATCGCCACCAGCGCCACCGTCGAAGGTGAAGCCACCGCGCACTACCTGGCGCAGCTGGCACGCGCACGCAGGGTGCAGCCCAGCCGCCTGGCGCAGGGCCTGCCGCTGGGCGGTGAGCTGGAGTACGTCGATCGCGGCACGCTGTCGCACGCGTTCGGGACGCGCAGCGAATTCCGCGATTGAGCGAAGGCCAGGCATGGCCTGGCGCGGGCGGCCTACAATGCGGACGACATTCCCGCCGAGGCCGACCATGAGCAACGAAACCCTCTTCAGCAAGATCATCCGTCGCGAGATCCCGGCCACCATCGTCTACGAGGATGACGAGGTGCTGGGCTTCAAGGACATCGCACCGCAGGCACCGGTGCACGTGCTGTTCATTCCGAAGAACGAGATCATCCCGACCCTGGATGACCTGCAGCCATCGCAGGCGCACCTGATCGGCAAGCTGGCGCTGGCTGCCGCCGAGTACGCGCGCCGCGAGGGCTTCGCTCAGGACGGCTACCGCATCGTGATGAACTGCCGCGAGCATGCCGGGCAGACCGTGTTCCATATCCACATGCATCTGCTGGCCGGTGCGCCGCTGGGGCATTTCGGTACCCCGGGGCGTTGAGCGCCCGGCATCCACGCGCGGTGTGAACCCACTGGATGAAAAAAGGCCGCCCGAGGGCGGCCTTTTCCGTCATGCCTGTGCGGTGGCGATCACCACCAGCCCCAACGGCCGTAGCCGCCCCAGTACGGGCCGTACGGACCCGGGCCCCACGGGCCATAGGGGTAGGGCACCACGTCAACCTGGCGCTGTTCCGGCCACAGGTAGATCACGTCGGCCGACAGCTTCGGCAGGCGGTAGTCGTAATCACCGATGCGGGTGTTCTGGTAGCCGTCGATCTTGCCGATGAAGGTCACGTCGCGGCCGGCCTCGAACACAGCCGGGTCGTAGAAGCCGGCACGGCAGGCGATGAAGCGGCCGTCGCTGGCGTCGGATGAAGTGGTATTCGGGCGGCCACTGCCATTGAGCGGGCGCGAGATGATCTGGAAGCAGGTCTCGCCCTGGCCGGGCTTGGTTTCGATGATGCGGCCGCCCCAACGGACCGGCGTGCCGACCTGCTGGGTGGCGACCGAGTCGCGCGGGGAGACCAGGCTGAACTGTCCCTGCAGCGGCTTGGGGGCCGTGGCGCAGGCCGACAGGGCCAGCGTGGCCACAGCGGTAAGAAGGAACTTGGTGTTCATGGGGAGGCTCCGGAAGTCGGGCGATGCCTGCGCAGGTCCCGCAATAATGAAGCGAGGTCGGTGCAAGTTCCAGCGTAACGCGCATCAGCGAAACGCTGGCTGAGCGCGAGCAGGGCGGGATCGGGGTGCTGGGCGTGCACCCGACGCGCCCAGTCCCCTGCGGTTTCATGGGGGTGCCGCGCCCACCCGAGGCGGGCATAGCGTCGGCCCAGTCCATGCCAGGCACGCAGCAGGGGATCGCGTTCGCGCTCGCCGCGGGCCAGCAGCCAGGCCATCCACGCCAGTGCCAGCAACGCAGCGACCACGAAGCCGGTGACCAGCTGTCCCGGCCCGAGCTCGTCCAGCCCGAATGGCTTGAGCAGTTGCTGCTGGCGGCGTGCATCGAAGGACAGTACCAGGTCGTTCCAGCCGCGGCGCAGCCAGTCGCCCATCTGCCCCAGCTGCAGCCAGCGCTGCTGCAACGGGCTGTCAGTGCCGGCCTGCAGGCGGTCGTCGAGGGTGTCGAGGATGCGTTCCGGTGCCACGGCGGCGGTGGGATCGATGCGCACCCAGCCACGCTGGGGCAGCCAGACCTCGGCCCAGGCGTGGGCGTCCATCCGGCGTACGACCCAGTAGTCGCCAAGGCGGTTGCGGGTGCCGCCGGCAAAGCCGGTCACCACGCGTGCCGGAATGCCGGCGTTGCGCATCAGCACCACGAAGGCGGCGCTGAAGTGTTCACAGAAGCCGGCCTTGTAGCCGAACAGGAACTCGTCGACCGGATCGCGTCCCGCCGGCGGCGTTTCCAGCGTGTAGGAGAAATCGGTGGTGATCCATTGCAGCGCGCGGCGGACGATGGCCTCGTCATCGCTGCCGGCGTCCTGCCGCCACTGATGGGCCAGGGTCGCCGTACGTGGATTGAAGCCGGCGGGCAGCTGCAGTGTGGCGCGGCGCAGGTAGGGCGACAGTGAGCTGTCGAAGCGTTGCGGTGGCGCCGAATGCAGTCGCCAGCGGCTGAGCGAGGCCAGCGAACGTTCACTGCTCAGGCTCATGTCCGCGTCCAGCATACTGCCCGCAGGGGCACGGCTGGGCAGGTCCAGCGCCACCAGCTGGCGGCGGTCGGTGGGCTCGTAGTCGATCTGGTAGTCCCAGCCCTGCGCACCGGCATCGACCACTGCCGCGGGCCGTCGCGCGCTGGCCCGGTCGCGCGTCCAGCGCCGGCCATCGAAGGCGGTCAGTACCGGCCCGCGCCAATAGCGCTGCGCCGGCTCGGGCACGGCACCGAAGAACTGCACGCGCAACGCCGGGGTGTCATCGGCCATCAGGTCCAGCCATTGGCCGGGTTCCATGCTGTCGGACAGCCCCGGTGTGCCGACGGCGCGCTCGGGAACGCCCCACAGCGGCGTTGCCAGGCGCGGGAACAGCCAGAAGCAGGCGAGTGCCAGCGGCAGGCCGATCGCCAGCAGGCGGCCGACCCCGCGCAGCTGCCCGCGCAGTGGCAGGCGGCCGGCATGGCCTTCATCCTGGGCCAGGCGTTGCAGGGCGAGCAGCGCGCTGACCCCGGCCAGCGCAGCCAGCGCCGTGGTCAGCGGCCCCTGGTCGAGCAGGAAGGCCGCAAACGGCGAGAACAGCGCGAAGCCGAGCAGGCTGCGCGCATCGCGCAGGCTGCGCAGTTCGCTGGATTTGATCGCCAGCATCGCCGCCAGCAGGGCGCAGCCGGTATCACGGCCGGGGCGCACCATGCCCATCTGCCAGATGATGGCGGCGAGCATGGCCAGCACCAGCAGCAGGCGCACCGGCATCGGCAACAGCGTTCGCCATGACAGGACCGCCGTGACGATTGCCGCGGCTGCGATCACGCCCGCCAACAGCGGTGGCAGCTGCAGCAGCAACGGCAACAGCGCCAGCGCCGCGCTGGCCAGGGTCCAGTTGCGGGTCGTGCGGTCGAGCAGGAGAGTGGGGTCAGTCATGCGGCATCAACGCCAGCGCACGCAGGCACAGGTGGTGGTGGCTGGCGCCCTGGCCGGGGCCGAAAGGAGGATGTGCTGGCAGCAGCAGGGTGTAGCGGCGGCCTTCGCGCTCGGCCATGTCCACCCAGCGTGCCAACCGCGCGATGCGTGCTTCATGGCCCAGCGGCGCCAGCGTGCGCCAGTCCAGAAGGACTTCGATGCCGATCGGCTTTTCATATTCGCGAACCAGCAGGCTGTCGCGGCGCGCCGAATGCTTCCAGGAAATGCTGCGCGGGGCATCGCCCGCGCGGTACGGCCGCAGCTGGTGCAGCTCTTCGCCGCTGGCATGGGCGCGGGTGTGCAGCGGATCGCTGCCGCTCTCCGGTAGCGTGGGGCTCAGTGCTTCGGCCAGTGGATAGACCAGCAGTGGCTGTTCCGGCCAGACCCACGACCATGCCCGCACCAGGCCCAGTGGCTGCGTGGTGGACAGGCGGATGCGCGGCAGCTCCAGCCAGCCGCGGCGTTCGCTGGGTACCTGCAGTTCCACTTCGCCGCGGCCGTGGGCAGGCAGCGAGGTCCAGGCCTCGCTGTCGCCCAGTTGCAGGTGCAGGCCGTGACGTGCACGGGGATCGCGCAGTGACAGGTCCACGCGCAGGCGCAGCGGTTGCCCGGCTGGAACCGGTTCGGCGGCGATCGCGTCGATCTGCACGCCGGACAGCTGCAGGTGCGCGGCGATGGCACTGGCGATCGCTGCGGCTGCCAGCAGCAGGGCCAGCAGCAGCGCCGGGTTGTTGTTGTAGTTCAACGCGCCCAGCAGCATTGCTGCCAACAGGGTGGCGACGAACAGGCCGAAGCGGGTGGGCAGTACGTAGATGCGGTGGCGGTCCAGCCGCTGCGGCAGCGCTTCGGGCCTGCGCGGGCGAGCCATCAGCTGCAGTCGTGCCCAGCGCGTGGCCACGCTCAGTCGACCGCAACGGTCTGCAGGATCGCGCGTGCCAGTGCCGGTCCCGAGCTGGACTCGGCTTCCGCCACCAGTCGGTGACCGGCCACCGCCACGAACAGGGTCTGCACGTCTTCGGGCACCACATGGCCGCGCCCCAGCAGCAGTGCATGTGCCTTGGCTGCGCGCAGCAGCGCCAGGCCCGCACGTGGTGACAGGCCCACGCGCACACCGGCATGCTGGCGGCTGCGGGTCAGCAGCGCCTGTACATAGTCGATCAGCGCGTCGCTGGCATGCACCTGGTTCACCGCGTCGCGCAGCGCACGCACCTGGGTGTCATCCAGTTTCGGTACGGCACGCGCGATCAGGTCGCGGCGATCGGTGCCGCGCAGCAGCTCGCGCTCGGCCTGCGCGCTGGGGTAACCCATCGCCAGTCGCAGCAGGAAGCGGTCCAGCTGCGAATCCGGCAGCGGGAACGTGCCGGACAGATCCACCGGGTTCTGCGTAGCGATCACGAAGAAAGGATCGGGCAGGGCGTGGGTCTGTCCATCCAGGGTGACCTGTTGTTCGGCCATCGCCTCCAGCAGTGCGCTCTGCGTGCGTGGCGGCGCACGGTTGATCTCGTCGGCCAGCAGCACATGGGTGAACACCGGGCCCGGGTGGAACTGGAACTGGCGGCTGCCTGCTTCATACACCGAGACGCCGAGCACATCGGCGGGCAGCAGGTCGGAGGTGAACTGCACGCGCTGGAAGCCGAGGCCGAGGCTGCTGGCCAGTGCATGCGCCAGTGTGGTCTTGCCCAGGCCGGGCAGATCTTCGATCAGCAGATGGCCGCCGGAAAGCAGGGCGACGAAAGCCAGCCTGACTTCCGGCACCTTGCCCAGTACCAGTGCATTCACCTGATCCTGTGCCTCCCGCAGGGCCTGACGCAGTTGATCGGTTAGCATGCTGGGATTGGGGGACGAAGCTGTCATGATCGTCTCAGATCTGGAATCCACACGATTATCCATAGAGCAATGCAAGGCGAACAGCGCGCACGAACGATATTTCTCTGGTTATGGACGCTGGTCACAGCGGCCAAGCTGGTGGTCGCTGCGCGCCTGCCGCTGTTCGTCGATGAAGCGTTCTACTGGCAGGAAGGCCAGCACCTGGCGGCCGCGTATTCGGATCTGCCCGGGCTGACCGCATGGCTGGCACGGCTGGGCGTGGAGATCGGTGGCCATCATGTGCTTGCCCTGCGCCTGCCGTTCCTGGCCATCGGCGCGCTGCTGCCATTGCTGGTGGTGCGCACGGCCACGCGCTGGTTCGGCAATGTGGCGGGATGGCAGGCGGGCAGCCTCACGCTGCTGATGCCGTTGTCGGCGACGCTGGGCCTGCTGGCAGTGCCGGATGTGCCGATGGCGCTGGCGGCAGTGATCTGTCTGCACGCCGGCGCGCGGCTGCTGCACAACGTCGACGCATCGTCGGCGATGAAGCTCGCGCTGGGCCTGGCGATCGGTGCGCTCAGCCACTATCGCTTCATTGGTGTCATCGGCGTCGGCTTCATCGCGCTGCTGGCGCTGCCGCAGGGGCGGCGCATGCTGGGTGATCCACGCGTGTGGGTGGCACTGGCGGTGGGCGTGCTGGCATGGCTGCCGCTGCTGGCGTGGAATGCAGACAATCACGATGCCGGCCTGAAGTTCCAGGTGGTCGAGCGCCATCCCTGGACATTCGAGTGGGGTGGGCTGTGGTTCCTGGTGATCCAGCCGATGCTGGTCACCCCGATCCTGTGCATGGCGATGTGGAAGGTGGCGCTGGCCGGTACCCGCAGCGGCGGTGGCGCGCGCGTGCAGTGGCGCTACTTCGGGCTGGTGGGGGGCGTTTCCACGCTGGGCATCTTCCTGCTGGGTTTCTTCACCGACGTCGAGCGCATCAGTTTCCACTGGCCGCTGCCGGGCTACCTGGCGTTGCTGGTGGCCGTGCCGGTGGTGCTCAACGGGTGGCCGCGCTGGCTGCGGCGCACCGGCTGGTGGCTGGCAGGCGCAGGCATGGTGCTCGCGTTCGGCTACTACCTGATGGCGTCCACGCCTTCGTTGCGCGAAGAGTTGGCGGGCAGCAAGTACTACCCGCGCAATTTCGCCGGCTGGCAGCCGTTGGCGGTCGCCGTGCACGACGAGTTGCGCCAGATGCCGGAGGGAACGCGCGTGCTGGCGGGCAACTTCAAGGTTGGCGCCGAACTTGGGTTCCAGCTTGGCAACGGGAATATTGAAGTGTTGCCGCATCCGCTCAATGACAAGCATGGACGCACCGCGCAGCTCGCGCAGTGGGGCTTGTTGCATGAAGGCGAGCGCACGGTGCCGATGCTGTTGGTCCTGTCGCCCAGCGATCAGCGCTATCGCGAACTGCTTGAGCGCTATCACGCCATCTGCGAGCAGGTGGGGCCATTGCCCGCGCCGCGGGTGGTCAGCAGCGACCATGGGTTCCAGCGTTTCCTGCTGTTCCGGTTGCCGGTGCAGCGGGCAACCGGGCCGTGTGTGACCCCGGCGATGGCCTGGCTGGATGCACCCGCCAATGGCGAGACGGTGTCCGGCATGTTCGCGGTCAAGGGCTGGGCGTTCAAGGACGGTGTCGGTCTGGCACGGGTTGAAGTGCTGGTGGATGGCCGCTCGATCGGTGATGCGCGCTATGGACGCGCCTTCGATGTGCGCCAGACCTGGCCGGACAGCACCGACCCGCAGCATCCCGCAGTCGGCTTCGATGCCTCATTGGACACGACGACGCTGGCACCAGGGCGGCATTGGCTGGGCCTGCGCCTGTACGGCCGCGATGGCAGCGTGGAGGCGTGGCAGGAGCAGCCGTTCGAGGTTCGTTGACGCCTGCTTTTGTGGAGTCGAGCCATGCTCGACTGCTTTTCCCGGGCCACCTGCCATCTACAGCAGAAGCAGTCGAGCATGGCTCGACTCTACAGTTCAAGGTGGTGCACCCCGCAGTTCAGGGCACCGCGAAACCTGCCTTGCGCAGCAGTCCGCACACCGCGATCAACGGCAGGCCGACCAGCGCGGTCGGGTCGCGGTTGTCGATCGCTTCGAACAGGCTGATGCCCAGGCCCTCGCATTTGAAGCTGCCAGCGCAGTCCAGCGGCTGTTCGGCGGCGACATAACGGGCGATCTCATCCCGTTCCAGCGCGCGGAAGCGCACTTCGGTCAGGTCGATGGCCGTGAACGAATCTCCATCGCGGCTGAGACAGACGGCCGTATGGAAGCGCACGGTCTGCCCGGCCATCGCCGCCAGCTGAGCATGGGCGGCCTCGACCGTGCCGGGCTTGCCCAGCGACTGCCCGTTCAGGTCGGCCACCTGGTCCGAGCCGATCACCCAGGCGCCCGGATGGCGGGCAGCCACCTCGGCGGCCTTGGCCGCAGCCAGGCGCGTGGCCAGAGCCTGCGGGGCCTCGCCGTTCAACGGGGTTTCATCCACCTCCGGGCGGGCGCAGTCGAACGGCAGGCCCAGCCGTTGCAGCAGTTCGCGGCGGTAGCGGGAGGTGGAGGCCAGGACCAGTGACATGCGACAATACCGGGGCAGGGCGCGGCAGTCTGGCCCGTCCGCAGCGCCAGCGGCAAGTCCTGTATGGCGGGCATTTGACAGCCGCCGCCCCGATCCTTAGTATTCAGCGGCTTATGTCCGCGAACGTGCCCGAAACGCTGGATGCCTGGCGGATGGTTGTAGCGCGAAGGCGCTTCGACGGTCAGGTCTCCCTGGCTGAATTGACCCGCCTGCAGGGGTTGGTCGCAGATACCGACGGCGAGTGTGCCTACTCGCTTGAATTCGGTCGCGACGACGTCTTGCGGGTATCCTATGTGGAACTGACCATCGACACCGCGTTGCCGCTGACCTGTCAGCGCAGCATGCAGCGATTCCTGTTGCCGGTGAAGGTGACCCAGAGGCTTGGCCTGATCCGCGACGAGGACGAGGAATCGTCCTTGCCGGAGGAATACGAGGCGTTGCTGGTGCCGGAAGACGGCCAGCTGCGTCCGTTGGACCTGGTCGAGGATGAGTTGGTGCTGGCAGTGCCGGTTGTACCGCTGTCGCCCGATGGCGAAGCAGTCGACAAGGACTGGGCGCCGAGCGAAGAAGAAACGAAGAAGGCCAACCCGTTTGCGGCGTTGGCGGCACTGAAGAAACAATAGCAGCCGGATTGTCGTCGGCGGCTGCGGCGAAAGCGAAAGTGTGCTGGGCGCTGGCGTCCTGCGCGACGATACGACGAAGCAAAACGAACCGAGTTTGGAGCAATCCCATGGCTGTGCAGAAATCCCGTGTCACCCCGTCCCGCCGCGGCATGCGTCGTGCCCATGACGCCCTGAGCGCCAAGCAGCTGTCGACCGACCCGACCACCGGCGAAGTGCACCTGCGTCACCACATCACTGCCGATGGTTTCTACCGCGGCAAGAAGGTCATCCAGACCAAGACCTCGGCCGTCGAAGAAGATTGATGTGCCGGGAAGGCCGCTGCCTCCGGGCAGCGGCCTTTGCCTTCTTTCCCGGGCGTGCCGGTGATCGGCGGCCCGCGCAACAGGAAACATGATGAGCAAGCGGATCTACTCGAGGATCGCGGGCACCGGTAGCTATTTGCCGGAAAAAGTCCTGACCAACGCCGACCTGGAAAAAATGGTCGAAACCTCGGATGAGTGGATCCAGTCGCGCACCGGAATTCGTGAACGGCACATTGCGGCCGAAGGCGAAACCACCAGCGACCTTGGCTACAACGCCGCCCTGCGCGCGCTTGAAGCCGCAGGCATCGATGCCTCGCAGCTCGACATGATCGTGGTCGGTACGACCACGCCTGACCTCATTTTCCCGTCCACCGCGTGCCTGATCCAGGCAAAGCTCGGTGTGGCCGGATGCCCCGCCTTCGACGTCAACGCCGCCTGCTCGGGTTTCGTGTTCGCGCTGGGCGTGGCCGACAAGTTCATCCGTTCCGGCGACTGCAAGCACGTGCTGGTGATCGGCACTGAAACGCTGACCCGCATGGTCGACTGGAACGATCGCACCACCTGCGTGCTGTTCGGCGATGGTGCCGGCGCTGTCGTACTCAAGGCCGACGAAGAAACCGGCATCCTCAGCACCCACCTGCATGCCGATGGCAGCAAGAAGGAACTGTTGTGGAACCCGGTCGGTGTCTCGACCGGCTTCAAGGATGGCGCCAACGGTGGCGGCACCATCAACATGAAGGGCAACGACGTGTTCAAGTACGCCGTCAAGGCGCTGGACTCGGTCGTGGACGAGACCCTGGCCGCCAATGGCCTGGACAAGTCCGACCTGGATTGGCTGATTCCGCACCAGGCCAACCTGCGCATCATCGAAGCCACCGCCAAGCGCCTGGACATGTCGATGGACCAGGTGGTGGTCACCGTCGACAAGCACGGCAACACCTCGTCGGGCTCGGTGCCGCTGGCGCTGGATGCCGCCGTGCGTTCCGGCAAGGTCGAGCGCGGCCAACTGCTGCTGCTGGAAGCCTTCGGTGGCGGCTTCACGTGGGGTTCGGCCCTGTTGCGCTATTGATAGTGCAAGTTACGACAACGTGAAGCTTTGTCGTTACGGCCCCTCTGGGGCCGTAACGCGTTCTAAGGAGGACCTGTCATGGTTGAGCCCATCGTCATCGAAGGGCAACGTGCCTGGCTGAAGCAGTACGGCAAGGGAAGCCGAGCAGTTGCCCTGGGCCTGCTCAATTTTGTTGCCCGCCGTTTCCATCTCGATGCCCTGCGCCCGCCACCGCACCGCGGCGGTGATGCAGCGCGCGAAACCGAAGCCCGTCGCCTGGGGGAACTGCAGGCGCAGGGCGTGAACGTGCCCGACGTGCTGGGCACCGGCCATGCCGCGCTGGTGATCGGCGACAACGGCAATTCGTTCAATGCCTGCCTGCGCCAGGCCGATGAGGCCGGTCGCGACCGGCTGGTGATGGCGGCGATGCAGGCCATTGCCGACGCTCATGGACGCGGCGCTTATTTCGGCCAGCCGCTGCCGCGCAACCTCACCTGGGATGGGCAGCAGGTGGGCTTCATCGACTTCGAGGAAGATCCGCTGGAAGTGATGGATCTGTCCGAAGCCCAGGCCCGCGACTGGCTGATGTTCGGCTACGGCGTGGCCAAGTACTACGCCGACCGCCCCGAGCACCTGCAGGCGATGATGGCCGAGGCGATGGGCGACGTTCAGGCGCCGGTACGCGAGCACGTGCACGCGGTCAGCGGCCGCCTGCGCAGCCTCGCCCGGGTCTGCATGAAGCTGGGCCGTTCGGCGCGCGCGCTGGCCCATTCGATCTTCATCACCCATGGCGCCAGCACCACCGGCGTGCTGATGCTGGTGGGCCTGTGCGTGGATTTCCTCGCCGACGGCGATCTGGACGTCCTGCAGCTGTTCTGCTGATGGCTGATAGGTGTCAGATCCCTTTTCCGCAGGAAAAGGGATCTGACCCCGTTGGGCTTGCCCGGCCACCCACCATACGCGTGCATACGCGCACGTACAGACGACACGGCATGTTCCCCCTTATCATGGCCCGCTTCGATTGCAACAAGCGGATGACCGCGTGACCGTATCCACCCTCGCTTTTGTCTTCCCCGGCCAGGGCTCGCAGTCTGTGGGCATGGTGGCCGAGCTGGCCGAACTGCACCCGCAGGTGCGTGAAGCCTTCACCGAGGCATCCGATGGTGCCGGCGTCGACCTGTGGGCGCTGTCCCAGGGCGGCCCGGAGGAAATGCTGAACCGTACCGAGTACACCCAGCCGGCCCTGCTGGCCGCAAGCATCGGCGTGTGGCGCGCCTGGAACGCCGTGGGCGGTCCGCGCCCGTCGGTGCTGGCCGGTCACAGCCTGGGCGAGTACACCGCGCTGGTCGCGGCTGGCGCGCTGAGCCTGCATGACGGTGCGCACCTGGTGCGTCTGCGTGGCCAGCTGATGCAGGAAGCCGCACCGGCCGGTGTCGGCGCCATGGCCGCCGTGCTCGGCGCCGAAGACCAGCTGGTGCTGGACGTCTGCGCTGAAGCGGCAGGCAGCCAGGTGGTGGTGCCGGCCAACTTCAACTCGCCGGGCCAGATCGTGATCGGTGGCGACGCCGATGCGGTTGACCGTGCGCTGGCACTGCTGGCCGAGAAGGGCGTGCGCAAGGCGGTCAAGCTGGCCGTCAGCGTGCCCTCGCACACCCCACTCATGCGCGAAGCCGCCAACCGCCTGGCTGAAGTGATGGCCGGCCTGGCCTGGCAGGCGCCGCAGCTGCCGGTGGTGCAGAACGTTGACGCCAAGGTGCATGACGGCATCGACGCGATCCGTACCGCGCTGGTCCAGCAGCTGTACCAGCCGGTGCAGTGGACCGGGTGCGTGCAGGCACTGGCCGGCCGTGGCGTCACCCGGATCGCCGAGTGCGGCCCTGGCAAGGTGCTGACCGGCCTGGTCAAGCGCATCGACAAGGCCATCGACGGCCGTTCGCTGGCCACTCCGGGCGACTTTGAAGCTGCCCGCGAGGCATGGTCGGCCTGATCCCCCTTGTTCCTGCCGACCGTACCGGTGGCCGCTGCACGCGGCACGGGTGCGGCGGCCGCCCCAGCCTGAGGAAAACATCATGAGCAAGCCCCTGCAGGGTGAAATCGCACTGGTCACCGGTGCCAGCCGTGGCATTGGTGCCGCCATCGCCGATCTGCTGGCCGCCCAGGGCGCCACCGTCATCGGCACCGCCACCACCGAATCCGGCGCCGCTGCGATCGGTGAGCGCCTGGCTGCCCACGGCGGCCACGGCCGCGCGCTGAACGTCACCGACGTGGCTGCGCTGGACAGCGTGCTGGACGGCATCGCCAAGGAATTCGGCCCGATCTCGATCCTGGTCAACAACGCCGGCATCACCCGCGACAACCTGCTGATGCGCATGAAGGACGAGGACTGGGCGTCGATCATCGACACCAACCTGACCAGCGTGTTCCGCACCAGCAAGGCGGTGATGCGCGGCATGATGAAGGCGCGCAAGGGCCGCATCATCAACATCGCTTCGGTGGTGGGCGTGACCGGCAATGCCGGCCAGGCCAACTACGCGGCCGCCAAGGCCGGCATCATCGGCTTCAGCAAGTCGCTGGCCAAGGAAATCGGTTCGCGCGGTGTCACCGTCAATGTTGTCGCACCTGGCTTCATCGACACCGACATGACCAAGGCGTTGCCGGAAGAAGCGCGTGCCGCGCTGATCAACGACATCGCCCTCGAACGCCTGGGTTCGCCGGAAGACATCGCCCATGCGGTGGCGTTCCTGGCCAGCCCGGCTGCCGGTTACATCACCGGTGAAACCCTCCATGTGAACGGCGGCATGTACATGCCGTAAGCAAGGGGCGCAGGGATTGCGCCGCAAGTGGTTGATCTGCCGGGTTTTTTGCTGCGATGCAAGGCCGCGCCGGTTTCCACTACACTATCCCACGGCCATCGCCTTTGATGGCGACCACTTTTGAACCACAACTCCATCTGGAGCGAGATCCCATGAGCACCATCGAAGAACGCGTCAAGAAAATCGTCGTCGAACAGCTTGGCGTCAAGGAAGAAGAAGTCACCAACAGCGCATCGTTCGTCGATGACCTGGGCGCTGACTCGCTGGACACCGTCGAGCTGGTGATGGCCCTGGAAGAAGAATTCGAGTGCGAGATCCCGGACGAAGAAGCCGAGAAGATCAGCACCGTGCAGGCCGCCATCGACTACGTCAAGGCCCACGTCAAGGCCTGATGTCAGACGGCAGTGCGCGTGCGGGTTGATCCTCGCCGCGCACCGCACCCCATGGGGCCGCTGTTGCGGCCCCGTGTGTTTGGGCATCACATCGAAGCAAACCGAGTTACCCGTAGAAATCATCCGGGTCAGGAGAAACAGCAATGAAGCGTCGCGTCGTCGTAACCGGCCTGGGTATCGTCTCGCCGTTGGGCAATGATCTGGCCAGCAGCTGGGAAGGCATCACCCATGGTCGTTCGGGCATCGGTCCGCTGACCAACGTTTCTGATGCCTACCTGGATCGGTTCACCACCAAGATTGCAGGTGAGGTCAAGGGATTCGACATCACCGCCGACAATGAACTGTTCGGCAGATTCCGGGTCAGCGGCAAGGATGCCAAGAAGATGGACCCGTTCATCCATTACGGCCTCGGTGCCTCGTTCATGGCCCTGCACGACTCGGGCCTGGAGATCACCGACGCCAATGCCGAGCGCATCGGCGCCATCGTCGGCGCCGGCATCGGCGGCCTGCTCGGCATCGAAGAGCAGACCATCGAGTTCCACGAGGGCAAGAAGATCTCGCCCTTCTACGTGCCCAAGACCATCATCAACATGCTGCCGGGCCAGCTGAGCATCATCACCGGCCTGAAGGGCCCGTCGTTCTCGGCGGTGTCGGCATGCGCGACCTCGAACCATTCGATCGGTACCGCGATGCGCATGATCCAGTACGGCGATGCCGACGTGATGGTGGTCGGTGGTGCCGAACGTGGCTCTTCGCCGACCGCCGTGGGCGGCTTCTGCGCGATGAAGGCCATGAGCACCCGCAACGATGCCCCGGAACAGGCCTCGCGCCCGTGGGACAAGGACCGTGACGGCTTCGTGCTGGGCGACGGTGCCGGCATCCTGATCCTGGAAGAGTACGAGCACGCCAAGGCACGTGGCGCGAAGATCTACTGCGAACTGGCCGGCTTCGGCGCCAGCTCCGACGCGTACCACATGACCGCACCCAGCGAGAACGGCGAAGGCGCCGCACGCTGCATGGTCATGGCCATGAAGGACGCCGGCGTGACCCCGGAACAGGTGGGCTACCTCAACGCGCACGGCACCTCCACGCCGCTGGGCGACCTGGGCGAAACCATGGCGATGAAGACCGCCTTCGGCGACCACGCCTACAAGATGATGGTCAGCTCCACCAAGTCGATGACCGGCCACCTGCTGGGCGCGGCCGGCGGCGTGGAAGCGATCTTCTCGGTGATGGCGCTGCAGGACAACGTGATCCCGCCGACCATCAACCTGCAGCAGCCGGGCGAAGGCTGCGACCTGGACTACGTGCCCAACGAAGCACGCCAGGCCAAGGTCGACGTGGTGATGTCGAATGGCTTCGGCTTCGGCGGCACCAACGGCACGCTGATCTTCAAGCGCGTCTGACCGAGTTGTAGCGGCGAGCCATGCTCGACTCCGCCGTTGTGTAGAGTCGAGCCATGCTCGACTGAACGTGCGTCACGCACGAGGAGGCCGCCGCAAGGCGGCTTCCGTGCATCTGAATCCCTGAACTGGCCGCCATGACCCACGCACCGCTGATCCACCCGCTGCCGCACCCGATCGATCTGCTGGCCCTGCAGCAGCACGATCCGGCGCGCTTCCCGCTGCTGATGGAATCCACCGCCTCGGGTACCGCCCAGGGCCGCTGGAGCCTGCTGCTGGCCGCACAGGGCGATTGCCTGCGGCTGGATGCCGACGGCCGGGTGCGCGACCAGCACGACGTGGTACACGCCGGCAGCTTCCTGCAGGTGCTGGACCGCGCCTGGCAGCACGAACGCCTGCCGCATGACGGCAGTCACAGCCTGCCGTTCCGCGGCGGCTGGGCGTTGATGCTGGATTACGAAGTGGCCAGCCAGATCGAGCCGGTGCTGCCGGCGCGTGCGCGCGAGGACGGCCGCCCGACCGCGCTGGCGCTGCGCTGCCCGGCCGCGGTGCTGCACGACCACCACAACGAGGCCAGCTTCGTCATTGCCGAAGCCGCTGAGCAGGCATTGCTGGATGCGCTGGTGGCGATGGCCTCGGCCGCGCTGCCCGAAGCCGGGCTGGGCTGGCAACCGCCGCAGTCGGTCGGCGAGGATGCGCCGCAGCGCTTCACCGACGGCGTACGCCGGGTGATCGAGTACCTGCGTGCCGGCGATGTGTTCCAGGTGAACCTGTCGCGGCGCTGGAGCGCGCAGTTTGCCGCACCGGTCAGCCCGCAGGCGCTGTACGCACAGCTGCGCCGCGCCAACCCGGCACCGTTCGCCGGGTTGTTCAGCGCGCACGGCCGCCACGTGGTCAGCTCCTCGCCGGAACGGCTGGTGTCGGTGCATGCCGGTCATGCGCAGACCCGGCCGATTGCCGGTACCCGTCCACGCTTCGAAGGCGACGACGATGCCGCGCGCATCCAGGAGCTGGTCGGTCACCCGAAGGAGCGCGCCGAGCACGTGATGCTGATCGACCTGGAGCGCAACGACCTGGGCCGCATCTGCCTGCCCGGTACCGTGGTGGTCGATGAGCTGATGACCGTGGAGAGCTACGCGCACGTGCATCACATCGTCAGCAACGTCAGCGGCCATCTGCGCCCGGAGGTCACGCCCGGCGAGGTGATTGCCGCGACCTTCCCCGGCGGCACCATCACCGGCTGCCCGAAGGTGCGCTGCATGCAGATCATCAGCGAGCTGGAGCAGGTGCCGCGTGGTGCCTACACCGGTGCGTTCGGCTGGCTGAACCGCGATGGCGACCTGGACCTGAACATCCTGATCCGTACCGCCGAAGTGGACGGGCATGAGGTGAGCTTCCGCACCGGCGCCGGCATCGTGGTCGACTCGGACCCGGACAAGGAACTGGACGAGACCCGCGCCAAAGCCCGCGGCCTGCTGCGCGCACTCGGCCAGCAAGGGTAGTGCCGGCCGCTGGCCGGCAACCTCATTCATCCGGGGCCGCGGTTCTGGTGGGTGCCGACCTTGGTCGGCACGGATGCGGGCATCTGCCACCCGGTCATGACCCCAATCCACCGGCACGGTATCCTGCACGACGGAATCGAGTTCAGAGGTAGTCCATGGCGGGAGCCAAGCGCGGGTGTCTGTTCGTGGTAACGCTGGTGGTGGTGCTGGCCGCTGTCGTGGCCGGCGCGGGCGCGTGGTTCTTCTACCAGCAGACCCGGTTCGCCGACGCCCCGATCACCCCGACCGCCGAGAGCATGGTCATCGCCAGCGGCGATGGCATGAACAGCGTGCTGCGCAAGCTGCGCGACGCCGGCGTGGATGAAGGCCAGGACGCGCAATGGCAGCTGCTGGCGCGCCAGCTCGACGCCGCCGGCAAGCTGAAAGTGGGCGAGTACGCGCTCAGCGCCGACCTGACCCCGCGCGAACTGCTGCTGCGCATGCGCGCGGGCAAGGTGCTGCAGCACCGCGTCACGATCGTCGAGGGCTGGAACATCCGCCAGCTGCGTGCTGCGCTCAAGCGCGCCGAGCCGCTGCTGCACACCACCGACACCCTGGATGACGCCGCGCTGATGCAGCGTCTCGGTTTCGGTGGCCAGCATCCGGAAGGCCGCTTCCTGCCGGAGACCTATGTCTACCAGCGCGGCGACAGCGATCTGGACGTGCTCAAGCGTGCCCACGCTGCGATGGAGAAGGCGCTGGACGAAGCGTGGGAAAGCCGCGCGCCGGACCTGCCGATCAACACGCCGTACGAACTGCTGACGATGGCCTCGATCATCGAGAAGGAAACCGCGCTGGCCAGCGAACGCCCGCAGATCGCCGGCGTGTTCATGCGCCGCCTGAAGATCGGCATGCGCCTGCAGACCGACCCGACCGTGATCTACGGCATCGGTGCCGCGTATGACGGCAACATCCGCCGTCGCGACCTGACCACCGATACGCCCTACAACACCTATACCCGTGCCGGCCTGACCCCGACCCCGATCGCCATGCCCAGCCGCGACGCGCTGATGGCCGCCGCGCAGCCGCTGTCGGGCGACGCGCTGTACTTCGTTGCCGTCGGCGATGGCAGTGGTGCGCACGTGTTCTCGCCCAGCCTGGACCAGCACAACGCCGCAGTGGCCCGCTACCTGCAGCAGCTGCGCCAGCAACGTACCAAGGAGACCCCGGCGCAATGAGTCCCGCGCTGCTTCGCCACCCGCGTTTCGTCAGCCTGGAAGGCGGCGAGGGCGCGGGCAAGACCACCGCCATCAATGCCATCCGTGACTGCCTGCGCAGCCACGGCCACGAGGTGGTGCTGACCCGCGAGCCGGGCGGTACGCCGCTGGCCGAGCGCATCCGTGGCCTGGTGCTGAAACCCGATGCCGAGATCGCCGCCGAGCCGCTCAGCGCCGAAGCCGAGCTGCTGCTGGTGTTCGCTGCACGTGCGCAGCATGTGCGCCAGGTGATCCAGCCGGCACTGCAGCGTGGCGCCTATGTGCTGAGCGATCGCTTCACCGATTCCAGCTATGCCTACCAGGGCGGTGGCCGCGGCCTCGATCCGCAGTGGATTGCCGATCTGGAACGACGCGCGGTGGGCCTGCTGCCGGGCCTGACCCTGCTGCTGGATGTGGATGTGGCCGTGGGCCGTGCACGCGCCAATGGCCGCGACCTGTGGCCGGACCGCATCGAAAGCGAACAGGATGATTTCTTCCAGCGCGTGCGCGAAGTGTTCCGCAGCCGCGCGCAGCAGGACCCGCAGCGCTTCGCGCTGATCGACGCCGGCCAAGTACAGGAGCGTGTGGCGGCCGATGTGGTTGCATGCGTCGAGCGTTGGCTGCAGGGCGGGGAGGGCGCATGAGTACGTTCTCGCCGTGGCAGCAGCGCGCGTTCGATCAGACGGTGGCCGCGCTCGATGCCGACCGGCTCGGCCATGGCCTGTTGATCTGCGGCCCGGCCGGGCTGGGCAAGCGCGAGGTGGCGTTGGCGTTGGCCGACCACGTGCTGGCGCGCGGTGATGCCGCGCATGCCACGCGCACGCGCCAGCTGATCGCCGCCGGTACCCATCCGGACCTGCAGCTGGTCAGCTTCATTCCGAACAAGAGTGGCGACAAGCTGCGTACCGAGATCGTCATCGAGCAGGTGCGTGAGATCACCGACAAGCTGGCGCTGACCCCGCAGTACGGCGTGGCGCAGGTGGTGATCGTGGACCCCGCCGATGCGATCAACCGTTCGGCGGCCAACGCGCTGCTGAAGACGCTGGAAGAACCGCAGCCGGGCCGTTACCTGTGGCTGATCAGCAGCGACCCGGCGCGCCTGCCGCAGACCATCCGCAGCCGTTGCCAGCGCCTGGAATTCAAGCTGCCGCCGCAGCACGAAGCGCTGGCCTGGCTGCAGCAGCAGGGCCATAGCGAAGCATCTGCGCGCGAAGCGCTGGAGGCTGCGCGTGGTCATCCCGGCCAGGCCGACAACTGGCTGCGCGAAGATGGCCTGAGCCTGCGCCGCGAAGTGGGCCGCGAACTGGAACAGCTGGCCGCCGGCAAGACCGGCGCGGTGGAGCTGGCGCAGAAGTGGTGCGGTGATGACAACGCGGCGCTGCGCCTGCGCTTTGCGGCCGACCTGGCGCTGGCCCAGGCCAGCACCGATGCCTTGACCACGCCGGAGCGATTGCACAAGCTTGCAGCCTGGTTCGATGCGGCCAACCGCACCCGCGACCTGCTGCGCACCACGGTGCGTGCAGACCTTGCCGTGGTCGAGTTGCTGCTGGCCTGGAACAAGGTGAACGAGCGGCCTGCCGCAAGGGGAAATCGATGAGTGCCAGCAACGCCCGCCAGGGCATCCTGTCCCTGGCCGTGAAGGACAAAGCCGCGCTGTACAGCGCGTACATGCCGTTCGTGAAGAACGGCGGCATCTTCGTGCCCACGCCCAAGCGCTACTTCCTGGGCGACGAGGTGTTCCTGCTGCTGACCCTGCCCGATTCCAGCGAACGCCTGCCGGTGGCCGGCAAGGTGATCTGGGTGACCCCGGCCGGTGCGCAGGGCAACCGTACCGCCGGCATCGGCGTGCAGCTGGCCGATGGCGCCGAAGGCGAGGGCGTGCGCCACAAGATCGAGACCCTGCTGGCTGGCCTGACCAGCTCGGACAAGCCGACCCACACGATGTGAGAGCCGAGCCATGCTCGGCTGCGTGCCCCGGAAAACGCCCGTGAACACCTATGTGAAAAAGTGTTGACGGCCTCTGAAAAGCCCCTATAATGAGCGGCTCAGCAACACACCGGGCGGTTAGCTCAGCGGTAGAGCATTGCCTTCACACGGCAAGGGTCACAGGTTCGATCCCTGTACCGCCCACCATGTTGCAGAACGAAAAAAGCCTCCAGCAATGGGGGCTTTTTTGTTGCCTGTGGTTCCTCGGCGCTTGCCGAGGCGGGTTCCATCTCAGCCGGGATCCTCCAGCAGTTCGCGGGCCATCATCGCGACACCATCCAACAGGTCGTAGCCACTGCCGGCCCGCACCACCACCGCCAGCAGACTACGGCCCACCTCGGCATTGCCGCCGCTCAGTTCCATCCCGCCTTCAAAGCACAGATCGCCCAACCATTCGTGCGCCTGCTGCAGCCCGTGCTTGCGGACGCGGCTGAACTCCGCAAGCAGCTTGGCCTGGCCGGCTTCGTGCTCGCCATCGGCCAGCAGGCCGATGGCACCGCCGTGTGCCGCGCGCCAGATGGCTGGCAGCGGACGACCGTTCGCGTCCACCACGTCTGCCGAGAACGCGGCACAGTACATTTCGTAGCGTTTGCCTGCCGTACTGCGGGGCACGATGCCAGCCTCCGCGAGCAGGCGTTCGGCTTCATCCAGTGTGTTGAACTTCAAGCGCAGCAGCGCAGGGCGGCTCAGCTGCTGTGCCAGCGCCTGCTGGTTGGCAGCGAACCATACGTTCCAGCCCACGCTTGCGCGGCCTTCCAGTGCGGCCTTGAAGTACTCCAGGTGTTCGGCATCCATTGCGTTCTCCTGCGATTCCCTGCGCGATTGTAGCCACGTGGCGGCCAGTCGCTCAGGCGGTTCCACCTTCCAGGCAATGGTTGGCTTCGCGCACCAGCTGTCGCGCGGCCACGATCAACCCGTCGGTGTGGAAGGCGCCCAGCTGTTCATCCGGGCCGGCCTCGTTGCGCGTGCGTTCGGCGGCCTGCAGCAGATCGAGCACTGCGGTGAGCCCTGCCATCGAGCGACGCAGCGACGCGTGATTGCTGGCGGCAAGGGTGAGACTGCTGCACGGCTGCCCGTCCTCGCCATCGACGTTGCTGATGGCATTGAGGCACGCGAAAAACGCGGGTGACTGCACGGGCAGGTTCTGCTCGTCCAATGCGCACTCGATCTCGCGTGCGATGTCGTCGGGAACCTGGATGGCGATGTCGGCAATCAAGGCGTACAGGCGTGGAAACGATGCGGCTCGTTTGGTCATGGCGAAACCCTCACTGGCGTAGGGCCACCTTCGGAGTGAAGGTGGCGGACGGTGCGGGTTGGCGTACCAAGGCAGAAAGGCTCACAGGGAGAAAAGGCCCGGCGGATCTTGCGATCCCCACGCACCGCCCGCCATAGAAGGCAGTCGGTGCATTCTCTTTGCTGCGATCTGGATCGCAACATCCTGTGAGCCTGTTCGTTTATTCGAGACGCCAATCCCGACCAGGGCATGCTGCCTTGGCGAGGCGATCATCGATCCGCGTAAAGACGGAAGTCATTGAGGAAAGTTGCAACAACGCCAGCCAAGACGGGGTTCCACCATCCATGGGGTAATCCGCGCCTTGTCTGAACGAAGCAGCGCCGCTACACAGCCCAAGTAGATGGCAATCACGTCACCCGGCGCGGGCGCAGACAAACGTGCCATCCATGAAAGCAGACGTTCCATCCATGCGCTGTGCGGCCCCTCCCGACGGGCGTAGTCTCGGCTCACTGTCGTCCCATCTGGCCCTGGAGCCCCGCCATGCCGCTTGCCCGCATCGATCTTCGCAAAGGTAAATCCGCCGACTACCTGCAGCGCGTCGGTGAAGCCATCTACCAGGCCATGCGTGTGGTGGGCGTGCCGGAAAATGATCGCTTCCAGATCTTCCAGGAACACGAGCCCGGCACGTTGATCTACGATCCCGGCTACCTGGGCGTGGACCGCACCGACGATTTCGTCTGCATCCAGATCACCTGGAACGAAGGGCGCACGCTGGAGCAGAAGAAGGCGCTGTACGCCGGCATCGCCGAGGGCCTGCACGCGGCGGTGGGCATCCGCCGCGAGGACGTGTTCATCAACCTGGTGGAAGTGAAGAAGGAGAACTGGTCGTTCGGGAACGGCCAGGCGCAGTATGTGATCTGATACCGTGCCTGGGCGCATGGGCCCGTCAAGCCAGCAGGGAGTGTCACATGGGGAGCAGGATCTTCCGGACGTTGGGCATTGCCTTGGTCCTGTGGGGCGTGCTGGCGCCCGGCAGAGGCTCGGCAGCCGATCCCATGCGAACCGCGCTGCCCATCGTGACGTTACAGATGAAGGCCGAGCAGATGCTGGACAGCATTCACAGGATGCCGCCGCCGGAGGGTGCTCAGAAGCAGGACATCAGTGGCTTTGTGAAACAGCAGCTGCCGCCCCGGATGGGCCTGTTGAACGTCAAGTCAGCCTTCGAAGATGTTCCCACCGCGCGAATATCCCGACCGGCTGAAGGTGTGCTGGTTGTGCGCGACGAAAGAAGACGCTGGCTGTGGTCCCGTACCCATGTCGTGGTGATGACCTATCGCTTCACCTACATGCCAGAGCAAGCCAAAGTGCACGCAGTGCGATACACGGAGTAGCGCCGGCAGGTCGTAGCAGTGTTACAGCAACTGGATCGGGAGAACTGCATCCGCGCCCCACCTGGATCTACACCTCGCTGCCGACCTGCTCGCCTTCGGTCGCTGGCGCGCTGCTGGCCGCCTTCACTGCGTCGGCACTGTTGGGTTGTTCGCACTCGATGCTGGTCACGTAGCCCTCGTGGCTGATGTTGTGCTCGGCGCGCTTGACCAGCCACCGCCCATCCACGCCGTCGCGGAAGCCCCGCATCACCACCGTGGCTTCGGCCATCAGCGTCTCGCGGCCGGGCAGGGTGTAGCTGAGCGTGCGCGTCTGCCGGGCTTGTTCCTGGTGCTTGGCGCGTGCTGCGGCTTCGGCGGTTTCGCGGTCGGCGTAGGCCATGCGCAGGCGCACGATCGGTTCACCGCTGCCCAACTTCACCTCCTGGCGCGTGGCACCGCGTACATCGCGGTAGTAGGCAATGGTGGTGCCGGTTTTCTCGCGTGAGACGATGCTCACCTTGTAGCTACTGCCATCGGCGGGGGTCAGGGTGACGTCGGGAATGCGCTCACCGCTTGCACTGGTGGAGTCGCCCCGTTTGACGAACATCAGGCGGCCGCCGCCCGGCTTGGCGATGGCATCGTGCTGCTTGGCCAGGCGCAGCAGCAGGTTCATGTCCGATTCCTGCGACTGCACCGTCAGCGGCAGCACGATCGATGCCAGCGATCCACTCACGGCGGCGCTCAGTCCGTGTTCGGCGGCCATGCGCTGCACCATGCCACCGATCGTCGTGCCCTTCTTCCAGGTGCGCGTCTTCTGTGTCTGCAATTCGTTCTTGCCGCCCTTGCTGGCCTCGAACGGTGCGGCGCGCGCGCGCAGGGTCATGCTGCCCGGGTAGCCGGAAATCTCCACCTCGTCGCAGATGTACAGGCCCATGCGCCGCACTTCGCCGTCATAGCCGATGAAGGCTTCCAGCTCCGCGCCTGCCGGCGGAAGCTGGATCGGATCGGACGGATCATGGTCGGCCAGCTGCAGCTCCAGCATGTCCGAGCTGTTATCGGTCTCGTCGGTGATGCGCAGTGATTTGAAGCGCGACATGATCTTGTCGGTGATGTCCTGGCTGTTGGCCACCACGCGGAATGCCGGTGCGATGTTCAATCCCACAGGGCCACTCCCTTGCGTTCGCCGGCGGGGCGCTGCACGTCCGGCAGGGTGATCGCCAGGCCCGCAGGCAGTACCGCGCCGCGTGCGGCCAGGCCCGGGTTGGCATCGAACACCGCGCGCAGGATGGCCGGTGATTGTTCGCCATAGTGCGCGTACGCGATGCGGTCGACGACGTCGCCGTCGCGGGTGTTATACGTTCGTGCCATCGCTGTGCTTCCGCAGGGAGAGGGTGAATTCATGCCGCTGGATTCCCGCATCGACGGTGAAACCGGAGGCGGTGGCGTCGATCTTGTCGATGACCCACAGCCCCAGGTTCCCGCCCTTGCCGGTCAGCAGCCGCTGTGGCTTGCCCTGCGCTGCCAGCTTGCGCAGCTGCGAGAGCTCATTGCCGGCGCCCCGGAACTGATAGTGGATGACGCCGGGCAGCGTCATGCTGGCCTTGCCGGGGCCGGTGTACTGCAGGGCGGCCATCTGCCCGATGCGCTCCTGCGCAGCCCAGCCATACTCGTTGCTCTGCTGGATGTTCTGGAACACGGCGGTGTTGAGGCTGAACTTGAAGCCCCCCAGCATCAGCAGCACCGGGGCGTTGCCGGAGTCGTTGCTCTGGAAACGGGACAACAGCTTGTCGATGGATGCGGTTACGAACTCGCGCTTCATGCTTAGTTCCTGTCTGCCAGGCTGCCACGGGCGGCGAGCGCGTTGCGACGCTGCAGCTCGTCTGCAGTGCGACGTGCCACCGATTCGCTGGATTCACCGGGTTGCTGGTGGATGGTGATGTTGTTGGTCTGTTGCTGCTGCACGGTGGTCGGTGCACGCATCGTGGGCGAGGGCATGTCCGGCGCCCGGCGTCCCTGCGCGCCGCTCAGCTCGGCCATGCGGCGGTTCAGGCCATCGTTGTCGTTGGTGCCGACCGCGTACGCCACGCGTGCCATGTCACCGATGCCACCACCGCCGCGCGCCTTCATGCCGCTGTAGATGTTGGCGGCGCCCACCGCGGTCTGCAGCCCGCCCTCGGCGACCTCCAGTGCTTTGTCCTTGGCAGCCCCTACGCCACCACCAAGCTTGTCCATGAACCAGCCGACGCCTTCGATGACCGGCTTGAGCTTCTCCAGGATGCGGTCGAACGCTGCGGTCGCCTTCTGGCTGATCGACTCCCAGATGTTGCCAAGGGTCTCGTTGATGAAGCCGGCGACGGTGCCGAGCATCTCGCCCAGCCACACCACCGCCCCCACCACGCCGCCGATGACCTGGATCACCAGCCGGAAGTTGGTCAGCAGCGCCTCACCCACCAGCGAGCCGATCTGGGCGACGCGTGACAATTCATTGCCGGTGTACTGCGCCGGTTCCAGCATCTTCGACAGCCAGTCCCAGGCCTGGCCGATCAGCCCGCTCATGACTTCCCAGGCGGGGCGCAGTGGTTCAACCGCGCGCATCAGTTCACCCATCGCCGCGGTGCCTGCACCGCTCAGGCCTTCCCATACGCCGCCCAGGAATGCCTTGATCGGTTCCCAGTACTTGCGCACCAGCAGGGCGCCGGCGGTGATGGCGGCGACCGCAACGGCGATGGGGCCACCGCCGATGGCACCCACGGCAGTGGCGACGATGCGGAAGCCCGATGCCAGGCGCATGGCCATCGGCCCGAAGCGGCCCAGCTGTGCCAGCAGGCTGCCGCCACGGAACAGCTCGAAGGCCTTCTGCACGCCCAGGATCGGGCCCTGCAGGAACGTCCAGGCGTAGCGTGCGCCGAGCACCGCCGTGCGCATGCCCAGCATGCCGACCACGATCTGCGTGGTGTTGGCGATCAGCTTCGGGTTTTCCTGCACGAACGAGGTGACCCCGTTCAGCAGTTCGGTCAGCTTGACCGCGGCCTCGCCCACCGCCGGCAGCAGCGCCGCACCGAACGCCTTGGACAGGTTGTCCACGGCGATCTTCGCGCCTTCGATCTTCTGCGGATCGGTCTGCATCGCATCGGCATAGGCGGCATCGGTGGTACCCGCCGATCCGTTCAGTGCCTTGTCGCGGACGCGGATGTAGGTATCCCAGTTCTCGATCATCGGCTGGACGAAGTCCTTCGCCTGCGCATCGCTGAACAGGGTGCCGATCTTCTTCTGGTCGCCCGCCGTGGCCTTGATGATCCCCTGCATCGCGGCATCGAAGGGATTGCCACCACTCGTCTGTGCCTCGCCGATGATCTTGCGCAGATCCAGGTTCAGGCTCTTCTTGGCCTTCGCCTGCAGGTCCGGGGACAGTACGGCCGACATGAAACTCTTCATGTTGCTGGCGGCCTTGTCGGCACCGCCGGCCGAATCCAGCGTGGCCTCAAGTGCCGCACCCAGCGTGGCGGCCGCTGACGTGCCCTGCAGCTTCATCGCTTCGAACGACGAGCCCAGTGTGGGCAGCACCTCGGCCATGTCCTTCAGGCCCAGGCTGCCCTGCTGGCTGTTCACCACCAGCACGTCCAGCGCGCTCTGCATGCGCGAGGGATCGATGTCGAACGAGCGCTGCAGGCTGGCGGCCGCCTTGGCAACGTCATCGATGCTGGCACCGGTGACGGTGGTGGTCCGTCCAACGGCGCCGAGGCTGGCCTGCGCGGACTGTGCATCCATGCCGGCTGCGACCATCAGCTTGATCGACCGCTGCAGATCGTCGGCGCCCTGGTTGGTTGCGCGCGACTGCTGCAGGATCGCCTGGCCGAGCGCACTCACCTGCGCGCGGCTGAGGTTGGCTGCCACGCCGATCTGCTGGTTCTGGCGGGCGAAGCCGGAGGCGTTCTCGACCGGCTTGGCCAGTGCGGTGACGGCGGTGCCGAGTGTGCCGCGCGCTGCCTTGAACGAGGCGCCGAGTTTCTCGCGCTTCTCCAGGTTGGCAGTGCGCTTGGCTTCGACACGCTCCAGCGCTTCCTGTGAGGCGCGCAGCGCATCGGCCTGCGCGCGCATGCGGGTGTAGGCGGCGCCCGACTTCTTCATCGCGGCGAGCTTGAGCTCCAGCTTGCCGGCTTCATCGCCGAGGCGCTTCACGCCATCATTGGCGAAGGACAATGCGTCCTTCAGCGATTTGGACACCGAGCCGCCGATCGTGATCGTTGTCGTTTGAACGTTATTGGCCATGTACCGGCAACCCCTGAATCCACCAGATGAACTTCGACACCCGCAGCGTCATGATCTCGCGCAGGCCCCAGCCGGTATGACCGGCCAGGGCGAGCACTCCCTGCCTGATCTGCGGCAGGGTCAGGTGGTAAAAAGCGCGACGCCTGCCTGCAGCCGGGCGTAGTCGCGCAGCGGCATCTTGCGCACGTCGTCCGGCGAGATCTCGCACAGGTTGGCGATCATCCGTACCTCGCGCTGTGCATCACTGCCCTTGTCGTCCTGGTAGCGCTCCATGTCTTCCACGGTCGGTTCGCGCATGCGCAGCACGGCGGTTTCCATGCCGTTGACCTGGCGCGGGCGGGTGAGGGTGATCTCGGCAAAGCCATCGCGCTCGATGACGGTGTCGGTGGGGGTCTTGGTCTTGCTGGACATGAAGGCGTTCCTGGAATGCGATGCGGTGCGATGGATGCGGGGGCGCGAGGCGCCCCCGTGTTTCTCGGTGCGGTGCCGGCTCAGATGCCCAGCGCGCCGCGGATGCCGGCCAGCACGTCCACGCCACCCTGGCGCGCGATCATGTTGACCACGTCGATCTCCTGCACGACCTGGGCACCATGGGTCAGCTTGTAGTAGCTCAGCGCCAGGTTGACCTTGATCGTGCCCTTCTCGCCAACCTTGGTTTCGCCGCGGTCCAGCAGCTTCACCTTGCCGCGCATGTTGTGCACGACCTGGGTCACCTCGCCGTCGTCGCCTTCCAGCGCCTCGCGGGCGGTGAAGCCGTACTCCTTGCTTTCGATGACGTGGAACTTGCTCATGATCTCCGCGTCGTCGGAAGCGAACTCGACATCGGCGGTGAGCTTTTCATGGCCGAGCACGATCTCGGTCGGGGCGAGCATGCCGCCGGCCTGGAAGTCCTCGGTCTTCAGCGACAGCTTCGGTGCAGTGAAGGACATCACGCTGCCGGCATAGCCCTTGCCGTCGACGTAGAAGTTGAAGTTTTTGCGGATCTTGCGCGCCATGCTTAGAAGATCTCCGAGACGTAGTTGTTGTTCATGTGCATGCGGAAGGTCAGCTGCTCACCCGGGTAGGTCGGGGTGAAGTCGAAGTCCCAGAAGAAGCGGCCCTGGGCCACGCTGTCCGCTGCGTTCAGTTCCGGGTCGATCCAGCAGTTGCCGCCGAGGATCGCGCCCTGGGTCTTCAGGCCGCGCAGGAAGGCGTTGACGCCCTCGCGCACGTCGTCGACGTAGGTCTTGCTGATGCCGCGATCGACGGCCCACAGATGGGCAGCCTCGAGGCTGTCGGCAATGATGTCGGCAGTGCGCACCACGCACAGGAACTGCCACTTCTGGTCGCTGCTGGCGGTACGGTTGCCCCACAGGCGGAAGCCACCTTCGCGGATGATGGTCGCCACGTTCGACTGGTTCAGCAGGTTGGCGCGGCTGGTCGCGTCGGACAGGCCGAAGTCGATCGCACGCGCGGTACCGACCACGCCGTTGAGTTCCAGGTTCGACGGCGATGCCCACCAGCCGCGTTCGTTGTCGCTGCGGGCGATGGCGCCGGCCACGGCACCGGAGGCGTAGCGGGTGACGATGGCATCACCGGACTGCACCAGCAGCGCCGGGTCGACCACGTAGACGCGCTTGGAGCCGGTCAGGGCGGTGGTGCTCTTGGCAGCGTCGTCGGTGCTGTTCGGGCCATCCTTGATGATCACCGCGCGCAGCTTGTCGGCGATGCCGAGCAGTTCCGCTACGACCGGGTTGGCCAGCAGTTCGGTGTCGCGCTTTTCGTGGGTGTGGGTGAAGCCCGGCACCGCCAGGATGCGTGGCTTGATGCCCACTACCGACTTTGCCGCCAGCAGTGCATGCACGCCGGTGTAGGCACCGGTCTGCGCGTTCACGCCGCCCAGCACGTTGGCCAGGGTGTCGTTCTCGGTGGCGCCCTTCTCGACGCGGACAACGACGACGACCGCGTTGGACTGGTCGAAGATGGCGTCGAGCTGGCCCGGGAGGGTGCCCTCATCGACTTCGGTGGCGGTGCCGGCGAGCAGTTTGGCTGCCTGCGAACGCGAGGTCACCAGGACCGGGGTGTTGTACGGGAAGGCGATCTTGTCGGCGCGGGGCGCGGTGCCCACGATGCCGATGACGCTGGTCGAGGCAACAGCGATCGAGCGGGAACCACCATCGATGTTGACGACCTGCACGCCATGCAGAAATTCGGCCATGCGTTGTTTTTTCCTTGGTTGGGTGGGTGCTGCGGTCGCGATCTGCGCCGCATGGGTACATGTTCGTATCTGGCCGCGGCTGGATTAATTGCAGCCGTGGCCCGACGTCAGGGTTGCGGCTGCGCGGCCGGGTCGGGTTCGGGTGCAGTGACCATCACCCAGGCGGCACGGGTTTCATCGAAGGTGACCGGGTAGCTGCGATCCGCAGGCGGTGCCAGATCGGTGACCGATGACGGCAGCGCGACCCCACGGGAAACGGGAGTAGCGAAGCTGGCATCGTGCTTGTTCCACAGCGGTCGCGTGCTGTAGTCCGGCAGCAATGTCCATTCGCGGCGGCTGGCATTCCACGCGTTGTATTGCGCGGTGGTGCCATCCAACTTGAATGGCTCGGACAGGGTTACGTCCTTGGGCAACGGCTCGCCCAGCGCAAGGCGATTGGGTATCGCCATCGCGGTGCGTGTGTCCCACAGCATGTGGTTACGGAAATCGGCCACCGTTTCCCAGCGTGAGCCGTCATCGGCCAAGCGCAGTGCCTGGTATTCGCCGGCAGTTTGGCGAGGCGTGACGTCCACGGTGAAGTCGGGCAGGTTCCAGGTACCGTCCGGGGAAGGCTGCAGGCGGACCTTGCCCATGTAGGCGCGGGTATCGGGATCGTAGGAGTGCGCGAAGCGCGGTTCAGTAGGCAAGCTCATGTCCTCAGTACGCGATGCAATAGATCATCCGCAGGCCGGCAGGCAGGTTGCGGTCGCCACCGGTGTTCTCCACCACGATGGTGTGGGTGTGTGCACCGGCATCGGCGGCCGAGGCGGCATGGCCGTGGTCACCGACCTGGGCGATGGAAATGGTGTGCGAGTGGCCGCCGGCGCCGTTCATGCCGATGTTGTGGCCATGTGCGCCTGCGCCGTCGGTGCTGAAGCTATGGGCATGACCGCCGGCGGGTGCTGTGGCGCCGTCCGGATACAGCGCATCGTTGTCGCGTTCGCGATAGACGCCGTAGCCGTTGAGGGCAGGATTGGAGGGAACAACGCCTCCATGCTGGTGGTCGCCGGCCCACGAGGTGCCGCCGGTATGCGCATGGTGGCCCTGCGAGTCGGTCCATGCACCGTGCGCGTGGTCACCGACGGCACTGGCGCTGGCACCGTGGGAGTGCGCGCCGCCTGCGCCCACGGAAATGGCGTGGCTGTGGTTGCCTGCCGTTGCCGCGCTTGCACCGTGGGCATGGCGGATCACTTCACCCTGGGTGAAGCTGCCGACCGCTTCCGGGTTCAGCGTGTGCGTGACCACCGTGCCTTCCTGCATTGCCGGGAGGTTGAAGGTGGTCGCGCCATCACCGGCGCCGTAGCGGGTACCGATGGCGGCGAACAGTGCCGGATAGCTGGCACGCGGTACAGCGGCGCCATTGCACAGCAGCATGCCGTTGGGCGCAGTGGCACCGGCGAACAGAATCACCTGTCCGGGCACGTGCACGCTGGATGGCACGCCGGTCATGTTGCGCCAGTCCAGGTAATGGTTGCCGTGCCTGCCATCGAGCAGATCGGCATCCAGGCCCTTGTCGGCGCCCTCGTCCTTCAACGCTGCCGATTTCAGCCCCAGGGCGGAACGGAACGCGGCATCGGTTGCGATCGACAGCAGCGTGCGCACGAACTGGGTGGGGGCGCTGGCACCAAAGCGCTTGTCGATGAAGGCACGCAGCCCGCGCGGTGTCACCGCACGCTGGGTGTCTGCACCATCTTCGGTCTCCGTCGTAGTGGCCAACTCGACCACGCCCTGCACTTCGGTGGTGGAAGGGGGATAGATGAATTCGGCATTGCCGAATTCGATCAGCGCGGTATCGACTTCACTGAAGCGGGTATCGGTGGAGAGCAGCAGCATCGAGGCTGCGGTCTTCTCCATGATGGGATCGGTCTGGCCGAAGGTTGCAAACAACGTGCCGTCGCCCAGGTACAGGCCGAAGCCGCGCAGGCTGTAGGCGGTAGCGCTGTCGTCGCGGATCGTGACGTGCAGCGTGTCATCTCCCACGGCCTTGCCGCCGAAAGTGGTGACCCGCTTGATCTCGCCGGGCAGGGCGGTCAGCCCCGCCGTCGGCGTGAATGCCGTGGACGTCAGGCCGATCTCGGTGATCAGCACGGCATTGGTGCCGGTGTTGGGTGGATTGACCAGCTTGGCAAAGCCGGCGTCGGTGATTTTCAAGCGCATGCGGGGTTTACTCTCCGATCAGTTGGATGCGGCGGAAGGTGGTGCCCTGGGCACCGACAAGTGCACCGATACCGGCGCTGGCCTGCATGCCCTGGGTGAAGGTGAAGTGCGATCGCACCGGCTTGGTCCGGCTGATCTCGCCGATCACGTCGTCGACGAACTTGGCGGTGGCGGTCTCGCCGCCCTGGTTGGCGATGGTCATCACCGCTTCGAAGGTGTGCGGTGCGCCTTGCGGCTGCATCTCCCACCATTCGCGGATCAGGATCGAGCCACCAAAAGCGGCGACCACGTCGCGCACGCTGCCCCAGGTACCCTTGCGGCGCTGGATGGCGATCGCGGTACGCACGCGCGCACGCTTCACCGTCTCCGGCCAGTAGGCCTTCCATTCGTCCACTGACAAGGCCCAGGCCAGCCAGGGCAGCAGGGTGGCCGGACAGCGGTCGGCGTCCCACAGCGCGGTGATGTCCACCGGCAATGGGCGGGTGACCGCAGCGCGGGCCAGGGCCCGCTCCGCGTGGGTGGCGTTGGGCGGCAGCAGGGTGCCTGCCATCGGCACCCTGATCAGCGCATCGCCGTCGATGATCGAGCCGGGAGCGGGTGCCTGGCTGAGCGTGATCACGTTGTTGAGCACGCTGTAATCAATCACGCCCACAGGCTGGGGCATGGTGCGGATGTAGCTGGTTGCTTCGCGGCCTTCCTCCACCTGCACGCCCCAGAGATGGATGCGGCTGTCCGGCCTCAGGCCGGTGTTTCCGGCTGCCCGTCGATCCAGCACGATACTCACGCCCCGGCGGGCGTCATCTGCGGTTGCGGCATAGGTGTAGCTGTAGCGCTTCCACTCGGTACCCACCTGCAGACGTGTCCTGCCTGCGCCGGTGGTGCGCATGCCGAGGTCGATGGCACATGGCTCGGTTGCGCGCAGCCAGATGCTGACGGTACGCACGGCACCATCGGGAAAGGCGCTTCCATCCTCGTCCACCAGACCGGTGAAGTTCTGATTCGGTCCCCCGATCGCATCGGAGACAGGAAAGGAGCAGGCACTGGAACTGCCATCTGGAGCGGGGTGATTGAACGACAGGTTCGCTGGCTTGGTGTAGAAGCCCTTCCACCAGGTGTTACTGAACGCTGCCGAGAAGCGCTGCAGGTTGCGCCGCAGCGTATCCGACAGCTTCAGCCGCCCCTGCCAATCGGTGCGGTACACCCCCTGCAGGGTGGACAGTGCGCCACCCGGATGGCGGAACTGCAGGTTGTGGCCATCGACCGCGCCGCGCAGGCGCGCATTGATCAGGCGAGTGGTGGAGTCACTCATCGTTGCCGCCATGGGTCAGGGTCACGGCAGTGCAGTAGGTGGCCTGTGTACGGTCGACCACCACGTCCGCTGCCGGGCTGGAAATCTCCACGCGCTGCACACCCTCGGCATGCAGTGCGGCGAACAGGCCCGAGCGGGTGACATCGCGGCCGAGCCGATGCGATTCGGCGATGTAGCGGTCCAGGCGTGTGCGCGCTTCCGCCAGCACGACCTGCGAGTCTGGACCGGCAAAGGTAAACAGCGTGGCGCTGACCGAGAAGTTGACGATTGCCGCGGTACGCACCAGGACATGATCGGTCAGCGGTCGCACATCATCCGCGCTCAGTTTTGCTTCTACGACGTCGAGCAGGCCCTGGGTGGCGGTTCCATCCGCCTCGCGCGACAGCACCGACACCACCACTTCGCCCGGTGCGGGGCTGGTGGCACTCGCATCCAGTACCCGCGAGTCGGCGCTCAGCGCATGGAATACATAGGCACCTTCCGGCCCTGCCACGCTGAATCCTTCCGGGCCCAGCTGGATGCGGCGGCGGAAGTCCTCATCGCTTTCATATCGAGGAGGAATGCCCTGCTGCGGCTTGCCCGGGTCGAGCACCTGACGGACGATGCCGAAGATCGCGGCCAGCTGGTCGAGGTCGCTGCCAACCGCATAGGCCAACATCACGCCACGCGCGGCATCATTGACACGCTGGCGATCGAGCAGGCGCAGGTAGGTGCAGACCTCCAGGATCTTGAAGGCCGGGTCCGACGGCAGCAGCGCGTCGAAGGTGGGATCCAGGGCCTGCAGCGCGGTCAGCGATTCATCGAACATGGCTTCGAAATCGAGCACTTCGATGACCGCCGGGGCAGGCAGCTGGGACAGATTGACACTGGTGAACGAGCCGGATGCCACGGTTAGCGAACCTCGATTCCTTCGATGGTGATGGCCTCGCCGTCCGGCAGGTGGATCCCGGTCACTGCCAGGATCATCACGCCGGGGGCGGGGAGGGAGACGTCGACGTTCTCGACGTGGAGACGCGGTTCCCATCGCGCGAGTGCGTCGACGGTGGCCGCGATCAGGTCCATGCGCAGCGAGCGGTTGGTCGGCGCATCGATCAGTTCGAACACGCGCGAGCCGTATTCGCGGCGCAGTACGCGGGAGCCAAGGGGCGTGGTGAGAATGTCACGCACGGACTGGTGCAGATGGGCGAGCCCATCCAGTGATTTGCCGGTGTTGGCGTCGATTCCTCGCATGGCCTCTATCGTCGTGGAGTGCGGGTTTTCAGGGCATTGCAGGCGTGGCCGCTCAGGCCTGGGCCGGCGTGGTCGGGGCGGTCGGGCCCTGTGCGGTGTGCGTGTGTGCCTTCAGGCCGATGGCACCGGCCTTGATCTCGCCGGGTGTGCTGATGTCCTTGCCGGCGCTGATCGCACCGGTGACATCCAGGTTGCCGGTCGCCTTGATCGACGGCGTATCGAGCACGATCGATTCGCTGGCGATCACCTGCGCACTTGCACAGGTGACAGTGACCTTGCCGCTGCCAACATGGACGTTGAGCGTGCCGGTTTCCTGGTCGTACTCGACGATGCTGCCGTCGGCGTACTCGGTGCGCTGCCGCAGTCGCGAGTCGGCGGGCGCCGGGAACCGGTCCTGGTACAGGCTGCCGAGCACGAGTGCCTGGCCGGGGTCGCCATAGGGACACGCGAGTACCACCTGCTCGCCGGGTTCGGGGGCACACCAGCTGCGTACGCCCGGTCCCGCCCGGCGTTCCAGCCAGGGAATCCAGTCGGTGAGCATGCCATCGGCATCCACGCGCACGCGGCTGCCCGCTTCGTCCAGCTCGCGCACCACGCCGATCATCAGCAGGTTGCCGATCAAGCGTGCGTGTTCGGCGCTCATGGCGCGCGCTCCGGCAGCGGCTGGTAGCGTGCCTCATGGGCACGGCCGATCTCTGGCGCGAAGCTGTAGGACGCTTGCGGCACCACGGCTCCCACCTCTTCCCAGGCGTTGTCGCCCAGCGCGACCGGCAGTGACCATTCGACGACCCAGCTGCGCAGGCCGGCCTGTGCGGTTGCGGCGTCTTCGGGCAGGGCGGCGATCACGTCGATTGCGCCGCTGGAGGCACCATGGAAGCGGCCGAGCTGGTGCAGCCAGGTGGCCAGTGCAATGGCGGCATTGCGTAGTTGCAGCGCGCCAGCGGTACTGCCCGCTGCTACGACGACGCGTGCTTCGAAACGCAGTAAGGCCTGCAGCAGACCACTGCCGTCGTTGCCTTCGCGGGCGCGGTCACAGCGGGTCATTTCCAGCAGGCAGGCCGGCGTGGGCATGCCTTCGGTGCCGGCGTCGCGATAGAACTGGACGGTTGCGAAGTCCGGAAAGCGTGCGCGGATGGCGCTTTCGATGGCGCCGTGGAGCGTGTCGAGTGTCGGAGAGGGGGAGTCAGTCGCCATGTCAGCTCATGCGGTGAATGAAGAATGGGTGTGGCCCGTGTGGCGCACGCGGTCGGCAGCCAGTGTTGCCATCACCGGAAGGGCGCGGCATTGCAGGCGTGGCCGCCCGCACCGGAATCAGAAGGCAGGCGTTGCGTCGTGGCGGTTGCCGGTGGCGATCTCACAACCCGGAGGTGTCACCGGTGCCGAGCCGTTGAGGGTGATGCCGCGTTGGCTGCCGAGGCTGCACAGCAGCGCGCGCAGCTGGTCGGCCAGCGCGTGGTACTGCTGCGCGACTGCAACGTGATTGCGCAGCAGCGCATCGTCACTGGCCGCCTGCAGGTCCGGCAGTTCAAGCGGGGCACGCAACTGCGCGGGCGCGATGCTGAGATCAACGCAGCAGGGCGCGGCCGGCGTTGGCTTCGCGCCAGATGCGCACGAACTCAGCATCAGCGTCGCCGCGATCGTGGCCAGGTGTCTTGGCATGGGTCTCGATGTCCTGTTGCAGGGTGTTGAACTGCCGGGTGCGCTCTGCCTGTGTGGCCAGGCGCTGCGATTCGGTCTGCGCGCCTGCGGCGCTGTTGGCGAGGGCCTGCTGGTGCGCGCGCTGGGCTGCTTCGGCGCGGGCCGCCAGCTGCGTTGCCCGGGTGGTGGCAACGGCAAGGTCCGCGTTGCGGTCGCGCAAGGTCCATCCCAGCCAGGCGCAGCTCGCGTGGCTGCCGGCAAGGATCAGCAGTCCGATGCCCAGCCTCAGGGCCCCGGGCGTCACTGCAGGGCTCCGCCGGCGGCGCGGTAGGCCACGCGCAGTGTTTCCAGCGCATGTTCCTTCTGCCCATAGCCGGCACCGGGCAGCGACGCCCAGATGCGCCGGGCCGCGGTGACGGCGGCATCGAAGCGTCCCAGCCGGATCAGCTCGTAGGCACCGCACTGTTTCAGCAGGGCGACTGCTGCACGGTCCTGCGAGACGGGGCCGAAATCGGGCAGGCCGAGTCGCGCGCGCAGGTCGTCCCAGGTGCTGCGAAGAAACTGGTAGCGGCCGGCGGCGCTGGATTTGATGCCATAGCGTGGCAGCGACACCAGCACGCGGGGATGGTCGCGGTAGTCGTTGAACAGCTGGCCTCCGACAATCACGTCGTAGCCACGGTCACGCGACCGCTGGCTGGGGATGTCGGTGCCTTCGGACACGGCCAGCATGTCGAGGAATGCGGCGACATTGGCGCCGCCGAGGGCGCTGGCTGCGGCGGCGGTCATGCGGCGGCTCCCGGCTGCTTGCGCACCAGCGCGAGCAGCGCGTCTATCTGCACGCTCTGCTGGGCAACCTGCGCACGCAGGGCGCTGACTTCGCCGCGCAGCTGCCCGATTTCCTGTGCCATTGCCTCGCGTTCGTGCATCAGGCCGTCGGCGCGGGTGCGCTCGGCGGCGAGCTGTTCCTGCAGGGTGCGCAGGGTATTGCTGGTGGCTTCGTCGGCGGTACGGTCGACCTTGGCCGACGACAGCCATTGACGCAGCCACAGCGATACCGCGATCAGCACGCCCGAGGTTCCCCCCAGGTACTTGGCCCAGTCCGGTACACCGGCCAGCAGGTCGCTTTCGTTCATGCGCGCGCGTACCCCTTGAGCAGGGCCGGATGAACTGCCGGCGGTGGTGCGGAGCGGGCTCCGCGCAGGGCGCGCTTGATGGTGGTCTGCGAGACGCCGAACTCACGTGCCACGTGTTCGCGCGGCATGCCACTGGCGATGGCATGCGCGATCCGCTCGCGACGTTCGTGCGCGCCGGCGGCGAAGCAGGACGCCAGGAACAGCAGTTCGCCACCGAAGTGCGTGACCAGCCGCTGGGCAACGTCGTGGCCGAGGATGTCGATCAGGCGATGCTGGTCGGGCAGGGTGGAGGGAACGTAGACGATGACGCGATGGCGGCCGGTGGTGCTGGAGGTGGTCGGCGGCCATGCGCGCACCAGGGTGAGGGCTGCGGATTCGCCGATGACCTCGGCCAGGGTCTGGATGCTGTCGGGCAGGGCGTTCATGAAGGATGTCGTCAGTGGCATTGATCTCCACTGTTGCCATCCCGCCTCGCCAGTCAACACCTTTCATCTACTTTGGATGCGGTGTACTGAAGGGGTTCATCGGTGCCCCGAGGACGGGTGAGGAGTACTGCAAGGCGGCGCCTGACGCCCTGCGATCGTTTGTTGTTGCCACCGGTGTTTCCCTCGTTCTTTCGTACTCGTCGTCCTCACAGGGTGGAAGGAGGGGCGGATCAAAGGGATACGGCAGGTACGGGGTGAGGACGTCGCCGCGATGGCCGTCCTCATGCAGGCGAGCGGGCCCTGAAACGAAAAAGCCCCGGACGATGCCGGGGCTTCAGGACTGCAGGTGGGGCTGGATCAAAGGTCGAACACCAGGTTGCCGCCGGTCTTGCGCGGGATGTAGCCCGCGTCGCGCAGCCAGCGGGCGGCATTGACCTGGTCCATGCGCTTGACCGGGAAGCGGTTGGCGAACATCAGGAAACGCGCCACGGTGATCGACTCGCCCTTGCCCTTCAAGGCAGCGAGGGTTTCGGTGAACCACGGCGCGGGCGGCTGCTGGCTGCCGGGGCGTGCGGCGGTCCGTGCCTGCCTGGCGCTGCCGGCGTCGCCCTGGGCGTTGGCCTGCGAGCACAGCGAGATGAAGATCGCGTCCAGGCTCACGGTGTCCTTGCTGCCCTTGGGCTGGGACTTGAACAACTCGATGGCCTTCAGGCGCGTCGACGTGAACTGTTCGACCTCCATGGCATTTCCTCTTTGCGAACGGGGTTGGGGATGCAGGGTGACGACAGGTGTCGTCGGTGATGGGGGACGACCTTACATCATTTTCGCCGACGATGGGTCGGAACCGGCGGGCGGGACAGGGCACGCGGCAGGGCAACACGGCCTTGCACAAGGCTCAGATCACGCCGCGCGACAGCAGCTGATCCAGTGTCCTGCGTACCAGGTCGGCCTGGGTACCGTCGTTGTTCACCTCGATGTCGACCAGGTCATCAGGCAGTGGCTGCTCGCTGTCATGGCTGCCATGGCCGGGACGGCTGACGCGGATCACGACACCGCTGCGGCGGCGGATCGCGTGGGCTTCATTGGCGAAGCGGACGTCGGGTACCAGTCCGCCCGCAGGCAGGCGGGCAAACAGCGAGCGTACCCACAGCTCGGGATGGACGCGATCACGCCCCCATTCGGTACCAGCGGTCTGCATCAGGTGGCGCGGAGTGAATTCGGCCAGCCAGTCGATGGCTTCCTCCTTGCGGCCGTCCAGTTCACGCAGGGACAGCCCAAGAAGAGAGGCGACAAACTGCCGAAGCGGGGCGGCGAAGCTGTCGCAGGGCAGCACCAGCGCCGAGGCCAGCCCGTTGGCGAGGGTGTCCTTGCCCGCACGCTTGCCGCCGGCGATGCCGATGTAGAGCGGAGGACGCGCCTGCGGCGCCGCCCGTAGCGCGATGCTGCCCAGAGCGGGGCTGGCGCGGAACGCAGCCAGCGTGTCGACAATCATGCGATGGCCGCTGTCGAGGGAGGCGGGAATCATGCGGAATCTACTCCTGGAGGAATTCGGCAGTGCGGGCGGGTCAGGAATCGCGACCGGCCGTGCTGCGCGCGCGCAGGATGCGCTGGGTGATGCGGCCACCGCGCGCAGCCGCTGCGATCGGGTCGAAGCACAACATGGCGGAACGTGTACGGCGGCCAGCTGCGAGGTGATCGCGGATGGTGCGTTCCGAAAGCACCGGCACCCGCTGGTGGATCTGCTGCACGGTCAGCTGCTCATCTTCAAAAGTGTGCAGTCGGGGACGGGGCATGGCGGAAGCGCTCCTGGAAGGCGGCGGGGCCGATACAGGCATCTTGCCTTTGTGGACCACCCCAGTCAACACCTTTCATCTACTGTCATCCTGATCGAGGGCAAGGCGTCAGCTGTCGCGCTCGATCCGTGCACGCTCACGGGCAGGTGGCATCAGAACGGACCCGCCGAGTGCCCAGGGAGGCTGAGCTTTCGCGGTGGCATCAACCAGACCTTGGCCCGCTCCTTGCCGACCACCTTCGTGCGCACATCATGTCGCTTGACCACATAGGCGGCGGCCTCGTTGACCTCGCGGCGGTTCGGCTTGTCGATGCCCACCGCGATGACGATCTCGGTGGCACGGTACTGTGCGCTCCACTGTGCGGCGGGGATGGACCAGTCGAAGTGGCGGTCGATCAGCTCGGCGATTGGCGAGATCGGTTCGTGCTCGCTGTTGGTGGCGTTCAGCGCATCCAGTTCCTCGCTGGACAGATGCCAGGTCTCGCCGTCGCAGTAGAGCGCATGGGCCTCGGCCCACACCTGCTGCATGTCGATCCGTGCCGGTTCGCCCAGGCCCACGGCATGTATGGTCCACCAGCGGGTGTTGCCGGTGGCGTCGCGCAGGAAGCGCTCGTCATTGACACTGGCGAACAGGATGGTGCGTCGCGCATAGCGGGATTCCGTGCGCGCATACGGGCGGCGGATCTCATCGTGGCTGCGCGAGATGAACGACTTCAGCGCAGCGATGTCGGTGCGACGGAACGTGGCGTCGACTTCGCCCAGTTCCACGATCCACTTGGAGATGACCTGTTTGACGCTGTCCTTGTTGGCTGGATCGAGCACTACGCCATCGGCGATCAACTGCAGTTCGGCCGGTGCCAGCTGCCGTGCCCAGCGCGTCTTGCCCAGGTTCTGCTTCGAAACGAAGGTCAGTACACCACGCGCCACCACGCCGTCCGGCTCAAACGCCGCGGCCACGCCGGAGATCAGCCAGCGCCGCATCAGCACTTCCTTCAGGATGCGGCCGTCGGCCATGCGCGTGGGTTGGGCTTCCTGCACGGTGTCGAAGAACGCCTGCAGGCGGGACTGGCCATCCCAGGGCCGTGAGCTGATCCAGCTGGCGACAGGATTGTACGGATTGGCCTCGGCGACCTGGCACAGGTTGGTCTCGAAGCTGGCGATGGCCATGCCGGCGCGGTGCATGCAGTCCATCACTTCGCCGGCGGCCACCTCCTTGGCGTTGTCGACCGTGCTCTGCAGCCCCGGGACCAGGATCTCCAGATCCTTGCGGATGACGTTGTAGCGCACGGTGACGCCGGTGCGCCGGCACAGCTCGGCCAGATTGCGCGCGGTCGGCAACGGCCGGCCACGCGCGCTGGTATCGGGAAACGGGGTAAAGGCATCGAATGCGGACAGGTTGCCGGGTACCTGGTAGCGCGCGTTGGACGGCGATGGCGCGTCCTCCTCCCCAGTGCCTTCTTCGGTTGTGGCAGGCGGCAGAGGGAACAGTTGGGTGCGTACTGCCTCCAGTCCTTCGCGCAGGTGCAGATCGTTGAAGTCGGTCGGGCGGTCATCGTCGCCGTGCAGCGTGGTGAACTCGGGCCACACCACGCGTGCATCGATCTCCGCGGCGGCGCGCGTGGCGTGGGTGACACCGGGATTGTCCAGCGGCTGCCGGGTCCATTGGTCGTTGTCGGCACAGATGACGAAGGAGCCATCGGGAACCGCGCTGCGCCAGGCACGGGCGACCGCCGCGAGGTTGCCGGCGTCCCATGCCACCACCGCGCAGCCGCCCGTGGCCTGGTGGATCGATGCCGCCGTGGCATAGCCCTCGGCGATGGCGATCGGCTCGCCAGGAAGCGGCTTGCCGATGACGTGGAAGCAGCCCTGCTTGCGGCCTCCGCAGAGAAAGTCCTTGTCGCGGCCGAGTGCCGGGTCCGTGCGCGGAAAGATCGCCTGCAGCGAGACGATCCGGCCCGCGGCGTTCATCACCGGCACCAGCAGGGCATTGTCGATGTAGCGGAAGACCAGGCCGTCGCTGTTGCGCACGGGCCATGCCGCCACACGTAGCCCATGTGCGTGGATGCCCTTGCGCACCAGGTAGGGATGGTGCGCGTCTGCAGGAAGGGCACGGTTCCACAACACGTTGGCGGCCTTGGCTGCGGCCTCCTCACGTTCGCGCTGCTGCCGTTCCCGTTCGGCACGGGCGGCTTCCTGGCGTTGCCGGATCGCGCGCTGTTCGGCGGCGTTCAGCGTGGTTTCCGACTTCGCACACCAGGCATGGCGGCTGCCGGTGCGCCAGCTGCCGAACTCACCGGCCGGCACGTGGTCTCCGAACAGTACGGCCCAGCCATTGCGGGTGCCACGGCGGTCGCCCTCCACATGGAAGCGCACCAGCGTGCCATCGGCGTTGAGTGCGTCGCGGCCGCGCGCATCCGGCACGATGCCGTGCGCGTGCATGGCCTGCAGGAACGCGGGAACGATGTCCTGCGCTGGGTGCGGTGTGTGCATTCGACGGGGCCCCTTGGAACGTGGATCGGTCCACAGCAGCCGATGGTGGCCAATGCGCTGTGCAATGCCTGCCGGATGCAGGCCACGCGGCGGCGGACCGACGCGGCGAGGTCAGGATGAGGTGGAAGGTGATGACCTGATCATGGTGTCGGAAAGGACTTTCTTTTGCAACACCTTCCAGTACCTTGCATCCCCGGTGCCCGATGAGGGCGATCCGTCTGCGATGGATCTGCGATGGCCTTCGCAGATCGTCGCCTGCGCGACGTTGCGTCGCAGTTGGCGAGAACCGTTTTCCCGATGATGCGATCACCGTCAGAGACGGCCCTTCGTTTCAATCCACCGCCCCTCGGGGCACCCATGCACAAGGAGCCTGCATGCCTGAAATCCATTGCAACTGCGAACGCCGATCCGATGCCGAGCCCGCGTCGTCCACTGTCGTCGCGGCGTTCTCAATCGGTGCGACCACCCCCCGATAAAATACAGCTGGCATGACGGACACCATCGACGAAGCGCAGGAACTGGAAGCGCGCCATCTGCAACGCGCATTGGCCCGGCACGCAACGCGGGCCAGCAGCGTTGCGCCTCTCATACCCATTGGGGAATGCCACAACCCGGACTGCAGCGAAGACTTCGACAACCATCCGGCCAGGCTGTTCTGTGGGCCTGCCTGTGCCGAGCGTTTCGAAGCCATCCATCAACACCGCAACGCATAGGAACAGGGGACATGTCTCTGAACAGCAACGACGCTGGCTTCACCGAACGCATCGCCGGATTGTCGGCCGAGCTTGCCGTGCTGGTGGGCCTGGTGGAGAACCACATCCATCTGCAGTTGGCCGACCTGGCCGATTCGGGTGACGTGGATGCGCAGGAGCGATTCGCGGTGGCCGATCCGGAGCGCTGGTTGGAGAACGCCCGCAACAGCCTGCAGGCGGGCGTCATGTTCCTGGAGCGTGCGGTGCAGCAGCCCGTGCGGTTCTAGCACTACGACGCGGGGACGGAAGGGGCCGTACGGTCGCCTTCCGTCCCCGTCGGGAGCAGGGCAACCGCGTGCATCAGACGCTGCGTCATAACGTCGCACCACCTTTCCGGAAATCCTGAACGGGGTCCAAGGTTGGTCAGGGCCCCGTAGAATGGCGGCGTGCGCCGTTCTGTCCTCCACCGCCGGTTCCAGGCCCTGGCATGGCTCGCCATGCTGCTGGTGCTGCTCGCCCCGCTGGTGAGCCGCTGGCTGGTGCATGGGCACGTGGCTGCTGCAGTGCCCGTGGCGGCGATGGACCATGCCACCCACACCCAGCACGCGATGGAAGGCCATCACGACCACCACGCGATGGCGATGCCGCATGGCGAGGCCGCAAAGACGCCGCCCGCTGATCCACATGCCGATCATGAAATGGGCGTGGACTGCGACTACTGCCTGATCGCTGCACGGCTGATCACGCTGTTGGTGGCGGCAGTGCTGCTGTTGGTACCGACGGCACCGGTGTGCCGCGCGCTGCGCGGTGCGGTGCGGGCGCTGCCGCATCGGATCAGCGGCACATTGGGAGCGCGTGGGCCGCCGGCCTTCATGGCTGCCTGAGCCGCACGCGCGTTGCATTGAACGTTTTTCCATGAGGTTGCCGGCCACGGCCGGTGCCCGCACGCGCGTGTTTGTCCCTTTCTGATTGCTGCCCTGCCATTGCGGGGTGGCCTTGCATGCCGTGAAAAAAATGAAAACGAACCCCAGCTCCGCGCGCCTGCGCAGGGCGGCGCTGCCTGTCCTGTGCGCGTTGCTCCTGCACACCGCCCCCGTACTTGCCGCCGATGCGGCCCCACCGACCACGCTGGATACCGTGCGGGTAATCGATACCCGCAGTGGTGAGCTGTCGTCCACCGCCAACGCCGGTTCCGCGCTGGGCCTGAGCGTGCTGCAGACACCGGCCAGCCTGACCGTCATTTCGCGCGAACAACTGGAGCAGCGCGGCGACAGCAACCTCAACGATGCGATTAGCCGGGCGGGTGCGATCAGTGCCATGCCACACCCGGGCAATGGGCTGAGTGCGCTGTCCAGCCGCGGCTTCACCGATGGCGCTTCGGTGATGCGGCTGTACGACGGGCTGCGGCAGTACGGTGGTGTGGGCATCACCTTCCCGTTCGATACCTGGTCGATCGAGCGCATCGAAGTACTGCGTGGACCGGCCTCGGTGATCCATGGCGATGGTGCGATCGGCGGCGTGATCAACATCGTGCCAAAGAAGCCCTCGCGTGGCGCCATCGAGAACGAGATCAGCGTGACCGTGGGCAGCGAGGACACTGCGCGCCTGGGCTTCGGCAGCGGCGGCGCGCTGACGCCCGAGCTGGCCTACCGGCTGGATATGAGCGGCAACTACAGCGGTGGCTGGGTCGATCGCGGGCGTAACAGTGACGCGACATTCTCCGGTGCATTGCTGTGGCAGCCGCGCGCGGACCTGCAGCTGACCCTCACCCATGCGCAGGGCTACCAGCAACCGATGCGTTACTTCGGCACGCCGCTGGTCGAGGGCCGCCAGCTGGAGGCGCTGCGCCAACGGAACTACAACGTGGAAGACAGCCAGATCCGCTATCGCGACCGCTGGACCCAGCTCGATGCGCTGTGGACGCCGAACGCAAACGTCGAATGGCGCACGCGTCTCTACCAGATCGACAGCCAGCGCGATTGGCGCAATGCAGAGGCCTATGTCTACAACCCCGCCACCGGCCTGATCGATCGCTCCGGCAACACCGAGATCACCCACAACCAGGACCAGACCGGACTGACCTCGACGCTGCGCGTGCAGGGGACCGCAGGTGGCCTGCAGAACAGCTTCGCGGTGGGCCTGGATGCCAACCGCGCGCACTTCAAGCACACCAACAACACCTATGCCGGCAGCTCGGGTCCGGTGGATCCGTTCGACCCGGTGCCGGGCCAGTTCGCCAGCGACGCGCCGAACCTGCCGCGCTACCGTAATCGCGCCGAGCAGTACGCCCTGTTCGTGGAAGACCGCTTGGCGCTGAGCGAGCGCTGGTCGGTGCTGGGTGGGCTGCGCCACGACCGCGCGCGCATCGACCGTACCGATCTGATCAGCGGCCAGAACGCGTTCTCGAAGACCTACCGCAGCACCGGCTGGCGTGCAGGCACGGTGTTCGCGTTGCAGCCGACGCTGAGCCTGTATGCGCAGTACTCGCAGGCAGCAGACCCGGTCAGTGGCCTGCTGATGATCAGCCCGGCCAACGGCGCCTTCGACCTGGCCAAGGGCCGGCAGATCGAGGTGGGCCTGAAGCAGGCGTTCGATGGTGGCGAGTGGACGCTGGCGGCGTACCGCATCCGCAAGACCGGATTGCTCAGCCGCGATCCCGTGCAGCCGGACCGCCGCGTGCAGGTGGGCGCGCAGACCTCACGCGGTATCGAGGCGTCGTTAAACTGGAACGTCGCGCCGCACTGGACGCTGGATGCCAACGCCACGGTGCTGAAGGCCGAGTTCGAGGACTTCCTGGAGACCACCGGTTCGCCGCCGATGCTGGTGTCGCGCGATGGCAACGTGCCGCCGAACGTGGCCGAACGCCTGGCCAATGTGTGGTTGAGCTGGCAGTTCGCACCGGACTGGAGCGCGGCGGGTGGCGTGCGTTATTTCGGCAAGCGCTACGCCGACAACGGCAACACGTTGGAGCTGCCCGGCTACAGCACCACCGACCTCGCGCTGACCTGGCAGGCGGCACCGCGTACGCGACTGTCTGCACGCCTGTTCAACGTATTCGACAAGGCGTACTACGCCACCGCGTACTACACCAGCACGCAGTGGCTGCTGGGCGCGGACCGTCGCGTCGAGTTCACCGTCGACCATCGCTTCTGAGGATGCGCACCATGTCGCTGCGATCCACTGCCAAGCGTTGGACCTATCTGGTGCATCGCTGGCTGGGCATCGGGGGATGCCTGTTGATGCTGCTGTGGTTTGTCAGCGGCATGGTGATGCTGTTCATCGGCTACCCGAAGCTGACGCCGGGTGAGCGTCTGGCGGCGTTGCCGGTGCTGGGTGATGCGAACGGCTGGCGGGGGCTGGCGGTGCTGCCGGCCGCTGTGCAGGCCGAGCCGGAGGCCGTGGCACTGACCACGCTGCGTGGCGAGCCTGCGTATGTTGTGCGCAATGGCCGCAACGTGGGTGCCTGGTCGGCGTATACCGGCCAGGCCCTGCTGCCGGTGTCGGCACAGCGTGCCGAAGCATCCGCCGCACAGTTCGCGGGCGGCCCAGCCTTTGTCGGCGCGACGCGCGTGGACGAGGACCGCTGGACGCATTCGCGTGCGCTGGACGCGCATCGGCCGCTGTACCGGGTGGAGGTGGGGGGCGCGAAGCCCGGTGACCTGTATGTGTCTTCGCACACTGGCGAAGTGGTGCTGGACGCGCCGCATGTGCAGCAGCGCTGGAACTATGTGGGCGCTTGGCTGCATTGGCTGTACTTCCTGCGCATGCAGTCGGTGGACCCGGTGTGGACGTGGGTCGTGATCGTGTTGTCCGCGCTGTGCACGGTGGCGGCAGTCAGCGGCATTGTGGTCGGTGTGTGGCGCTGGCGTTTCCGTGGGCGTTACCGTTCCGGTGCGAAGACGCCGTACATGGAACCATGGATGCGCTGGCACCATCTGATCGGGCTGGTGGCTGCGGCTTTCGTGTTCACCTGGATCTTCAGCGGGCTGATGTCGATGAATCCGTTGGGGGTTTTCAGCAGCACGCGTGAAGCGATCGACAGCGGACGCTATCGTGGCGGTACGGTGGCGCTGGATGGAGCACTGGGCGAGCCGGCGACACTTCTGGCCGCCGCCGATGCCGAGCGCTTCCTGCCGGTGGAAATCCAGTGGCGACGGATCGGTGGCGAGCTGTTCGCGGTGCTGCTGGATGGGAAAGGCGATACCCGCATCGTGTCCGGCAACGATGGGCATCTGCAGGTTGCGCGGTTGCTGCCGGCCGCGTGGCTGCAGCAGAAGGTGCGGGCGCTGTCCGATGCGCCGATGCAGGGTTTCGTGGTGCAGCGTGCAGCGGACGCCTACTTCTATCCGCGTGCACCGGAAGCCATGAACGGGGCGGCGGTACGGCGCTTCCCGGTGGCGGTGGCGGATTTTGGCGATGCCGAGGCCACGCGCGTCTACCTCGACCTGGCCACCGGCGATCCGTTGCTGACAATGGGGCACCGTGAGCGCGTGGGGCGCTGGCTGTTCTACTTCCTGCACAGCTGGGACCTGCCGGCGATGCTGCGCCAGGAAGGTGCCCGGCTGGCTGTGTTGCTGCTGCTGAGCGCTGCTGGCACCGCGCTGTGTGCCACGGCGACGGTGATCGGCTATCGGCGAATGCAGATGAAGCTGAGACGCCGGCGGCGCTGAGGCCCTGGACTACACCCGCAGCCAACGCGTGGACACCGCCACCAGCAACAGGGCCGTGGCCACGCCGATGAACGCAGCGATCAGGCCGAAGTGGTTGGCAGCAAAGCCGATCAAGGCCGGCCCGGCAAGGATGCCGGCAAAACCCAGCGTGGACACCGCGGTGATCGCCAGCGCACCCGGCATGCGGGTCTGGTGGCCAGCCAGTGAGAACAGTGCCGGTGCGATGTTGGCGCAGCCGAGGCCGACCAGCACATAGCCCACCAACGACGCCTGCCACGGCGTGACCAGGGTCAGCACCAGCACGCCCGCGGCGGCGAGCAGCGCGCCGAACACGATTGCGCGCTGTCGTCCCACGCGCGCCACCAGTGCGTCGCCGAACAGGCGCGCCACGGTCATGGTCAGGGTGAAGGTCACATAGCCGATGCCGGCAAGGCTGGTATCGACGCGGCGCACATCGCTGAGGAAGACCGCACTCCAGTCCAGCATCGCGCCTTCACCGAGGAAGGCGACGAAGGCGAGTACGCCGATGAACAGCACGATGCCGTGCGGCAGGGCCAGCATCGGTGCGCCGTGCGGCATGCGTTCGCTGTGCCAGTACGCCGCCGACAGCAGCATCACCAGCAGCATGGCGCCGACGCCGATCAGCACCGATGCCAGTGGCGGCAGCTGTGCGGAGAGCAGCACGGTCATGATTGCCGCACCAAGGAAACCGCCGATGCTGAAGAAGGCATGGAAGCCGGACATCATCACCCGCCGTGCTTCGCGCTCGACGATGACCGCCTGCACGTTCATCGTGCAGTCCATCGCGCCCACGGCCGCACCGAACGCGAACAGCACCAGGCCCAGCGTCCACGCCGAACCGGCCAGCGCCAGGCCGGGCACGCTCAGGCAGATCAGCAGGCTGCTGGCCACCATCACCCGGCGGCAACCGAGGCGTGCCGCCAGCACGCCGGACAACGGCATCGCCAGCAGCGAGCCGGCACCGAGGCAGAGCAGCACCAGCCCCAGCGTGGCGTCATTGATCCCGGTGCGCGCTTTGGCGAATGGCACCAGGGTGGCCCACAACGCAGTGGCGAAGCCGGGAATGAAGAACGCAGCGCGGGTCGCGTGCTGTTCGGCACGCGCGCGGTTGGCAAGGGACATGAGCGGTACGGTCAGGGAGGCGTGGGGTGCACCGAGATACCGGCGGCGCGGAAGCGAGCCGCCAGTGCGGGCGGTGCGGTGGTGGTCAGCACCAGGTCGTCGATCTCGTCCAAGCTGGCGATCTGCCAGTTGCCGCGGGCACCGAGTTTTTCGGTGGTCGCGGCGACGATGACGCGGCTGCTGCAGGCCACCATTGCGCGCTTCAGCGTGGCTTCTTCCGCATCCATCGCCCACACGCCGGTGTCGCCGTCCACTGCACATGGGCCGGGCAGGTATACGTCGGCGCGCAGGCGCTGCACCTGCGCCAACGCTTCAGCGCCGACCGCGCCGCCACCGCTGGCCAGGCGGCCGCCGATCAGCTGCACTGAAGTGCCTTCGAGCATGCTGGCTGCGGTGGCGATCTGCGGGGCATTGGTGATCACCGTCAGCCCGAGAGCGGCCGGCAGCTGCTGGGCGATCGCCAGGTTGGTTGATCCAGCATCAAGCAGCACCACCTGCCCGGGTTGCAGCAGCGCGCAGACGCGGGCGGCCAGTTCTGCCTTGTCGCCGCGGTCGCGGGTCAGGCGCTCGCGCAGCGGGCGCTCCTTGGGCGGCGGCAGCACGGCGCCGCCGTAGACACGCTGGCACAGGCCTTGCGCGGCCAGTTCGCGCAGGTCACGGCGGATCGAATCTTCGGAGACGGCATAGCGGCGCGCCAGTTCGGCGGCGACCACGCGGCCCTGCTGGCGCAGTTCGTCGAGGATCTGCTGGGGGCGCTGGGCGGGGAGGGGGCTGGGATCGGAGCTCATGACGCAAGTCTGCACATTCGTGCATTAACGTGCAACAACATGCATTTGGCGGGCGTGGCCACAGACCGGCTGGACTGCCGGTGAACCCGACCGCGCTCGCGTCTATGGATCGCCCTCGCGGCCCGGCATCATGGCGGGGCACCTGGCATGGAATCCACGATGTCCCCCACCGTTCACCGCAAGCTGCGCATCGGCGCGGACCAGTACACCGGCCAGAAAGTGGTCGACCAGCAGTTCCACGAATGCGATTTCTCCGGCGCGGACCTGACCGCCACCGAGTTCATCAACTGCAGCTTCTACGACGCTGAAAACCGCGCCGGTTGCCGCTTCAACGGCGCCACATTGAAGGAAGCCAGCTTCCGAAGTTGCGACATCAGCATGTGCCACTTCAGTTTCATCAAGGCGCTGGGCCTGGAGATCAGCGAGTGCCGTGCGCAGGGCGCGGACTTCAGCAACGCCAGCTTCATGAACCAGATCACCACGCGCAGCTGGTTCTGCAGTGCCTTCATCAAGAAGTCGAACCTGCGCTACGCGAACTTCTCGCGGGTCACGCTGGAGAAGTGCGAGTTGTGGGAGAACCGCTGGGATGGCGCGAATGTGAGCGGTGCCAGTTTCGCCGGCTCGGATCTGTCCGGTGGCCAGTTCGAGGGGATCGACTGGAACAGCGCCAACTTCACCGACTGCAACCTGACCAACTCCGAGCTGGGCGAGCTGGACCTGCGCAGCACCAACCTGCGTGGTGCCACGCTGGACGTGCAGCAGGTGGCGCTGTTGATGCAGCGCATCGGCATCACGGTGGTGCCGTAGGCATCAACCGGCGTACGCCACCCAGCCCTTGAAGCTGAAGCCAGCATAGAACAGCTCCACACCATCGAAGCCGGCCTCCTGCAGCAGTGCGACCTCCTGCTCGGGTGCCAGCAGCGGCAACCGCTCGGCAATGGCGTTGATCGCGCGCTGCGCATCGGCGTGAGCAACCCCCGAGGCTTCGGCGAACGCCGCGTAGCGCTGCAACCAGCGCAGCTTGCCGGCCGGGTCCTGTGGCACGCTGTGGTGCGCCACCACCAGCGGCGCGCCGGGTTGCAGGCGCCGGTGCAGTCCGCGCAGCGTGTGCAGGCGCTGCCCGGCATCGAGGAAGTGCAGGGTCAGCAGGCAGCTGGCGCCGTCGAAGCGCGCATCGGGTGCATCGTCGATATAGCCTTCCAGCAACTGCACGCGCGACATCAACGGACCCAGTGTCTGCTCGGCCAGGGCCAGCATCGGCGCAGCCGGGTCCACGCCCAGCAACTGCCAGCCCGGCTGCGCCTCGGCGAAGGCCTTCAGCTCCAGCCCACCACCGGCACCCAGCACCAGCACGCGGCCCTGCGCGGGAACACGTTCGGCCAGCAGCAGCTGGCTCATCTGCTGCAGGGCGAGGAAACCCGGCACCTGGCGCAGCGGCGCTTCGGCATAGCGGGCCACGGCCTGCGGATCGGAGAACGTGGACATGCGCGGATTCCTGCGGCGGGCGACATACCACTGTAGCGCGGCGCGCAAGAGGCATTGCGCGCCGCTGCCTCACGGGCAGGACAGGGCTCAGTCCGCTGCGGCCTCAAGCACGTCTTCCAGCCGCACTTCGCCGAGGAATCCACCGCTGCTGGTTGCCGGCTGCTGCGCTTCGATGGCGTGGGCGAACTGCACGCCGGCGTCGTCCTGCAGGCGCTCGAACAACTGCTGCACCCTTGGGAACCCGCGACGATCGACCACCTGGTGATAGTCGTTCCAGCGCGCGATGCCTGCGAAGTAGGCATCGGCAAAGCTGCGCTGTTCGCCCAGCAGCCACGGGCCCGTGCCGATCATCTGCTCCAGCGCCTGATGGGCGTGGCGCACCTTGGTCGTGCCATAGGCACGCAGCGCCTCGCCCTCATCGCCTTCATCGCCTTCCGCATGCTCCAGTGCGTGCCAGAGCGGCGCGTAGGCACCGAAGAAACTGGTGTTGAGATAGGCCAGCCGATGGTTGAGGCGATCGAAGCCGGAGGTGCCCTGTGCGAAGCCCAGCCCCTGTGCGATGCCCTTCGCGGCCAGGTGGTTGAGGATGGCCAGGCTCTCGCTGAGCAGCTCGCCCTGTGTGGTTCGCAGGGTCGGGGTTTCGCCCAGTGGATTGAGGCGGCGGTAGTCTTCGCCCTGCACCTGGCCGGGCATGTCGATGCGGCACAGGTGATACGGCTGGCGCAGCCACTCCAGCGCAACGATGGAGCCGAACGAGCAGCCCGAGGGCACGCCGTAGAAGAGGGTCGGGGTCATGGCAGGTTTCCGGTTCGAGCCGCGACGCGGCGGGTGAGGAAAGCGTGCTCGCGTGGACATTGCCCCGGAAGCCGTCAGAATGGCATCCTGAAGTCCACATATGTGGACGTTGCGCATGCTCAACCTCAACGATCTGGCCCTGTTCGTGACTGCGGTGGAGCAGGGCGGTTTCGCCGCAGGCGGGCGCCATCTGGGCCTGCCGCGCTCGACCCTGAGCAAGCGCGTGGCGTTGCTGGAAGAACAGCTCCAGGTGCGGCTGCTGCAACGCAGTTCGCGCCGCTTCACATTGACCGAGGTCGGTCAGGAGTTCTTCGAGCGCGCACGCGCAGCGTTGTCCGAGGTCGAGGCCGCCGAGGCCATCGTCCGCGACCGCCAGGCCGAACCCAGCGGCACCGTACGCATCAGCGCTTCGATTCCGGTGGTGCAGGGCGAGCTCGCCGCGTGCCTGCCTGCACTGGCCCGCCGCTATCCACGGCTGCGCATCGAAGTTGAAGTAAGTGATCGCTTCATCGATCTGGCTCAGGAGGGCATCGACATCGCCCTGCGCAGCCACTTCGGTCCGCTGCCGGATTCCGGGTTGGTGCAGCGCTCGCTGGGTAGCGAGCGCATCGTGCTGGTGGCGTCCCCTGGCTATCTGGCAGCCGCGCCGGCAGTGGATACGCCCGAGCAGCTACGTGCGCATGCCGGCCTGCTGACCGCGCGCCATGCAACGCGCTGGACGCTGCACGGCCCCGACGCCCGCACCGTGCAGGTGGAGCCGCAGGTGGCGCTGGTCGGCAATGAATCGCAGCTGCTGATCGCGGCGGCCGAAGCGGGTCTTGGCATCACCGTGTTGCCACACAGCCTGTGTGCCGCAGCCCTTGCCGCCGGCCGCCTGCAGCAGGTGCTGCCGGCGTGGCATGCCGGCGAAGTGACCACCAGCGTGCTGCTGCCGCATCGTCGCGGCCAGTTGCCTGGCGTGCGCGTGGTGGTGGATGCGCTGGTCGCGCATTACCAGCTCAACGCAGCGCGCGCGCCAGTACCTGCCAGATCCTCGGGTCCTGGCACTGCGAAACGTTGAAACGTACATAGTCGGCCGCGCGCTGCGATTGGCTGAACGCATTGCCTGGCGCCAGCACGATGCCCTCGCGCAGGCATTGCCGTGCCAGTGCAGCGGCATCGCGGCCATCGGGTAGCTGGCACCACAGGAACAGCCCGGCTTCCGGCTGCAGCCACGGCGTGATGCCCAGCGCCTGCAGCTTGCGCAGCGTGTGCCGGCGCGCATCGGCCAGGCGCGAACGTACCGACTGCATGTGGCGGCGGTAGCCACTGTCGGTCAGCGCGATGTGCATCAACTGCATCGCCAGATGGCCGCCGCCGAAACTGGTGGCCAGCTTCAGATCGGTCAGCGCCTCGATCCACTCAGGGCGAGCGGCCACGTAGCCACAGCGCGAAGCCGCCGACAGCGTCTTGGAGAAACTGCCGACGTGGATCGCCCGCGACAGCCCATCAAGCGCGGCCAGCCGCGGCGCTGGCTGCAGTTCGAAGTCGGCGAAGATGTCGTCCTCGACGATGATCAGTTCGCTGCGTTCGGCCAGGCCCAGCAGGCGGTGTGCGGTGCTCGCGGAAAGCACCGCGCCGGTCGGGTTGTGCAGGCCGGAGTTGGTGATGTACAGCCGTGGCGAATGCGCTTGCAGGGCCTGGGCGAAGGCGTCCAGGTCGGGACCGGTGTGTGTGTACGGCACGCCCACTGCCTGCACCTGGTGTGCCTTCAGCAACGCGTGGTAGTTGAAGTAACTGGGGTCGTCCACCAGCACGCAGTCGCCGGGTTTGAGCAGGAAGCGGCAGATCAGGTCGACCGCGTGCGTCCCGGATTCGGTCAGCAGGATCTGCTCCATCGGCGCATCGATGCCCAGCGCGGCAGCGCGTCGCTGCAGCAGCTGGCGTAGCGGCGGCAGGCCCAGCGGGCCGGCATAGTCGACCAGATGCGCGGCGTCGACGCGTGCCAGCCGACGCAGGCCCCGGCGCATGCCGTCCTGGTACAGCCAGTCGCTGGGCATCCAGCCGCAGCCCGGCTTGAGATGGCCGGCCGGTGTTTCCAGCGATTGCCGCGACACCCACAGCGGGTCCACGGCGCGATCCAGCCGGGGTTCCATTTCAGCCAGCGCGAGCGGTGCGACCGGCCCGCTGACGTAGAAGCCCGAGCCCGCGCGCGCGCTGATCACACCCTCGGCGGCCAGGCGCTCGTAGGCCTCGACCACGGTGGAGACCGATACCCCCATTGCCGCCGCCTGCGCCCGTACCGAAGGCAGGCGCGAGCCGGGGCCATCGACCCGCGCGTTGATGCGGGTGCGTACCGCCTGGATGACGGATTCGATGCGGGTCAGGGGGCGTGGCATGGCGGACTGTAGTGGAAGTGTGGGCAGTACAGTTACTTGTGACTGTACTGGATTGTAGCTGGGGTGAGGGGGGCACAGGTGCTCTCATGGAAATCCCGCCGGGACCGCCCGGCATTGCAGGAGTACAGGCGTGGAACGGTCGGCGAGTGGTTGGATCAATGGCTTCATCGGTGTGGTGATTTTCGCGGGCTCGTTGCCGGCCACCCGCCTGGCGGTGCTTGAACTGGATGCCGGGTTCGTCACCGCCGCACGCGCCACCATCGCCGCTGTGCTCGGCCTGGGGCTGCTGTTGCTGCTGCGCCAGCCGTGGCCGCGCCGCAGTGACCTGCCAGGCCTGGTGGTGGTCAGCCTCGGCGTGGTGGTCGGCTTTCCACTGCTGACCGCGCTCGCCCTGCGCCACGCCTCATCCGCACACACCATCGTGTTTGTCGGCCTGCTGCCACTGAGCACCGCGATATTCGGCGTGCTGCGCGGCGGCGAGCGGCCGCGTCCTGCCTTCTGGCTGTTCTCGTTGCTGGGCAGTGCCTGCGTGGTCGGCTATGCGGTGCGCAACGGCATCGAGGCCTCGCTGCAGGCCGACCTGCTGATGCTGGCGGCGATCGTGGCGTGCGGGCTGGGCTATGCCGAGGGCGGTCGGCTCGCCCGTCATCTTGGCGGTTGGCAGGTGATCAGCTGGGCGCTGCTGCTGGCGTTGCCGGTGATGCTGCCGCTGACAGTGCTGATGCGCCCGGCCTCGTTCGCCGCCGTCGGTGCGTCGGCGTGGTGGGCACTGGGCTACGTGGCAGTGTTCAGCATGCTGGTCGGCTTCCTGTTCTGGTACCGCGGCCTGGCGCAGGGCGGCATCGCCGCCGTCGGCCAGCTGCAGTTGCTGCAACCGTTCTTTGGCCTGGCCCTGGCTGCGCTGCTGCTGCACGAATCGGTCAGCCTCAGCATGGTGCTGGTGACCGTGGTCGCGGTGATCTGCGTCGCCGGCGCACGCCGCTTCAGCCGCTGAACGAAAAAGGGGACGGAGGGGATTAAGTCGTAACTGGCCACACTGCGCCTGAAACGACTTAATCCCCTCCGTCCCCTTTTCGGCGATAGCGTGGGCGTATCGTGGTGGGCGGCGAACGGTATTGGCCGCCGTCGCGGCGCGTGGCGGAAGCTGTGCGCATGAAGCCGATCTCGCGTATTTCCTTCGAAGGCCAGGTGGGCCTGGTGACCGGTGCTGCCGGTGGTCTGGGCCTGGCCTACAGCCGCTTGCTGGCCGAGCGTGGTGCGCACGTGATGATGCATGACATCGGTGCTGGCACCGACGGCCGTGGTGCCGATCCGCTGCGCATTGTGCGCAGCGTCGAGGCGCTGCAGATGCAGGGCCTGTCAGTGCAGGCCGCGAGCAGCCCGATTGACCATCGCGCAGGTTGCCATGCGCTGGTACAGGAGCTGCTGCACCAGCATGGCCGCATCGACTTCCTGATCCATAACGCTGGCTGGGTCGGGTACCAGGCGCTGGAAGCGATCGAGGACGATGCGCTGGAGCAGATGCTGTGCCTGGCCGCGAAGACGCCCTTGTGGTTGGCACAGGCGGCGTGGCCGGCGATGCGCGCGGCGGGCGGAGGGCGCATCGTCATCACCACGTCCGATCGCGCGCTGTATCCGCAGTACGCACAGCGCGGGCTGTCTGCGTACGCGATGGCCAAACTGGCTGCGCTCGGTCTGGTCAATGTGCTGGCACTGGAAGGTGCCGAGCATGGCATCGTGGTCAATGCGGTTTCGCCGGTGGCGAAGACGCGGATGTGGGGCATCGAGGGTGAGCCCGATGAACTTCATCCGGACGCGGTCGCACAGGGCGTGGCCTTCCTGGCGTCCACGCGCTGCCAGGACGGCGGCTGGGTGCTGCGCGCAAGCAACGGCCAGTTCCACGCGCTGCGCCTGCAGGAGGCCGAGCATGTGGCGTACCCAAGGGATCTGCGCGCGGTCAGTGCCGACAGCATCGAGTCGGTGGCCCTGCAATGGCCGGCCATCGCCCGCGCGAGCGTGGACGTGCGCGGCTGAGGGCGTACCCTAGGCAGGTTTCCACTGCCTGCTTCGAGATGATCGACCTGCGCCTGCTTCGCCAGTATGTGGCCGTGGCCGAAGAACTGCATTTCCACCGCGCCGCAGCCCGCCTGCACATGTCGCAGCCACCGCTGACGGCGGCAATCCGACGGCTGGAAGATGAACTGGGCAGTGAACTGATCGTGCGCGGCAACCGCACCCTGGGCCTGACCGTGGCCGGGCAGACCTTGCTGGTGGAGGCGCGGGCAACGCTGCAGCAGGCCGAGCAGGCATTGCAGCGCACGCGCGAAGCCGCCGCCGGGCAGTCCGGCAGCCTGCGCGTAGGCTATGTGGGCAGTGCCCTGTATGGTCGCCTGCCGGGCTTGATCCGCCGTTTCCGCCAGATCTACCCGCACGTTCAGCTGCATCTGCAGGAAGCCACATCACGCCAACAGCAGCTGTGGCTGCGTGAGCAGCGCATCGACGTCGGCGTGCTGATCCCACCGATTCCCGCCGCTGAGCTGGTGCTGCACGACTTCGATTACGACCGCCTGGCGATTGCGCTGCCGCGTGCGCATGCGCTGGCCGATGCGGCGGAGGTCAGTGTGGCGATGCTGGTTGACGAGTCGTTCGTGTCGTGGCCGGCGGGTGAGGGCATCGGCTTCCACGCGCAGGTGCTGGGCCTGTGCACTGCGGCGGGATTCACCCCGCGCGTCGTGCAGGAAGCGCAGGGCATGCATGCGGTGCTGTCGCTGGTGGCGGTGGATGCCGGCGTGGCGATCGTGCCAGCCAGCATGGCCAGCTTCCGTTCGCAGGAAATCGCTTATCGCCTGCTGGCCGATGAAGCAACGCGCTTCGCGCTGCAGTTCTGCACGCGCCCGGAAGCTCCGGCGCCGGTGCTGAGCAATTTCCTGGACGTTGCCAGCGCAAGCTGATCCCATGTATTCGCTACGCCTTGCTGCCCTGGAACAGATGCGCAACGGCGTAGTCGATGAACACCCGCAGGCGTGCACTGGGATGGCGCCCACCGGGCCATAGCAACGAGAACTGCCCCTGGTGCGTGGGCAGCGCGGGCAGTACCCGTTGCAGGCGGCCATCGGCCAGCGCATCGGCCGCGAGGAAGTCCGGCATCCAGGCCAGGCCCATGCAACCGATCGCAGCGGCCAGCACGGCTTCCATGTTGTTGCAGGTCATTGCCGTGGGAAGCCGCGCGCCGGCATCGCCTTCGATGCCCGGCAGCTGCCACGGATGCAGCTTTCCGGTGGTGGGGTAACGGAAGCGCAGCGCGGTATGCAGGCGCAGCTCGCTCACATCACCGGGCGTGCCGTGCGCCTGCAGATAGCCCGGCGCCGCACAGAGGATGAAACGGAAGCCGCCCAGCCGCCGTGCGGTGAGGCTGGAATCGGCCAGTTCACCGCTGCGTATCACTGCATCCAGGCCTTCGCTGACTACATCAACGATGCGGTCGTTGAAGTCCAGTTCCAGCTGCACCTGCGGGTAGCGCTGCTGGAACCCGGGCAGTACCGGCAAGAGGAAGCGGTAGCCGATGGTGGGCAGGCCGATACGCAGCAGTCCACTGGGTGCGTGCTGGCGCTGTGCCAGGTCCGCCTGTGCTTCGGAAAGCTCGTCCAGCGCACGCCGGCAGCGCTGCAGCAGCAGTTCGCCTTCGTCGGTGAGGTGCACGCGGCGGGTGGTGCGCTGGAACAGGCGGGTGCCGAGTTCCTGTTCAAGGCGGGCGATGCGCTTGCCGACCGCCGACGCGGAGAGGCCGAGCACGCGGGCGGCACCGACGATGCTGCCCGCCTCCGCGGTGCGGACAAAGGCGAGCAGGGCAGAGATGGAGTCCATGCGGGGCATGATTGCGGAACATCTGGCCGTAATCAACGTCCATCGAGCCTGTTTTTCAGGAATAGCGTCCTGTCCATCATCAATGCCCCTGATGGATGGAGGCCCGCATGGCCCCGGTTTCGATGCTTCCCGTACCTTCCCACACGCAGCAGCGCTGGACGCTGCTTGCCGTCTGCCTGGCCGCGCTGGCGTTGCCGTTGTCCTTCTCGGCCGGTGCGGTGGCGGTGCCGGCGCTGGCCCGTTCCGCGGCGTCGTCGCCGACCGCGCTGGCGTGGGTGACCAACGCGTTCATGCTCACCTTCGGCAGCCTGCTGCTTGCTGCCGGTGGCCTGGCCGACCGCTATGGCCGACGACGGTTGTTCCTGCTGGGCACGGCAGGCTTCACCGTCGCCACGATCGTCGTCTGCCTCGCGCCCACGCTGCTGTGGCTGGATCTGGCGCGCGGGCTGCAGGGCGTTGCCGCTGCAGCGGCGTTGGCATCCGGCACCGCCGCGCTGGCGCATGCCTGGCAGGGGCCGGTGCGTGCCCGTGTGTTCGCCCTGCTGGGCACCACGTTCGGTGCAGGGTTGGCACTGGGGCCGCTGCTCGCGGGCCTGCTGCTGCAGGCTCTGGGATGGCGCAGTGTGTTCGCCGCGGGCGGTGTACTGACGCTGGCGGCGTTCGCCGTGGGCGCGCGCGCGTTGTCCGAAAGCCATGGCGAACGCGGGCGGCTGGATGTTGGCGGCATGCTGGGCTTCAGCCTGATGCTGGCGGCGTTGACCCTGGCCCTGTTGTGGCTGGGTGAATTCGGCCTGCATGCCATGCGCGTGCAACTGGCGCTGCTGGCGACGCTGTTGCTGGGCGGGGTATTCATCTGCATCGAACGGCTGCACCGCTCACCGTTGCTGGACCTCTCGCTGTTCTCGCAACCGGCGTTCCTCGGTGTCCAGCTGCTGCCGGTCGCAACCTGCTTCGGCTACGTGGTGCTGCTGGTGGTACTGCCGCTGCAGTTGCTGGGCGTGCATGCACAGAGCACGACATTGGTCGGGCTGCAGATGCTGGCCTTGTCTGCGCCGATGCTGGTGCTGCCGATGCTGGCCGCGCGCTGGGCGGAGCGCGTCGGAAGTGCGCGGCTGTGCACGCTGGGCCTGCTGGTCTGTGCGTCTGGCCTGTACCTGTTGTCGCGCCATGCATCGCATCCGTCGCCCTCGCAGTGGGTGCCGTTGCTGATGCTGGTCGGTGCAGGAACGGCCTTGCCGTGGGGCCTGATGGATGGGCTGTCGGTCAGCGTGGTGCCGGTACAGCGTGCGGGCATGGCCGCCGGCATCTTCGGAACCGTGCGGGTGGCCGGTGAGGGCATCGCATTGGCCGCAGTCACTGCCTTGCTTGCGCTGCTGATCGGCCACCAGCTGCAGGGAGCATCGCCCGCATCGTTGGCGCGCGCCGGTGCCTATCTGGCCACGGGGGCGCAGGAACAGGCGCAGGCACTGCTTCCGGCGATGAGCAGCGCACAACTGCAGCAGGCCAGTGCCGAGGCGCTGGCGATACTGCTGCGTGTCCTGGCGCTGCTGACCGCCGCATGCGCTGTGCTGTTGCACCTGCTGCTGCGGCGGCCCAGGTTGGCTGTGATCAGAACCGAGGGCTGAAGGCGTCGGTCACCCCGCGCGGGCAGCAGGGGGTGTGTCGGTTGCCAGCTGGTTTTCCTTTCCTGCGGGGGCTGCGCATTGGCTCGAAGGCCGTTGCTCAGGGCAGGCCGTCCGTCGCGCCGCGGATGCTCATCCAGGCGCCGCCGCCGGGGGCGCTGCCGGCGCGGACACGGAAGCCGTGCAGGCCGGCAATGGCGGCTACGATCGACAGGCCCAGGCCGAATCCAGGTCCCTGGCCGGCGCTGCTGCTGCCGCGGAAGAAGCGCTGGTAGATCAGCGAGCGGTCCTGCGGTGGGATGCCCGGCCCGTTGTCGATCACATCGATCCTGGGAACGCCTTGATCGTCCACTGCGCGCAGCAGGATGTGGCCCTGCGCCGGCGTGAACTGCAGGGCATTGGACAGCAGGTTGGCCAGCGCTTCGAACAGCAGCTCGCGGTCGCCACGCAGCGGGCCCACCTTCGGATCCACCTGCAGCTCCAGCAACTGCTGCTTTTCTTCGGCCAGGGGCAGGTAGAACTGGTGAAGTTCCTGCAGCAGCTCGGAGACGTCCACCGCGTCGAAGGCCGAACGCCGCTGGTGGCTCTCCAGTTCCGACACCCGCAGCAGCGCGGCGAAGCGCGCCATCAGCATGTCAGTCTCGGCCAGCGCCTTGTCCAGTGGATCGGCGTGCGGGTCCCGTTCGTCCAGGCCCACGCGCATGCGGTACAGGTGGGCACGCAGGCGGGTCAGCGGGGTGCGCAGATCGTGGGCGATACTGTCGCACACGCCTTTGACCTCGGTCATCAACTGTTCGATGCGTTCCAGCATGGCATTGACGATGCTCGACAGCCGATCGATCTCGTCGCGGCGGCTGGAGACCGGCAGGCGCTGGCCGAGGTCGCCGGCAACGATGCGGTTGGTGGCCGCTTCGATCTGCTGGATACGTTTCAACGGGCGCCGACGCAGCAGATGCCAGCCCACCAGGCCGGGAATGACGGTCAGCGACACGCCCCACAGCAGTGCATCGAGGATGATGCTGTTGACCGCCATGAGCTTGCCATTCTGGCGTACGAACACCAGCGTGCGGCCATCGCGGGTCACCACGCCGAGCGCACTGCCACCGTTGTCGTGCGGCCCATCGGCCAGCGTCCAACCCTCGACCGGATGCGAGCTGCCATCCAGCGGCAGTCCCTCGGGGATCGCTGTCAGCGGGCCCGCCATCGGCATGCCGGCCTTGTCGAACAACCCATAGGTATAGACCTGGTGCAGATCGAAGCGCTGGCTGTCGCGCAACGCTTCATCCAGTGCCGGGCCGTCGAAGCTCATGAACAGGTGCGCGCGCTGCTGCAGGCCCGATTCGGTCAGGTCACTCAGGTAATCCGAGATGCGCCAGTACATCACGCCCAGCAGCAGGCTCGACCACGCCACGAACAGGATGCAGTACAGGCCCAGCAGTCTGCTGCTGGAGGAGCGCCAGTGGTCAGGATTGCGCGTCGAAGACATAGCCGGTTCCACGGACGGTCATGATCGGCTGGGGCCGGCCGGGTTGTTCGATGCGTTTGCGCACGCGACCGATATGCACGTCGATCAGGTTGGTGCCCGGATCGAAGTGGTAGCCCCAGACTTCCTGGAACAGCATGCTGCGGGTGACCACCTGGCCGGCATTGCGGACCAGGAATTCGAGCAGCTTGAACTCTGTGGGCAGCAGTGCAATCTCGTGGCCACCGCGTCGCGCCGAACGGGTCATCAGGTCCAGTTCCAGGTCGCCGGCACGCAGTACGTTGTCGATGGCCGGGGCCTGGCCCTGGCGCCGGATCAGCACTTCCACGCGTGCGGCCATCTCGTCCGAAGCGAAGGGCTTGGTCAGGTAGTCATCGCCGCCGGCGCGCAGGCCGCGCACGCGCTCATCCACGTCAGACAGTGCGCTGATCATCAGCACCGGCGTGGTGATGCCTTCACGGCGCAACGTGGTGACCAGGGCCAGCCCGTCGATGCCGGGCAGCATGCGGTCCAGGGTGATCACCGCGTAGTCGCCTGCACGTGCCAGCGCCAGGCCGTTGCTGCCGTCGCTGGCCAGGTCCACGTCGAAGCCGTGGCTGCGCAGTTCGGTGGCGATCTCCTCGGCGGTGACAAGATCGTCCTCGATGGTGAGTACGCGCGGCATGGGCCAGTGTGCAGAGTGGGACAGGGGCATCCTCGCAATCGTGGGCAGCGACTGCAAATGAAAAATGTTTCATGCGCCATTTAGCAGGATCGTGCCGCCGCGTCTTCTATATTCGGCGCCGAACGCTCCCCCACGCGTGGAACCTGCAGCCGATGATCCTTCCGAATCCCTCCCGTCCGTACCGTGCCTGGCGGTTGCCGCGAACCGCGGCCCTGCCGCTGCTGGCGCTTGCCCTGGCCGGGCTGCTCAGCGCCTGCGGCAAGGACGCGCCCAAGCCCGGCGCGACGACGCCTGAGGTGACGGTACTGACCCTGCGCAGCCAGCCGCTGGCACTGCAGCAGGAACTGCCTGGGCGCAGCGTCGCCTCGCAGGAATCGGACGTGCGCCCGCAGGTGGATGGCGTGCTGGTGAAGCGGTTGTTCGAGCAGGGCCAGTGGGTGAAGGCCGGGCAGCCGTTGTTCCAGATCGAGCCCGCGCTGTACCAGGCCGCGCTGAACGAGGCGCAGGCCAACCTGAAGACGGCCGAGGCCGCTGCGGTGACCGCGCGCCTGCGGGCGCAGCGCATGCAGGCGCTGGGCAAGGACCAGCTGGCCGCGCGCCAGGATGTGGACGATGCGATCGCGAGCGACCAGCAGGCTGCCGCCGCGGCGCAGGCCGCACAGGCCGCACGTGACACGGCCAGCACGCGGCTGGGGTTTGCCACGGTGACCTCGCCGATTGCCGGGCGCATCGGCCGCGCGCTGTTCACGCCGGGGGCGCTGGTCACCTCCGGCCAGGCCGAACCGCTGGCACGGGTGCAGCAGATGGACCCAATGAACGTGGACATCACCCAGTCCAGCAATGAGTACCTGGCACTGCGCCGCGCCATCGCCGACGGTGGCGTGCAGGTCGATACAGCACTAGTGCGGCTGCGGCTGTCCGATGGCACCGACTACCCGCTGCCCGGCACGCTGGAATTTGCCGACGTGGACGTGCAGCAGGAAACCGGCAGCATCACCCTGCGTGCGCGTTTCCCCAACCCGGATGGGCAGCTGCTGCCGGGCATGTATGTGCGCGCATTGGTGGGGCAGGGTACCCGCCAGCAGGCACTGCTGGTGCCACAGGCCGCGGTCGATCGCAGCCCCAAGGGCGAGGCACAGGCGTGGCTGGTGGACAAGGACGGCAAGGCGCGGCTGCGCCTGTTCCGCACCGCGCGTGCGGTGGGCGACCAGTGGCTGGTGCTCGATGGCCTGGCCGCCGGTGAACAGGTGGTGGTGGCCGGCGCGCAGGGCCTGGCCGATGGCATGACGGTACGGGTGAAGCCTGCGCCGGCACCGGCCGGGAAGGACTGAGCAGATGCTGCCGCGCTTCTTCATCCATCGCCCGGTATTCGCCTGGGTCCTGGCGATCTGCATCATGGCCTTCGGCACCATCGCGGTGACCCAGCTGCCGGTGGAGCAGTACCCGGACATCGCACCGCCACAGGTCAACATCACCGCGAACTACACCGGTGCCTCGGCACAGACGGTGGAAGACAGCGTCACCCAGGTGATCGAACAGCAGATCAAAGGCATCGATCACCTGTTGTATTTCTCCTCCACCAGTTCGTCATCGGGGCAGGCGCGCATCACGGTCACCTTCGACCAGAGCGCCAACCCGGATATCGCCCAGGTGCAGGTGCAGAACAGCGTCAACCAGGCCATCAACCGGCTGCCGCAGGAAGTGCAGCAGCAGGGCGTGACGGTGGCCAAGTCGCAGGGCGATTCGCTGATGGTGGTCTCGCTGTACGACACCAGCCGGCGCATGGAACGTGTGGATGTTTCCGATTTCCTGGTCAGCAACGTGCAGGACCCGATCAGCCGTATTCCCGGCGTTGGCGAGATCAACGTGTTCGGCTCGGCTTACGCAATGCGCGTGTGGCTGGACCCGCACAAGCTGCGCGCCTATGACCTGATGCCGTCGGACGTGCGCGCTGCGATCCAGGCGCAGAACACCCAGGTGACGGCGGGTGAGCTGGGCGCGATGCCGTCCAGCCCGACGCAGAGCCTCAACGCCACGGTCACCGCGCAGTCGCGCCTGCAGACCCCCGAGCAGTTCCGCGCGATCATCCTGCGTACCCTGCCCAATGGCGCGGCGGTGTTGCTGGGCGACGTCGCGCGGGTCGAGATTGGCGCGGAGAACTACCAGACCAGCAGCTATCTCAACGGTTATCCGGCGGCCGGCTTCTCAGTTACCCTGGCCTCCGGCGCCAACGCATTGGCCACCGCCGACGCGGTCCGCGCGGAGATCGAACGGCTGCGACCGACTTTCCCGCCGGGGTTGCAGGTGGCCTATCCGCGTGACAGCACGCCGTTCGTGCGGGTCTCGATCGAGGGGGTCATCCATACCCTCATCGAAGCCATCGTTCTGGTCGTGGTGGTGATGTTCCTGTTCCTGCAGAACCTGCGCGCCACGCTGATTCCGGCGATCACGGTGCCTGTGGTGCTGCTGGGCACCTTCGGCGTGCTGGCCGTTGCCGGATTCACCATCAACACACTGACCCTGTTCGCGATGGTGCTGGCGATCGGCCTGCTGGTCGACGATGCGATCGTGGTGGTGGAAAACGTCGAGCGCATCATCCACGACGAGCATCTGCCGCCGCGCGAAGCGACCGAAAAATCGATGGGCGAGATCACCGGCGCGTTGATCGGCATCACCGTGGTGCTCGGTGCGGTGTTCCTGCCGATGGCGCTGTTCGGCGGTTCCACCGGCATCATCTACCGGCAGTTCTCGATCACGATTGCATCTGCCATGGCATTGTCGGCGCTGGTGGCGCTGACGCTGACCCCGGCGCTGTGCGCGACCCTGCTCAAGCCGTCTTCGGCGCAGAAGCCACAGGGTCGTTTCTTCCGGGCGTTCAACCGGGGCGTCGAGCGCAGCCAGCTGGCCTACCAGGGAAAGCTCGGTGGCGTCGTTACCCGGCCGCGGCGCTGGATGGCGTTCTACCTGCTGCTGGTGGTCGCCATGGTCGCGCTGTACGCACGCATGCCGACCGGTTTCCTGCCGGTGGAAGACCAGGGCCAGGTCACCTTCCAGTTCTCCACGCCGGAAGGCACGCCGATGGCACGTACCGAAGCGCTGGGCGAGCAGATCAGCCGCTACTTCATGGAGCACGAAAAGCAGAACCTGGACGTGGTGTTCGTGGTGGTCGGCCGCAACAATGCCGGCACCGGCCAGAACGCCGGGCAGGGCTTCCTCGCACTGAAACCCTGGGATGAGCGCACGGGCGACAACACCGCTGCGGCGATCATCACGCGAGCCAATGCCTACTTCCGCAGCTTGCCGGATGCCAAGGTCAATGTACTGGCACCGCCGGCGGTGCGTGGACTGGGCCAGTCCAGTGGCTTCGAACTGTGGCTGCAGGACACCAGCGCGGCCGGGCGCGTGGCCCTGCAGTCAGCGCAGGAACAGGTGGTGCGTGCGGCCGGCGAAGACGATGGGCTCACCTCGGTGCGCCTGAACGGTCTGGGCGACAAGGCCGAGCTGCGGCTGGACATCGACCATGCCCAGGCCAGCGCGCTGGGCCTGGCACAGGCCGACATCAATTCCACGCTGTCGGCGGCCTGGGGCGGCAGTTACATCAACGATTTCCTCGATCGTGGCCGGGTCAAGCGGGTCTACATGCAGGGCGACCAGCCCTACCGCAGCGTGCCCGACGACATCGGCCAGTGGTATGTGCGCGGTGGCAACGGCCAGATGGCGTCGTTCGCCAGTTTCGCCAGCAGCCACTGGGCACGCGGGCCGCAGCTGCAGCAGCGTTTCAATGGCCTGCCGGCAATGCAGATCCAGGGCAGCGCCGCTGAAGGGCGCAGCTCGGGCGAAGCGATGCAGCGCATGCAGGCGCTGGTTGCCGATCAACCCGGGTTCGACCTGCAGTGGAGTGGCCTGTCCTACCAGGAACAACTGGCCAGCAACCAGACGTTGTGGCTGTACACCGCCTCCATTGCTTTCATCTTCCTGTGCCTGGCGGCGCTCTATGAGAGCTGGACGGTGCCGGTGGCGGTGGTGCTGGTGATCCCGCTGGGCGTGATTGGTACGGTGCTGGCGACCACCGCGGCCGGGTTCGTCAACGACATCTACTTCCAGGTCGGTCTGCTGACGACCATCGGCCTGTCGGCCAAGAACGCGATCCTGATCGTGGAGTTTGCCGAGGCCCGCTATCGTGCCGGCAGTTCAGCGGTGGAAGCGGCCCTGCAGGGCGCACGCCTGCGCCTGCGCCCGATCGTGATGACGTCGTTGGCCTTCGTGGCTGGTGTGATCCCGTTGGCGTTGGCGACCGGTGCAGGCGCGGTCAGCCGCCGTGAAATCGGCATGAGCGTGATCGGCGGCATGGTCTCCGGTACGGTGCTGGCGGTGGTGCTGGTGCCGTTGTTCTTCGTGCTGGTGCGCCGCCTGGGCCGGTCACGGCCGCAGGACTGAGGGGGGACGCGGCTGTCATCTGGCTGCCGCAGCACCCTCACCCGTTCTTTGCCCAGGTGTCGCTAGCGTAGGTCGTCCCCGTCCCCCACGGAGACCTGCCATGTGGCTGCTCGATCATCTCTGGCCCGGCCGCAGACCCGTACCTCCCCCGGTCGCGGTCGAGCCGCAGGCGTCGCCCCGCCGGCCCTGGCTGAAACGCCCGGTGCGGGCCGGTCGCAGCGGCATGGCCCCCTGGCAGAAGGTTGCCGCACCGCCACGACGCACGCGCCACTAACCGGTGCGGTCGGCGGGGTGATTGACCCCGTCATTGACCGGGATCACGCCCAGCGCGAACGGGTCGATGCCTTCCAGGCAGGCCACGTTGTAACCGTACTGCTCCGGGTTGGAGCGGCGCCGGTGATGGGTGTAGATGCCGCATACGCCACAGAAGTAGTGCTCGGCCACATGGGTGTTGAACTGGTACAGCTGCAGGTGGTTCTGCCCGCGCACCACCTGCAGTCCCGCGCGGGTGACGCTGGCGGCAATGGCCCCCCGACGTCGGCACATCGAGCAGTCGCAGCGGCGGGGTTCGACAATACCGTCCGGCAGGTCCAGCAGCAGTTCGACCGTGCCGCAATGGCAGGTGGCGCGGTGCCGGGGTTGGACCGGAACGCCGGCCACGGAAGTGATGCCCATCGTTGCTCCTGTGAAGTGAACCTGGCCGCAGAGGCCGCCGCCGACGGTGCGCCGGCCTGCCTGAACGGTCCGTAGATGCCACGGTGAACCCGCTTGTGGCTAACTATGCGGCTTCAAGACCGCGACAGGATGCCAGTGAACGCCGCAGGACGATGGATGACAGGAAGTGCCATGGCGCTGCTGGCGCTGTGGGTGACCGGGCTGCTGACCTATCAGTTGCCGGGGCCGGGCTGGCTGGCCACCGGCGTCGCCGGGCTGTGGCTGCTGGTGGCGCTGTGGGCGTCGTGGCGGGTCGCGCGGGGCCGTGCCTCGCGCCGACTGGGCCTGGCCTTCGGGGCATCGCTGGCACTGGCCGGCCTGTGGTGGCTGCTGCTGACCCCACGCCAGGACCGGCTGTGGGCCGATGACGTGGCCCAGCGTTTGCACGTGGTGTCCTTCGATGGCCGCCACGTCGTGCTGGACAACGTGCGCGACTTCCGCTGGCGCACCGAAACCGACTACGACGCACACTGGGTGCGCCGCGAGTACGACCTGGACCAGCTGCGCTCGGCCGACCTGGTGCTGTCGTACTGGATGGGCCCGGCGATCGCCCACACCCTGATCTCGTTTGGTTTCGAGGACGGTCGCCACGTGGTGTTCTCGCTGGAGATCCGCAAGGAGCGCGGTGAGTCGTTCTCGGCGCTGGGCGGCTTCTTCCGCAAGTTCGAGATGACCTTGGTGGCTTCGGAGGAGACCGACATCATCCGCACCCGCACCAACGCGCGCGGCGAAGATGTCTACCTGTACCGCCTGCACGGCATGGATCGCGCGCAGCTGAAGGAACTGTTCGCTGCGTACATCGAACAGGCGCGTGAACTGGATGCCAAGCCGGGCTTCTACAACACGCTGACCAGCAACTGCACGACCATCGTCTTCGACCTGGCCCGCCACATCGCACCGCGCCTGCCGCTGGACTATCGGCTGCTGCTGTCCGGCTATCTGGCCGAGTACGCGCAGGAGGTCGGTGCGCTGACGCCGGGCGTGCCGTACACCGAGCTGCACGACAAGGGCCGCATCACCCAGCGCGCATTGGACCTGGGTGATGGCGAGCATTTCTCCACCGTGATCCGCCAGGGCGTGCCCGGCACCGAGCAGGACCCGCAGTAATGACCCAACTCTTTCTGACCCGCTGGCAGCGCCTGCTGCCGGTGTTGTTCGCCGCCTTCCTGCTGCTGGGCAGCAGCGGCTGCGCGATGGTCACCGTCAAGCAGGTCAAATCCAGTGATTCGCTGGTCAACAAGCGCGCCGATGTGCTCAACACCGGCAAGCTCAGCCCGGCCGCGCGTGAAACGCTCAGCGCAGCGGGCCTGGACGAATCGCAGTGCGAGAAGGACTTCCTGGTCTGCCGCAGCACGTTGCTGATGACCGACGACCTCAATGTCGAGCAGCGGCTGTCGGCGCTGTCCGAACTGTGGGTGAAGGCTGCATTGGCGATGACGCCGAAGAAGACCGCTGCCGGTGATCCGCCGATGAGCGATGCGGCGCTGGATGCGTGGCTGGAGGCCGCGCGCTATGCGTACGCGTACCTGTTCTACAGCGGCCGCTCGCCGTCCGACCGTGCGTTCGAGGACCGGCAGACGCAGGTGCGTGACTACTACAACTACGCGGCCGAGAAGGCGGCGGTGGTGCTGTTCGTGCGCGCACGTGCCGCTGCGCTGGCCGGCGAGGACTACACGAAGCCGCTCACGGTCGGTAGCTGGTCGCTGGCCTCCAACTACCAGCAGCTGGGTCTGAAGAGCATTCCGGCGCAGCTGGTGCCAGCGGGAACGGTCAGCTTCGTCGGCCTGCGCAGCACCTATCGCCGCGATGGCTTCGGTGCCGAGCTGGTGATGGTGATGGACCCGCCGAAACTGGTCGCGCCAGTGATCGCGCCCGACGGCCCGAAGGCTGAAACCGCGCAGGACGACGAGGACGACGAGCGTCGTGGCCGCCGCCACCGCCATGACGATTCGGTGCCCGAGTTCAGTGAGATGTCCTCGATCAACGTCACTGCGCTTCTGCGGTTCGAAGGCAGCAGCCTGGAAGACGTGATGCGCACGCGCCGGGTCGAGCTGGATGCCTATTCGCCGGAAGCGACCGAGCGCATCACTCTGCACGGTGAGCAGGTACCGCTGGCCGGCAACTTCACTGCCGCCTACGGCCTGTGGCTGGCGCAGAGTGGCTTCGCCCGGCAGTCGCTGCGTACCCTGTTCGGCATGAGCGAGGGCATCGGCGAGCCGCACATCTACCTGATGCAGCCGTGGGACCCGAACCGCCGCATCATCTTCATGCTGCACGGCCTGGCCAGCAGCCCGGAAGCGTGGGTGAACCTGGCCAACGAGATCATGGGTGACCCCGAGCTGCGCCAGCAGTTCCAGGTGTGGCAGGTCTATTACCCGACCAATGCGCCGATCGCGCTGAACCGCTACGAGATCGCCAATGCATTCAACGACACGCTGAAGCATTTCGATCCCAACGGCAGCACGCGTGCGTCGAAGGACATGGTCTACATCGGTCACAGCATGGGCGGCGTGCTGGCGCGCCTGCTGGTGAGCGATTCCGGCGATGTACTGTGGAACGACCTGCTGGCCAACTACGACCTGAAGGGGGAACGGCTGAAGCGGGTGCAGAACAAGCTGGGTCCGCTGCTGCATTTCAAGGCACAGCCGAACGTGGAGCGTGCGATCTTCATCGCCGCGCCGCACCAGGGCACCGACATTGCCGGCAACAAGGTCGGTCGCCTGATCGGTCGCCTGGTGCGTCTGCCGCTGACCATCCTCGGCAAGTTCGAGGACGTGTTCATGGCACTCGCACAGGCCGAGCAGCAGGAGGACGGCACCGCCAAGCCGAAGATTCCCAACAGCATCGACAACCTCAAGGCCAGCGATCCGTTCGTGAAGGCCGCTGCGCAGCTGCCGATCGAAGCGGGCCTGAAGTACCACTCGATCATCGCCCAGCGCAAACCGGAACTGCCGGTGGAAAAGTCCGATGACGGGCTGGTGCCGTACTGGAGTGCGCACCTGCCGGGTGCGTTGTCGGAGAAGGTGATCATTTCCGGTCACAGCGTGCAGGAGACCCCGCAGGCCGTGCTGGAAGTGCGGCGCATCCTGCACCGGGATATCGATGACATGGGGACGGGTACCCGGTAGTGCCGGCCGCTGGCCGGCATTATCTGGACATTCCAGCGTTCGTGAGGTTGCCGGCCAGCGGCCGGCACTATCGCAATGCGGCTGCCTACACCCGCCGCGCGATCACTGTGGACAGCAGCGCCAGGCCGAAGGTGATCGCCAGGCACAGCAGGTAGCCGGTGTGCGGCGCGGCTTCCACGAACAGCGCGAACAGCGCACCGGAAACCGCCAGCGCGGTGGTCACCGACAGCGCCTCGCTCAACTGCAGCGCCGAGGTGTTGGCGCCCTGCTCATGCGGCGCGGACAACGACAGCGTCAGCACCGACAGGCTGGCGTAGATCATGCCCATGCCGAAGCCGGTCATGGCCCAGCCGACCAGGGCCACCGGCAGCGGCACTGCGTTGAACAGCACGGCCAGTGTGGCGGCGATGCCGATCGTCATCAGCGGTGTGCCAACGCGCAGCAGCTGCTGGCGTGACCAGCCGCGCTGGTGGTGGCCCTGCAGCCATGAACCGGCGAACCAGCCCAGTGCACCAAGACTGAGCACGGCACCGGCCCAGCTGGGCGAGAGCCCGCGTTCGCGCTGCAACAGCAGTGGCAGGTAGGCCTCACAGGCGAAGAAGGCCGCAGCGGCGATGCCGCGCAGCGCGATCACGCTGGGCAATCCGCGGCGCAGCAGCAGCGTGCCGGCTGGCAACAGGCGGTGCACGCAGAACAGCAGCGCAAGCATGGCCACGCCGATGCAGAGCAGCGCAGGCAGGCCCTGCTGCTGGCCGCCGAAGTAGAGCAGCAGCGCCGCCAGCGAAGCACCGCCGGCCCAGCGCACCACGCTGCCGCGTCCATCGTCGCTGCTGGCAGCATGAGTGGGCTGCATGCGTGCCAGCGCCGGGCGCAGCAGCAGCGCGGCCGGGACCGCCAGCAGCGGTACCGCCAGGAACACCCAGCGCCAGCCGAGATGCTGCACGATCAACCCGCTCAGCGCGGGGCCGATCATCGACGGCACCACCCAGCCGGCCGAGAACGCGGCGAATACCTTCGGGCGCAGGTGTTCGGGATAGCTGCGCCCGACCATCACGTACAGTGAAACCGAGATCGCGCCCGCACCCAGGCCCTGCAGCAGGCGCCCGGCCACCAGCATGCCCATCCGCATCGCAAAGCCGGCCAGCAGCAGGCCCAGCACGAAGCAGGCCAGGCCGTACCACAGTGGCCTGGCGGGGCCATGGCGGTCGGCCCAGCGTCCGGCCAGGGTCATGCCGATCACACTGGTGGCCAGGGTACCGCCGAAGGCCAGCGCATACAGGCGCAGACCATCCAGCGCCTCGGCCACGGTGGGCATGGCGGCGGCCACCGCCAGGGCCTCGAAGGCATGCAGCGCCACCAGCGCCACCATGCCGATGGTGGTGGCGCGGTAGCGCGAGGACAGGATCGACGTATCGGACGGCGCGATGGCGTCGGCGGTCGAGAGGGTCGGGGTCATACGGGTCAGATGCGGGCCGCGCTTGTCAACTGGCGGCGAAGATAGCAGCATGACACCTCAACAGCAGTTGAGGTCAAGCAATGGTGTCCCAGGAACTGAGCGTGGGCGAAGTCGCCCAGCGCAGTGGCGTGGCGGTTTCCGCGCTGCATTTCTACGAGCGCAAGGGGCTGATCAGCAGCCTGCGCACCTCGGGCAACCAGCGCCGCTACAGCCGCGACGTGCTGCGCCGGCTGGCGGTGATCCGCGTCGCGCAGCGCGTGGGCATGCCGCTGGAAGCGGTCGGCCGTGCCTTCGAAAGCCTGCCCGAGGGGCGCGCACCGACCAAGGCCGACTGGGCCAAGCTGTCCGCGCGTTGGCGCACCGAGCTGGAGGAACGCATCCACATGCTGCAACTGCTGCGCGACGAACTGACCGGCTGCATCGGCTGCGGCTGCCTGTCGCTGCAGCGCTGCCGCCTGGCCAACCCGGGGGATGTGCTCGGCGAGCGCGGCGACGGCCCGATGCGCTGGGAGTGACCCGCGAAAAGGGGACGGAGGGGATTAAGTCGTTTGTGCATTAACGACTTAATCCCCTCCGTCCCCTTTTTTCTTACCAGACCGTGATCGTCTCGCCGCTCTGGATACCTTCCACCGCGCGCTGGAAAGCCAGCGCCGCACGCTGCGCGCTCACCGCTTCAAAGCCAGGGAAGTAGGGGCCGTAGGCCGCCATTGATTCGATCAGCACGTTCGGGCTGACTACGTTGATGCGCAGGCCGCGCGGCAGCAGCTCGAGTGCGGCGGCGCGCACGAAGCCCTCCAGTGCGGCATTCACCGAGGTGGCGTTGACGCCATCGCGGATCGGCTGTGCGCTGACGATGCCGCTGGTCAGGGTGATCGAACCGCCGGCGTTGAGGTGGTGCTGCGCGGCCAGTGCCAGTCGCACCTGGCCCAGCAGCTTGTCCTGCAGGCCGAGGTTGAACTGCTCGGGCGTCATCTCCTGCAGCGGGCCGAAGTGCAGCTTGCCAGCGGTTGAGATCACCGCATCGACCGGGCCGGTACGCGCGAACAGTTCGGCAACGCTGGCGTCGTCGGTCAGGTCGACGCGCAGCTCACCGCTGTTGCGGCCGGCGGCGAGGATCTGATGCTGCTGGCCGAGCTGGTGGGCGACTGCCTGGCCGAGGGTGCCGCTGGCACCGACGAGGAGAATCTTCATGGCCGTTCCTTGCGAGAGGGGGAATGAGCGCAGTCTGCGCCCTCACAGTGGGGTTAGGTAAGCGGCGTATGCTTCGCAGATTCCTAACTCTGGATTAGCAATGGATACCCTTCGCTGCATGCAGGCCTTCGTCGCCGTGGCCGAGTCCGGGAGCTTTGCAGGAGCTGCCGAACAGCTGCAGGTGTCGGCGGTGATGGTCGGCAAGTACATCCAGCAGCTGGAGGCGCACCTGGGTACCGCGCTGCTGCAACGGAACACCCGCCGCCAGCGCCTGACCGAAGCCGGCAGCGCCTACCTGGCCGGGTGCCGGCAGGTGCTGGAGCAGGTGCAGCAGGCCGAGGCCGATGTCGCCGGCCTGCAAGTGCAGCCGCGTGGCCTGCTGCGGGTCAGCGCGCCGACTACCTGGGGCAGCTGCGTGCTGGCGCCGGTACTGTCCGGACTATTGCGTGAGCAGCCGTTGCTGAACATCGAACTGGACCTGAGCAACCGCCGCGTGGACCTGATCGAGGATGGCTTCGACGTGGCGATCCGGGTCGGGCCGCTGCCATCGCAGGAGGTGGTGGCGCGGCCGCTGCCCCCCTATGCGATGAGCCTGTGTGCGGCGCCGTCGTACCTGCGCCGGCGCGGCACGCCGCGCACGCCTGCGGATCTGCAGGGGCATGATTGCCTCAGCCACCTGGCCTGGCGCGGCGGCCATGGTTGGCAGCTGGCCAACGGCGAACAGGTGGATTGGGAGGCGCGGTTGACCTGCAACGATGGAGTCGCGTTGCGCGAGGCCGCCGTGGCCGGGGCCGGACTGGTGCTGCAGCCGACCGCGCTGCTGGCCGGCGAGATCGCGGCCGGGCGGTTGAAGCCGCTGCTGCGCGACTACCTGCCCGAGCCGCGGCCGATGCATCTGATCTACCTGCCGGATCGACGGCCGCGCCCGCGGTTGCAGTGCTTCGTCGATTTCGTCATGGCCACATTGGGGCGGTGATCGTCGGGCGAGCCGGGGTCAGATCCCTTTGCCTCGGCAAAGAGATCTGACCCCAGGAGATCAATCATTCGCCGCAGACAACTCCTGCCCGCGCACCTGCGCGGCGCGCAACGCCGTGTCCACCAGCGCCTCGAAACCACCGGCCTGGAAGCGCTCGATCGCGGCCTGGGTGGTGCCGTTCGGCGAGGTCACGCGACGGCGCAGCTCGGCCGGGCTTTCACCGGCCTCATCAAGCATGCGCGAGGCTCCCAGCAGGGTCTGCACCACCAGCGCACGCGCAGCGTCGGCCGGCAGGCCCTGGGCGATCCCCGCCGCTTCCATCGCTTCTGCCAGCAGGAATACGTAGGCGGGGCCGCTGCCGGACACCGCAGTGACCGAATCCATCAGCGATTCGCTGTCGATCCACACCGTGCGCCCGGCACTGGCCAGCACCTGTTCGGCGCGCGCGTGCTGCTGTGCATCCACCGATGGCGTGGCATACAGGCCGGTCACGCCGGCGCCGAGCAGGGCGGGGGTGTTGGGCATCGCGCGCACCACCGCCAGGCTGCCACCCAGCCAGCGTTCCAGCTGCGCGCTGGTGATGCCGGCGGCGATCGACACCACCAATGGCCGGTTCGCCTGCGCCAGCGCCTGCAGCGACTGGCACACATCGCGCAGCACCTGCGGCTTCACCGCCAGCAGCCAGGTGCGGCCCTGTGCGGCCGCATCGGTTGCGTTGTCGTGCACCTGCACGCCGAAGTCCGCCGCCAGTGACTCGCGCAGTGCTGCGACCGGTTCGGCTACGTGGATGTGTGCGGCAGGCACGCCCTGGCGGATCAGGCCGGCGATCAGGCTGCGGGCCATGTTGCCGCCGCCGATGAAGGTGATGGAATCAGCTGCCATGGAAGTCTCCTTGGAAAGTCAGGCCGGGCGCGGGCGGGCGCCGAACAGGGCGGTGCCGATGCGCACCAGGGTGGCACCCTCGGCGATGGCTTCGGCGTAGTCGCTGCTCATGCCCATCGACAGCGTGTCGATCTGCGCGTGCTGGGCAGCCAGCGACTGGAAAAGTGTGCGCATGCGCACGAATGCATCCCGACGGCGCTCCGCTTCCGGCCACGGTGCGGGAATCGCCATCAGGCCACGCAGGCGCAGGCTGGGTTCGGCGGCAATCGCGGCGGCCAGTGCATCCACGTCTTCCGGTGCACAGCCATGCTTGCTGGATTCATCGTCGATGTTGACCTGGATCAGTACGTTCAGCGGGCCGCGCGTGGCCGGGCGATGGCGTGCCAGCGCGGTCACCAGCTTGGGACGGTCCACGCTCTGCACCCAGTCGAAATGGCTGGCCACGGCCTCGGCCTTGTTCGACTGCAGGTGGCCGATCAGGTGCCATTCCAGCGCCAGGTGCTGCAGCGCCTGCATCTTGGCCAGTGCTTCCTGCACGTAGTTCTCGCCGAAGGCGTGCTGGCCCTGCGCGGCCAGCGCCGCCACGGCCTCGGCCGGCTGGGTCTTGGACACCGCCAGCAGGCGTGGATCGGGCCTGCCAGCGGCCTCGGCGGCGGCGTGCAGGTTGCTCAGGATCTGGGGCAGGGGAGTGGCCACGTAACGCGTTCCGTTGAATCAGGAGGCTATACTGCCGCCCGGGGAAAGATCCTTCCAGTCGAAGCCGTTATTGGGGAGTAGCCGCTCATGGATATCGCCGAGCTGTTGGCGTTTTCCGTAAAGAACAAAGCGTCCGACCTGCATCTGTCCGCAGGCCTGCCGCCGATGATCCGCGTGGACGGCGACGTGCGCCGGATCAACATCCCAGCCCTGGACCACAAGCAGGTCCACGCGCTGGTGTACGACATCATGTCTGACAAGCAGCGCCGCGATTACGAGGAATTCCTCGAAGTGGACTTCTCCTTCGAGATCCCGTCGCTGGCGCGCTTCCGTGTCAACGCGTTCAACCAGAACCGCGGCGCCGGTGCGGTGTTCCGTACCATTCCGTCCGAGGTGCTCACCCTCGAGGACCTGGCCTGCCCGCCGTTGTTCCGCGAAGTGATCCAGCAGCCGCAGGGCCTGATCCTGGTGACCGGTCCGACCGGTTCGGGCAAGTCGACCACGCTGGCGGCGATGATCGACTACATCAACAAGAACGAATACGGCCACATCCTCACCGTCGAGGATCCGATCGAATTCGTGCACACCTCGCAGAAGTGCCTGATCAACCAGCGCGAAGTGCACCGCGACACGCATGGCTTCAACGAAGCGCTGCGCTCGGCGCTGCGTGAGGATCCGGACATCATCCTGGTCGGCGAGTTGCGCGACCTGGAAACCATCCGCCTGGCGCTGACCGCCGCGGAGACCGGCCACCTGGTGTTCGGCACCCTGCACACCAGCTCGGCGGCCAAGACCATCGACCGTATCATCGACGTGTTCCCGGCCGGCGAAAAGCCGATGGTGCGTTCGATGCTGTCCGAATCGCTGCGTGCGGTGATCTCGCAGGCGCTGCTGAAGAAGGTCGGTGGTGGTCGTACCGCTGCGTGGGAAATCATGGTCGGCACCCCGGCCATCCGCAACCTGATCCGCGAGGACAAGGTGGCGCAGATGTACTCGGCCATCCAGACCGGCCAGCAGTACGGCATGATGACCCTGGACCAGCACCTGCAGGACCTGGTCAAGCGCAGCCTGATCACCCGCAACCAGGCCCGCGACTACGCCAAGGACAAGCGCCTGTTCGAGTAAGGCGGGCAGCCACGGGGCGGCGTGCGCCAGTGCGCCGCCGTTCCCGCGCCGTTTCCGCCTCCGACCGTTTCCTGGTACATGCCCCATTGGGAGCCCGCCGTGAACACCACCGCGACCACCATCGATTTCACTTCGTTCCTCAAGCTGATGGCGCACCAGCGCGCCTCGGACCTGTTCATCACCGCAGGCATGCCGCCGGCGATGAAGGTCAACGGCAAGATCTCGCCGATCACGCAGACCCCGCTCACGCCGCAGCAGAGCCGCGACCTGGTCCTCAACGTGATGACCCCGGCGCAGCGCGAGGAATTCGAGAAGACCCACGAGTGCAACTTCGCCATCGGCCTGTCCGGTGTCGGCCGCTTCCGCGTCAGCTGCTTCTACCAGCGCAACCAGGTCGGCATGGTGCTGCGTCGCATCGAGACGCGCATTCCGACCGTGGAAGAGCTGAGCCTGCCGCCGATCATCAAGACGCTGGCGATGACCAAGCGCGGCATCATCCTGTTCGTCGGTGCCACCGGTACCGGTAAGTCGACCTCGCTGGCAGCGATGATCGGCTACCGCAACCAGAACTCGACCGGCCACATCATCACCATCGAAGACCCGATCGAGTTCGTGCACAAGCACGAGGGCTGCATCATCACCCAGCGCGAAGTCGGCATCGATACCGACAGTTGGGAAGCGGCCCTGAAGAACACCCTGCGCCAGGCGCCGGACGTGATCATGATCGGCGAGGTGCGTACCCGCGAAGGCATGGACCACGCCATCGCATTCGCCGAAACCGGCCACCTGGTGCTGTGCACCCTGCATGCCAACAACGCCAACCAGGCGATGGACCGCATCGTCAACTTCTTCCCGGAAGACCGCCGCAACCAGCTGCTGATGGACCTGTCGCTGAACCTCAAGGGCGTGGTTGCGCAGCAGCTGATTCCGTCGCCCGATGGCCGTTCGCGCAAGGTGGCGATGGAGATCCTGCTGGGCACGCCGCTGGTGCAGGACTACATCCGCGACGGCGAGATCCACAAGCTGAAGGAAGTGATGAAGGACTCGGTCCAGCTGGGCATGAAGACCTTCGACCAGAGCCTGTTCGAGCTGTACCAGGCTGGCGAGATCAGCTACGAGGACGCGCTGCGCTACGCCGATTCGCAGAACGAGGTGCGCCTACGCATCAAGCTCAGCCAGGGCGGCGACGCGCGCACCCTGTCGCAGGGGCTGGATGGCGTGGAGATCTCCGAGATCCGGTGACCGGACGGGCGCCTGCGGGTGCCCTCTGCTCCGGGATGACTGCAGCGCCGGATGCACGCCGGCGTGAACCTGCCAGGGAGGCCTGCATGCGTGCGACTGTGAGCGTGATACTGGCCATCGCCGTGCTGCTGCAGGCCGGCTGTGCCCGTACCCCCGAACCGGCTGCCCCGGCCGAGGGCTGCGACGATCCGCAGGCGCATGCGTGGTATCTGCTGCCGCCGCCTGCACAGAGGCGTAGCAGGGGCCCGCTTCCGTTCCTCGATTTCACCGGGTTTGCGAGGGCATCCTACAGAGACGCGCTGCGGGATCTCGATGGCTTGCCGGAGCCGTCGTTCCGCTGTGGCAGCGTACCGATCCAGGCGTATCGCTTCGTCTGGCATACCCCATTCTTCCCGGGCGTGGTAGTACGCGCGCAGCGCAACGCAGCGGGCCAGGCGTGGATCGTCGGGCGCAGTGCACGCGATTTCGAGATTCCCGGATCGTCGCCCGGACGTCCATCCACCGTCATCAAGGGCGGCACGTGCGCTCCACCGCGCGCGCTGAGTGCGCAGGAATGGAAGGCCGTCGCGGCCGCGTTTTCGCTGTTGCAGGGCGAAGACTCGAGCGCTGGGCTTGATGGCTCATCGTGGATTTTCGAGTCCGTGGTGGACGGCGAACAGCGTTGGTTCGCGCGATGGGTGCCACGGGATCCGGCGTTCCGCAACACTGGCAGGATGATGGTGGAACTGGCGGGTTGCACTGACACCCTGCGGGCCATGGAATGACGGGCGGCTGCGCGTATTGATGAATACCAGTCATGACCAACTGCAACACTGCCCATTCAATCGGTTGCCCTTGCAGGCGTATCGTCAGCGCTCCCCCTCTGGAGCACAACGATGCAGACACGTGAACTGGGCCGCAGTGGCCTGAAGGTTTCCGCCCTGGGCCTGGGCTGCATGGGCCTGAGCCATGGCTACGGCCAACCGGTGGAGCGGGACCAGGGCATTGCCCTGCTGCACGCGGCGGTCGAACGCGGCGTGACCTTCTTCGATACCGCCGAGGTGTACGGGCCGTACACCAACGAAGACCTGCTCGGCCAGGCGCTGGTCCCGTATCGCGACAGACTGGTGATCGCCACCAAGTTCGGCTTCAAGGATGCGCGCGTCGATACCGGCCTGGACAGCCGCCCGGAGAACATCCGTGCGGTGGCCGAAGCCAGCCTCAAGCGCCTGCGCACCGACCATATCGACCTGTTCTACCAGCACCGCGTGGACCCGAACGTGCCGATCGAGGACGTGGCCGGCACCGTGCGTGACCTGATCGCCGAAGGCAAGGTTGGCCACTTCGGCCTGTCCGAGGCCAGCGCCGCCACCGTGCGCCGTGCGCACGCGGTGCAGCCGGTTGCTGCCGTGCAGAGCGAGTACTCGCTGTGGTGGCGCGAGCCCGAGCGCGAGCTGCTGCCGACTCTGCAGGAACTGGGCATCGGCTTCGTGCCGTTCAGTCCGCTCGGCCGCGGCTTCCTGACCGGCGCGATCAACGCCGACACCACCTTCGACGCCAACGATTTCCGCAACAGCGTACCGCGCTTCGAAGTGGAAGCCCGCCGCGCCAACCAGGCGCTGGTTGATCGCATCGCCACGATTGCTGCAGCACGCGGCGCGACGCCGGCGCAGGTGGCGCTGGCCTGGCTGCTGGCGCAGGCGCCGTGGATCGTGCCGATTCCGGGCACCACCAAGGTCCACCGCCTGGAAGAGAACCTGGGCGCGGCTGACCTGCAGCTCGCACCGGAAGAGCTGCAGCGCATCGCGCAGACGTTGGAAGAAATCTCCATCGTCGGCGAGCGCTACAACGCGCAGCGCGCCGCGCAGGCCAAGGGCTGACCGCCGGGCCACCCTGCCTCTGGCGGGTGCGGACCGGGGTGGGTGCGGACCGTTGGTCCGCACACCTCATCCCGCCATCGGCCCGCGCAGCGCATCAAGCACCGTGCGCATCGCTACGGTGACGTGGCGGCGCGACGGGTAATACGCGTAGTAGCCATCGAAGTGCGGGCACCAGTCGTCCAGCACCGACTGCAGGCGGCCCTCGTCCAGCATCGGCTGCACCTGGTCCTCCGGCAGCCAGGCCAGCCCGCTGCCGGCCAGCGCGGCAGCACGGGTCATGCCCATGGTGTTGAAGGTCCATTGTCCGGTCACGCGCAGGCTCAGTTCGTTGCCGTCCTGGCCGAAATCCCACGGCATCAGCCCACCATGCGTAGGCAGGCGCAGGGTGATGCAGTTGTGGTTGGCCAGGTCGTGCGGATGCCGTGGCACCACATGCTGGCGGAAGTAGCTGGGTGCACCGACCACGCGCATGCGCAGCGGTGGGCTGATCGGCACGGCGATCATGTCGCGGGCCAGGCGTTCGCCGAGGCGGATGCCGATGTCGTAGCGCTCGGCGACGATATCGGCCAGGCCGTAGTCGGTGGTCAGTTCCACCTTCAGGTCCGGATACTGCTGCAGCAGAGGCGCCAGCCGCGGCCAGGCAAGGTACTCGGCGGCATGGCCGGTGGCGTTGATGCGGATGGTGCCGGCCGGGCGTTCGCGATACTCCGTCAGCGCGGCCAGCTCATCCTCGATCTCGGCCAGGCGTGGAGCGAGGGTCTTGAGCAGGCGGGCGCCGGCCTCGGTGGTGGACACGCTGCGGGTGGTCCGGGTCAGCAGGCGCACGCCCAGGCGCTCTTCCAGGCCACGCAGGGCATGGCTGAGCGCGGACTGGGAGACACCCAGCTGGGCGGCCGCCCTGGTGAAGCTGCCTTCGCGGGCGACGTGGACGAAGGCCTGCAGGTCGTTGAGGTTTTCACGGGGCATGGCGGGATGATACGGCCGGGCTGCGCCCGGCACCTGCCGAAACAACGTCAATGGCAACGTCAAAAGCTGGCTTCCCGTGGGAGGCGGGGTGGCTCAGGTTGCGGGGGACGGCGCAAGTACGTCCATGTAGCCTCGGTCGCGCCATCCATGGCGCTCACGCCCCCGCAACCTGAGCCGCCCCGCCTTCGACAATTTCCCGCGAGCTGTTGGAACGGCTCCGACCCCATTCTGTGTAGGCGTGTGGGGATGTCGATTTCAGGGACTGTGGTTCGTCGAATGAATGACTTCAACGGGAGCTGCACATGAGCACTGACACCAAGCCGAAAGGCCCGGCCTCGTACTTCCCCTCCATCGAGAAGACCTACGGGCAGCCGGTGACGCACTGGTTCGGGCTGCTGGCGGGGAAGAAGGGCCTGAAACACATGGAACTGGTCAGCTTCCTGAAAAGCGAGCATGGGCTGGGCCATGGCCATGCCAACGCGCTGGTGGCGCACCACCTGGCCGGCAACGGCTGAGCAGGCAACGCTGCGCTGAACGGCCGTGTGGGGCATCGCCACACGGCCTCCAGGGTCGGGCAGACTGGGAGTCCATCCCGAGGCAGGACGCCCATATGCAGGTCACGCTGGAAGCGATCACCCCCGACAACTACGAAGCGGTATGCGATCTCGACGTCAGCGAGGCGCAGCAGGACTTCGTCGCTGGCAATACCTGGTCGCTGGTGCAGGCCGCATTCCATCCCGGCTACCAGACCCGCGCCATCCAGGCCGATGGCGAGCTGGTCGGGTTCTTCATGTGGGTGCCGGAGACGCCGCAGCGCATCTCGATCTGGCGGTTCATGGTCGATCAGCGCTGGCAGGGGCGTGGCATCGGGCGGCGCGCGCTGGAACTGGCGCTGGCGCAGATCCGGGATACGCCCGGCCTGGCCGAGGTCGAGATCTGCTACAACCCGCACAATCCGGTGGCGGGCGCCTTCTATGGCAGCTTCGGTTTCGTCGAGACCGGCATGGACGATGATGGCGAGGACATGCTGGCCGTGCTGCCGGTGACGCCTCCGAAATAACCTGAATGGGCGAGCGCAGCTGAACGATTTCATCTGCAACTGTCATGCAGATCGTGTCTAATATTGCTCCCCACCTGCTGTTCCCCCACCCGTATGTCCCTTCCCGCCCATGGCCCCGCGCCGTGCGACGACGCTGACGGCCACCTGGTCACCGCTGGTCCGCTGACCCCGCCGCCCGACAGTGCCGGCACCACCGCCGACGAAAAAGCGCTGCGTCACTCGATCGCCGAGGACGTGCAGGGCATGGTGCTGGCCACGATGGTGGCCTCGCTGGGCCTGGCCATCTTCGCCAAGGGCGGGCTGATGATCGGCGGCATGGCCGGCATGGCGTTCCTGCTGCACTACGCGATGGGCTGGAACTTCGGCCTGGTGTTCGTGCTGGTCAACCTGCCGTTCTACTGGGTGGCGCTGCGCCGCATGGGCTGGGAATTCACCCTGAAGACCTTCGCTGCGGTCACCGCCTGTGGCGTGCTGACCGACCTGCTGCCGCGCTGGATCGACTTCTCGCACATCAACCCGCTGTATTCGGCGATCGTGGGCGGTGCGTTGTCCGGCCTGGGCATCCTGTTCTTCATCCGGCACCGTGCCAGCCTCGGTGGTATCGGTATCCTGGCGGTGTACCTGCAGCGCACCCGCGGCTGGAGCGCGGGCAAGGTGCAGATGTCCTACGACGCCTGCCTGATGGTGGCCGCGTTCTTCGTGTTGTCGCCGTCGAAGGTGCTGTACTCGGCGATCGGCGCGGTGGTGCTCAGCCTGGTGCTGATG